>CAMKAU010000020.1 GCA_946410595.1 uncultured Clostridia bacterium
TGGCTTGCCAAAAAGATAGCACGTCCCCCCTGTCGGATCCTGTCAAAGCGTGAAAAGGGGAGATCTTTTTGCCGCGGAAAAATCGCGAATAAGGATTGATTTTTTTTGCAGAATAGTATATGATAAATTACAGTATGTCTATATGACAGTTGAGACGATCCCTCCCGAATCGGTAGAACAAGAACAGAGCGGAAAGGAGGCGGATCCTTGACGGCGCCGGGCGGCCCTTCCCTGCGGCGGATGGCGCTCCGGCGGACGGAACAAGGATTTTTCCACACTCGTGCGTATCAAAAGCAAACCTCTCGTTTCGGTCATTTTGATCGGCCTTTTGGCGCTTTTCCTCTTTTTCCCGGCGGGCGGCGCCGCGCGGCGGGCAAACGCGCTTTCCCCCGCCGAGGATCTCAGCGCGGACGCGGCGCTCTCCGGCGCGGACGGCGCCTCCCTCGCCCTTGACCGCAACCACAGAACGGCGGCGGGTCTGACCGCCGAATTCGCCCTGACGGCGGAAAACGAAAAGGGCTACGCCGCGATCTACCTGACGACGGAGAAGGCGGCGCCCGCGATCACCGTGGAGGACGGACAGACGAGCCGCTCCTTCCCCGCGACCTCCCGCCTCCACCAGACGCTTGATCTTAAAGCGGCGTTCGGCTATCTGCCGCAAAAGATCCGCCTGACCTTTGCCGATCCCGGGTGCGGACTGACCGACGTTTGGCTCTTTTCTGACGGGGAGCTTCCCTCCTTCTGCCAGAACTGGAGCGAGCCGGCGGAAAACGCGGATCTCCTCCTCATCTCCGCGCACAGCGACGACGACACCCTCTTTTTTGCGGGGCTTCTCCCTTACTACACCGCGCGGGGGCTTACCGTGCAGGTGGCGTATCTGACCAACCACACCGCGACCGAAAACTACCGCAACCACGAACTTCTCAACGGTCTCTGGGAGATGGGCGTGCGCTGCTACCCGATCCTCTCCGACTTCCCCGATCTTTACAGCGAATCCCTCGACGCGGCGAAGCAGGTCCTCGCCTGGCAGGGGTACGGCTACGACGCGGTCGTCGATTTCGTCGTGAAAACGGCGGAGAAAACGCATCCGCAGCTGATCGTGACCCACGACACGGCGGGCGAATACGGCCACGGCGCGCACATGCTGGCGGCGCAGGCCGTGATCGACGCCTGCGGGCGGATCGCCGCCTCCCCCGACGGACAGGGGGAGGAAAACGCCCGCAAGGTACAGAAGATTTACTTCCACCTCTACGGGGAAAACAAGATCACGATGAACTGGGACGAGCCGCTCGCCGCCTTCGGCGGCCGGACGGCGTTTGAAGTTTCGCAGGACGCGTTCGCCTGTCACAAATCCCAGCACTGGACCTGGTTTTACAACTGGATCTATTACGGACAGCGGGGCGATCCGTGGCAGGGGATGCCGAAGATCGCAAAAGCGTCCGATATTCCCTTCTATTCCCCCTGCGAGTACGGACTTTACTATTCCGCCGTGGGAGCGGACGAAGAGAAAAACGATCTCTTTGAGCATCTGACCACCTACGCCGATCAGGCCGCCGAGGCAAAGCGCAAAGCGGACGAGGAGTCCCGCGCCGCGGAGGAGAGCCGGATCGCCGAGGAAAGCCGCAAAGCGGAAGAGTCCCGCGCCGCGGAGGAGAGCCGGATCGCCGAGGAAAGCCGCCGGGCGGAGGAATCCCGCCGGGCAGCCGCCTCTTTTGCGGATCCGTCCGAGCCGAAGGAACACAAGGCGGTCGCCGCCGTTTTGCTTGCCGCCGCGCTGCTTGCGGCCGGCGTTCTCCTCTTTTTCAATTTCCGCAAACGCTGAAAAGGGAAAACTATGAACTTTGATCTCAACCGGATCACGGTGGTGATCCCGTCCTATCAACCGGACGAAAAACTGAAAAAAACCTTCTCCTCCCTGCGGGAAGCGGGTTTTACCGATATTCTGATCGTGGACGACGGAGGCGGCGAACGCTTTGCGCCGGTCTTTGACGAACTGAAACGGGATCCGGCCTGCACGCTGCTCACGCACGGGGTCAACCGCGGCAAGGGGGCGGCGCTGAAAACGGCGTTCGCCTATCTGAGCGAAAGCCGCCCCGACTCGCTCGGCTGCGTGACGGCGGACGGCGACGGGCAGCACCTTGCCGGCGACGTTCTCGCCTGCGCGAAGCGGATGTGCGAAACGGACTCCTGCGTGCTCGGCGCGCGGGATTTTTCCCTGCCCGGCGTGCCGCGGCGCTCCCGCATGGGCAACCGCATCACAAGCATCGTCTTCCGGCTTTTCTGCGGCATGAAGATCAGCGACACGCAGACCGGGCTCCGCGCCTTTCCGAGCCGGTATTACGGGCCGCTGCTCACCGTGGAGGGCGAGCGCTACGACTACGAAACGAATATGCTCCTCTCCGCCAAACGGATGAAGATGCCCCTCACGGAGCAGCCGATCGAGACCGTCTATATCGACGAGAACCGCGCCTCCCACTTCCATCCCGTGCGGGACAGCGTCCGGATCTATTCCTTTATCCTCAAATACTGCCTCAGCTCCGCCGCGTCCGCCGCGGTGGATCTGCTCGCCTTCTATCTCCTGTTCCGCTTCTTCGGCGAGCGGCTCGGCCTTTCCGCCGTCCTCGTCTGCACCTTCGGCGCGCGGGCGATCTCCGCTTTCGTCAATTTCCTCATCAACCGCGGTCTGGTCTTCCGGAACGGAACGGAACGGCGTTTTGCCGTAACGCTCGCCCGGTATTTTCTCCTCGCCGTCTGCCTGATCCTCTGCTCCACGGGGGTTGTCGAACTGCTGAAGCTTCTCTTCGGCACCGAGCTTCCCCTTCTCGTTACCTTCTTCAAGATGATCGCGGATACGGTCCTCTTCCTTTGCAGCTTCCGTATCCAGAAAAACTGGGTCTTCCGCGATTGACCTCTTTGCCCAATCCAATCAAGAAAGGAAACACACGCAATGAATCCTACCGGCAACAACCGCCCTGCCGAAGGCGGCAAGAGCAGGTCCTCCTCTGTTACAAGGGATAGCATTTCAACAACCGGATCGATCCGCCGTAAAATCCATCTTTCTTCCAATCCTCTCAAAGCCGCACATTATTCTGCCTCCTCTTCGTCCCAAAAAATGACTATTCAAAAAAGAAGCATCCCTGTTATCGTTCTATTCAATTTGTTAACGTTTGGCTTTTACACTTTGTATTTGGATTACTTGTTAGTAAAAAACAACAAAGCGTTAAAAGGTGATTATTCCAGCGCTTTTGCAGAATCTTTATGCCTCATGCTTATCCCCTTTTATTCCATTTATTGGTCTTATACTCGCGGTTTGAGTATAAAAGAAGAATTTGAGAGAAGAAACCTTCGTTCTTCAAGCAATGGCATCCTCTTTCTTGTTCTTTCTATTTTGCCTTTCTTCATCATCGTACAGCTGATCATGCAGCACGATTTCAACTCTATCCCGTCTTCTATGTGTTCGGAAGAACGCTTTACTGCCGGAGGGCGCACGATCGGACGGACGCTTGTGATCCTGCTGACGCTGATCGTGATCCTTGTCGGCGGGCTGCTCTCCGTCTGCGCCACGATCGCCAACGGCCCCAGCGCGACGATGCGGGATCAGCTGGTCCTTTCCGCCTTGCAGGCCAGCGCGACCAAGTGGGTCCCCGGGCTCTTCCTCGATCAGGAGACGGTAAAAGCCATCGATGAAGCGAGCCACGTGACCGTCCCCGACGTGATCCCGCTTGACCAGTACAGCGAATACAAAAAGGGCCAGGTGGGCGGCGAGGAAACGTCAAGCGAGCCGGACTGGTCGCAGGCGCACGACGGGATCCTCTACTTTACCGTCAACGGCCCGAGCTACAAGGCGTATATCATGCTCGTCAAGGACCCCTCCCGCGTTTTCGTCGGGGTGGCGCAGTTCCAGAGCGGCGCGGGGATCCGCATCTTTGACGCCGTGGAAAAATACAGCGCCGCGGACGCCCCCGTCGTGGCGGCGATCAACGCGGGCGAATATCAGGACAACGGCGGCCAGGGGACGGGCGATCTGCCGATCGGCATCACCTTCTCCCTCGGAAAAGAGGTCTGGTACGACGGGATCGTCACCCACACCTTCTTCGGCTTTGACCGCAACAACAAGCTGATCGTCCAGGAAGGGATGACGCGGGCGGAAGCCGAGGCGCTCGGCATCCGGGACGGCGTTTCCTTCCAATGGGACAACACGCTGATCCAGAACGACGGAACGAACGTAAAGACCTTCTACGCGCCGGACAATATCGCCCGGGCGCAGCGCACCGCGATCGGTCAGCGGGCGGACGGCACGGTCATCCTGCTCACCACGGACGGGCGCTCCGCCTCCAGTCTCGGCGCGACCCGCAACGACGTGATCGACATGATGATCCGCTACGGCGCCGTGACCGCGGGACTCCTTGACGGCGGCTCCTCCGCCATGATGTACTACCGCGACTACTGGGATATCCTCGGGATCGACTACAACTCGCTCGACGATTACCAGAAGATGGGGCTTGTCAACAAGTATAAGGCGTTCACGCCGCCGCGCAAGATGCCCTCCTACTTTTTGGTTTCTGCTTCGCACTGACGGAACCGAGGTGAAATAAGATGAACGAGACAAACGAGATCCGCCGCCGCCCCTCCCGCGGCGCGCCGGGAGCGAAACGGACCTCCGAAGGGAAAAAGAGGTTCAGTCTGTTTTGGACGATCCCCCTTTTTCTCCTCCTTCTGGCGGGACTGTTTCTGTTTGCGCTGAATATCAAGGTCAAGACTTTTTTGCGGGAGTACGAGGAAGTACAGCCGAAGTACGTGGCGGAAGAGATCTATCAGAAATACTTCTCTCCGCTGGATATCAAGGCGATCCTCCGGGACGCCGCCGTCTCCTACAAGATCGGCGAGGAGGAGATCACCAAGCCGACCGTCTCCCCCTTTGAGACGGAAGCGGATATGGAAAACTATCTGAAGTCCCTCGTCGGGGAGGGCGAGCTCTCTTACAGCGCGATCTCCACCGGCGTTTCCGCCGAACAGGAAACCGTGAAAATGAACTTCTCCCACCTCACGAAGTACTTTGTCGACGCCTTCAACGCGAAGGGGGATCTGCGATATATCGTGAAGGTCGGCGACAAGAAGGTCGCGGAGTTCACCTTGAGCCACACCGGCAAGAAAAGCCGCAGCGGCTACGATCAGTACGGCTTTTCCTCCCTCTTTCTCTACGCCGCGCCGCACGAGAGCGTCACGGTCTACGCGCCCCTCTCCTCCAAAGTAACGCTCAACGGCGTTCTGCTCGGCGAGGAGTACCGCCTGCCCGACGTCTATGAGAAAACGGACAGCTCCGCGCATCTGGAAAAGCTGGAGGACGGGGTCGTTTACGTCGCCTACTATCTCGAAGGGCTCTTTGGCAAGGTTACGACAGACTCTCTGAAGGTCACGGATCTGCACGGAGAGATCCAGCCCGTCGTCTACGACGAGGAAAAGAACCTCTTTTCCGCCGAACTCGTGTACCGGGAGGATCTCCGCCAGCAGTACGCCGACTACGTGATCCACGCGATCGAACGGTATTCCGCCCGGATGCAGAACGACGGCGCGATCTCCGAGTTTGCCGCCTACTTCGACCAGAAATCCGATCTGTGGGCAAGCATCCGCGAGCAGAGCTATTCGCTCGCCTTCGTCTGGGAGCACAAGGGGTACAACTTTACCGAGCAGACGGCGGAGGATTTTTACGCCTACAACGACCACGAGTTCTCCTGCCACGTTTCGATGCTGCACACGCTGATCGGCTACAATAACCAGCTCTATACCGACCACGTGGACTTCATCGTTTACCTCCACAAGGTGGACGGACAGTACCTGATTTACGACTGGGTGACCAGCTCCGAAGGGATGAAAGCGCAATGATAGACGCCATCTACCGCTTTGACTACGCGATCCTCGACTATATCGCCGAGCACTGGCGCTGCGGATTTCTCGACGCGGTAATGCCGGTGATTTCCGAGTTTGCCCACTCCGGCATCGGCTGGATCATCGTCGCCCTCGTTTTGATCTGCTTCAAAAAAACCCGGAAAACCGGGCTGATGTGCGCCGTCGCGCTGACGGCGGGACTCTTTCTCTGCAATCTCGGCCTCAAGCCCCTCGTCGCCCGCATCCGGCCGTATGAGAATACGGCGTGGCACGAGGCGATCACCCTGATCGTTCCGCCGGAGAAGGACTTTTCCTTCCCCTCCGGGCACACGATCGCCTCCTTTGAGGTCGCGACGGCGCTGATGATCCGCGACCGCAAGCGCTTCGGCTGGGCGGCTCTCGTCCTCGCCGTTCTGATCGCCTTTTCCCGGCTTTACCTCTACGTTCATTACCCGACCGACGTCTTCGCCGCCGTGATCCTCGGGATCGCGATCGGGTTCTTCGCCGTCTGGGTCGTCAACGCGATCGACAAAAAGATCCGGGCAAAGCGGACCCTTTCCCTTCCCGACGAAACATAAAAAAGAAAAACGAGCCGACCGCGGTCGGCTCGTTTTTTTCGTTTTCAGTAATCCACTTCGGTCGAGAAGGGCAGCTCCAGCAGCTCCGGGTTTTCGAGCAGTTTTTTGAGGAGCCGGACGGATTTGGAAAAGTAGTAGCCGTCCGCGATCCGCTCGTCCACCGTCAGCCCGAGGGTGACGGTATCGCGCATCTCGGCGTTCCCGTTTTCATCGAAGACGGGGCGCATCTTCTTTTCCCCGATCACGCAGAAGCAGGAGGTCGTGCCCCAGTTGGCGAGGTGGTGATAGCCGGCTTTCAGCTTGATGCTGCCGAGGTTGGAGAGGAGGACGGAGGCGTAGTAGGGATCGGAATCGATCATCGACTGCGGCACCTTGCCGTGGCGGTCAAGCATCCTCATGAAGGCGACGATCGCTTTGACGAGAAACCGCGGGAGCTTTTGCAGGGCGTCCATCACGCCGGTGGAGGCGTCGACCGTGTCGCTGCGGCAGGAGCGGACCTGATCGCGGATCTTTTCGCGGACGGTCCCGATCGTATCCTCGCCGTCTGCGTAGAGGATAGCGAGCGCCTCTCCGCCGTGATCGGCAAACTCTTTTTTGACCGTGAAGGAGGCGGAGACCCAGTTGCGCTCGTAGAGGTTTTTATTCGCGATAAAGCGGTTCATCAGCGGGCGGTGGATCACCGTCTTCAAGACCGCCGAGACGATCACGTGGAAGAGCTTATAGGGAAAGCCGTCCTCGGTCGGGTTGTGGGCGGCGAGCCAGGCGTTGAGGTTGGTGAGATCGATCGTCTCGGAGATGAACGCCTCGTTGTTGCAGCGGTCGGGGAACAGCATCGGAATAATCAGATGCATCGAGTCGGTATCCCGCAGCAGTCTGCCGTCCTTGCGGTCGCCCCATCTTTTTTTGATCTTCTTCATATCCGGTTTTTGCATTTTGAGTTTTCCTTCCTTTCGTCTTGTTTCGGGCGTCAGCCCATCCATTCCACGCTGCGCCAGACGAGCGCTCCCCGCCGCATGGTCAAACGGGGAGAAAGGAGGTAGCTTGCGGGGATCCGGTCCCCGGCGGAGTCGGTAAAGGAGCCGACGCCGGAGAGAACGGCGAAAACGGCGAGATCGGCGTCGGCGCCGACGCGCAGCCGTCCGCCGGAAAAGCCGAAGATCTCCGCGGGGCGCGAGGTCGCGGCGCGCAGGGCGGCCGCCTCGTCCATCCCGAGGGTAACGAGCTTGGAAACAACGACGGGGAGCGAGAAGGCGCCGGGAACGCACAGGCCGCGGTCGGTCACGTCGCTGCCCGCGGTATCGGGGAAAAAGCCCTCCCCGGCGGCGCGCCGGAAGACGGAGAAGGCAAAATGCACGCGGGCGTCTCCGACGTCGAAGAGCACGCCGCGCTCCCTTGCCGCCCTCACGCGCGGGTCGAGCGTTCCGTCCGGCAGCAGGATCCCGTTGCCGCGCCCCTGATAGGTATGAGTAAAGATATCGCCCTCGCCGAGCAGGTCGGCGATCTCCCCCGCCGGCATGGCGGGAGCGGAAACGTGGACCATCAGGCGGGTTTTGAGCGAGCGGGCAAGCCGCGCCGCCTCGGCGACGGGGCGGGTATCCGCGGCGCACTCCCGGCCCATGCGGATCTTGAGCCCGCAAAGCGCGTCCGGGTACCGCTCGAAGAGAAGCGCGATGCGATCCTCCTTCCAGCAGGCGGGATCGACGTTCTCCGGGTAGGCGCGCAGCGAGGAAAAACCGGCGGAACAGACGTTGAGAAAGTATTTCGCCCCGATCGGGCGGCGCCGCAGCACGCCGCAGGCCTCCAGCGTGTTCTCCCCCGCGCCGCCGGCGTCAACGGCCGCCGTCACGCCGTAAGGCAGGCAGGCGAGGGCGGGGTCCGCGTCGATCTCCGAGGTACCGGCAAAATGCAGGTGCGCGTCGATCAGGCCGGGGGTGAGCGTAAGTCCGGCGCAGTCGACCGTCTGCGCCGCCTTCTCCGGCGCCGGATCGCCGATCGCGGCGATCTTTCCCGCTTTGACGGCGAGAGAGCCGTTAAAAAAGCGTTCCCCGTCAAAGAGACGGGCGCCTGTAAAAAGGGTATCAAACATAGCGGCTTCTCCGTCAGGTCCGGCCCGTGGAGCCGAAGCCCCCGGCGCCGCGGACGGTATCGGAGAGCTCGCTCGCTTCCGCAAAGGAAACGCGCGGCGTTTCGGCGATCACGAGCTGCGCGATCCGCTCCCCCGGCTCGACCGCCGCTTCGGAAAGACCGTGGTTATGGAGGGCGACGAGCACCTCGCCGCGGTAGTCCGCGTCGATCACGCCGACCTTGTTCGCCGGCGCGAGACCGCGCTTGGAGGCAAGCCCGCTGCGCGCGTACACAAACCCGGCGTACCCCGCGGGGATCTCCAGCGCGAGCCCGGTGTGAAAGAGCCGCGTCTCCCCCGGAGAGAGCGTGACCGTTTCCCCCTCCGCCGAGCAAAGATCCGCCGCCGCCGCGTTCTCGCTGGCGTAAACGGGGAGTTTTGCCCTTTCGGTAAGTTTTTTGACCTTGACTTCCATCTTTCCTCCGAAAAAAAGAAAAACGTTGTCTTATTTTATCACAAAAAAGCGCGTTTGTAAAGGGCGGCGGGAAAACCCGTCAGCGCTCCTCCTCCGGCTCGCCCGTGTGGGCGGCCGCCGCTTCCCGCGCGAGCTTGACCAGTTCCTCCCGCACCCAGCCGGGGGAGAGGATCTCGATCGCGCCGCCGAAGTTGATGATCCAGGCGAGAAAGAGGGGGCTGACCGCCACGCTGACCGGCGCGTCGAAGGTTCCTTCCTTGCGGCAGAGGAAGGGCGGCTCGGTCCCGAAGCGGTCGATGATGACGTTTGCCATCCGGTTCTCGCACCGCAGAAGGACCGTTTCCACCTCCCCGCCGTACATCCCGAACATCCGTTTGGAGTAGAGGGCGGGATCGAAGCTTTTTGAAAGCTCCTTCTTTTCCCGCCGTTCCGGGCGGACGCGGAGCCGCGCCATCCGGTCGACGCGGTAGTTTTTGAGAACGCCGTCCCGCCGGTCGACGGCGGCGAGATAGTAGTTTTCGTCGTCCCAGATGAGAGAGAGGGGGCTGACCAGGTATTCCCTGCCCCCGTGGCGGGCGACCTTTTCCTTTTTTTCGTTCCAGTCGTAATAAAGGAAGGAAACGCAGCGATCCTCGCTGATCGCCTCGTGCAGAGCGTCGACCGCGTAAAAAACGCTCTCGTTCATCGTTTTGATGCGGTTGGAGACGAAGACCTGCCGCTCCAGCTTGCTCTTGTCGCGCCGGCCGGCAAGCCCTTCCAGCTTGCGGATCAGGACCTCCGTCTTTTTCTTCGTGATAAAGCGGGAGGACTGCGCGGCGTCGACGAGGAGCTTGAGCTCCGCCGTTTCGAACTCGCGGGAGGCGAGATAATACCCGCCCGCGCGCTCCGGCGTACGGACGATATCCATCCCGAAGGCGCACAGCTCCGCTATGTCGCTGTAAATGCTTTTGCGTTCCGCGGAAACGCCGTACTCCTCCAGCGCCGCGATCAGCGCCGCCGTGGAAAGCGGATGCTCCTCGTCCGTCCGCTCCAGAAAGATCTTTTGCAGATACAGGAGCTTCGCTTTCTGTCTTTCCCGTTTTGCCATCGTTTTCTCCCGTTTTTTCTTTGATTGTACCACGCGGCGAAAGGGTTGTAAAGAAAGAAAAATAAAAAATCCCGCCGCAAAAACCTTGACAAGCGAAAAAGTTGTGTGTATAATAACATTTGCCCTATTTTGCATACCGGTAAAAACGGTCCGGAGGATGCTATGACGGTCGATATCAAGGAACTTCTCGCCGAAAGAACGGGCGGGATGGATCTTGACTTTTCTTTTCGGCCGGAGCTCGGTCCGGAGCCGCCGGTCGCCCTTGCCGGCGTCGTCTTTTCCGAGGATGCGCACGCATCCGGGAGGATCGCCGGTCCCGCGGGATGTCTCCGCCTCACGCTTTCCGTCACGGTGCCGTGGCAGGGCGAATGCGCCCGATGCCTCGAGCCCGTCGCGGGGACGCTGGAGTTCGGAATGGAACGCACGGTAGCCGAAAAGGGCACTCTCTCCAATGAAGAGGAGATCGCGGATTATTCGGACGAATATCTGATCGCCGAGCGGGGAATGCTCGACCTCACGCCTTCCCTTTCCGATGCGATCATCTGCCATTTCCCCGAGAAGGTGCTCTGTTCTCCCGACTGCCCCGGTCTTTGTCCCGTCTGCGGCAAGCCGCTTTCCGGCGGCGACTGCGGCTGCAAAAAAGACACGCACGATCCCCGTTGGGACGTATTGCGCACGATGCGCTTCCCCGACGAGGAAAACCCCGAAAAAACAAACTGAAAAAGTACGATGCGGTCGTCCGCTATCGAGGAGGTGTGAAGAATGGCTGTCCCGAAGAGAAAAACGTCCAAAGCGCGCAGAGACAAAAGACGCTCCAACGTCTGGAAGCTCAATACGCCCAGCGTGGTCAGATGCAAGAACTGCGGCGAGTATACGCAGCCCCATCGCGTTTGCCCCGCCTGCGGTTATTACGACGGGAAACTGATCGTAAAGCCGGAAGAAGAAAAGAAAGACGCGTAAAAGAAAAAGCCGCTTGGATAAGCGGCTTTTTTCGTTGACAGCGGACGCGCTGCGGTGTATACTGGTAAAGGATCAGAGATCCGTCGTCTCACCGTCGGCGCCGAACGCGGGGGCCGCGGTGTTTTCGGCCTCGGCCGCGTAGGCGGCGGTGTCAAAATCGCCCGCCAGCTCTTTTCTCGCTTCTTCGATGGCAAGCTCGCGGTTGTACGCTTCGATCACCTGGTCTTCCAGATTTTTCCGGAACTCCGAGTTGATGGGATGTACGATATCGCGGTACGTCCCGTCCGGATTTTTGCGGCTCGGCATCACGATAAAAACCTTGTCCCTCGCGTTGATCACTTTGACGTCGTGGAGCGCAAGCTGCCCGTCAAAGGTGACGGAAACGATCGCCTTCATCGGACCGCCGTCAAACAGTTTTCTGACTTTGATATCTGTGATTTCCATTTTTTCTTCCTCCAAACGAAGCTGATGCGGTCTGCAACTGTTTTTATTATATCGTAGCGAAAAAGAAAGTATGCGAACAAAACAAAGACAAATTGCGACGTAAAGTAAATTTTTTTTGAACTTTTTGTTAATTCAGGAGGTCTTATCATGTCGCTCCCCAACACGCGGCACGGAGCCGGGGCGATCGCCGCCGCGCTGCAAAAGGAAAAACGCCTCTTTTTCTGCGGGATCGGCGGGATCCACATGTCCTCTCTGGCGCATATCGCCCGGCTGCGGGGCTTTACCGTTTCCGGCTCGGACCGCAAGCCCTCCCCCCTTACCCGCCGGCTGGAGGAGGAGGGGATCCGGATCGTCTACCGGCACGACGCGGAGAACCTCGGGGACGCGGGCGTGTTCGTTTACACCGTCGCCATCTCCCCCGATAATCCCGAATACAAGGAGGCGGTGCGCCGGGGGCTTTTCCTCGTTTCCCGCGCCGACTTCCTCGGCTATATCATGAGCGGCTACCGGCATCGCGTGGGCTTTTCCGGCTCGCACGGAAAATCCACGGCCGTTTCGATGGCGTCCCATCTCGCGCTGGCCTGCGGGCTTGACCCAACCGTCGTTTCCGGCGCCGAATACGGGGAGCTGGGCGGCGCCTACCGCATCGGCGGAAAAGAGAACTTTATCTTTGAAGCCTGCGAATACATGGACAATTTCCTCTCCTTCTGCCCGACGACGGCGGTGATCCTGAATATCGAGTTTGATCACGGCGACTACTTTGCCGACCTCGCCGCGATCCGCGCCTCCTTCCGCCGCTACGCGGAGCTGGCGCTGGCGCAGGGCGGCGCGGTACTTGCCAACGCGGACGATCCCTCCGTCCGAGAGGCGCTTGCGGGTCTTCCCTGCCGCACCTTCGGTCTGGCGGAAACGGCGGACTGGCGGGCGCGGGAGATCACGCTGCAAAACGGCCGCCCCTCCTTTGAGATCGTCGCCCCGGACGGTGCGGTCTTTCCCGCTTCCCTCTCCGTTCCCGGAGAGCATAACGTCTACAACGCGCTCGCGGCGTTCGCCTCCTGCGAGCTGTGCGGCGCGGACCGCGAAAAGGCCGCCGCCGCCCTCTCCGGCTTTACGGGTGCGAAACGCCGGATGGAATACAAAAAAACGGTGAACGGCGCCGCGGTGTTCGAGGACTACGCCCACCACCCGACCGAGATCGCCGCCACCCTCCGCGCGGCGAAGGCGACCGGCTGCCGCCGGGTGGTATGCGCCTTCCAGCCGCACACCTACTCGCGGACGGCGGAGCTGTTCGACGAATTCGCCGCGGCGCTCGCCGGCGCGGACGAGGTCTGTCTCCTCCCGATCTACGCCGCGCGGGAAACGGATACCCTCGGCGTTTCCTCCGAAAAACTGGCAGAGGCGATCCCCGGGGCGGTCGCCTATCCCTCCTTTGAGGAGCTGGCGCGGCATCTCGCCGCCACCCTCGCCCCCGGCGACACGCTCCTTGTAACGGGAGCGGGCGACGTGATCCGCCTGACCGATCTGCTCTGAAAAAGAAAAACCGCTTTGCCGGCCGGCAAAGCGGTTTTTTGTTCAAACACCGAGGGCGAGCTTGAGGCGGGAGCAATACTCGCGGATGACGGAGAAGACGAGCGCGTCGACCGTGGGAGAATCCGACGAGATCACCGCGGGCGTCATACCGCGCTCGGAAAAGAGCGAAAGGATCCGCCGGATATGGAAACGCGTGGAAACGCAGACGATCTGCCTCTCGGAAAGGCCTTCTTTCCGCATCAGCGCAAGGGAGTTTTCGATATTGGAAACGGTATCGGAGGACTCGCTCTCGCAGAAGATCCGTCCGGGGTCGATCCCGCGGCTGACGAGGTAGTCCCGCATCACCTCCGCTTCCGCCCGGGGCTCGTCCGCTCCCTGCCCGCCGCTGACGATGCAGACGGCGTCCGGAAAAGAGGAGAGCAGCTCGCAGGCGGCGTCAAGCCGCCGCCGGAGCGGCACGCCGGGGCCGGAGCCGGTGATCTTGGCGCCGAAGACAAGGATCACCGGATCGGCGGAAAGCTCGGAGAGCGGCGTATCCGCCGGGGGGAAGATCACCGTCTGGAACACGTGGATCACGAAGGTAACGAAGAAGAAAAGCGCAAGGAAAAAATAGACGAGGAGCAGGACGAGGGCGAGCTTTTTGCGTTTTTCCCGCAGCGGCCGGTAACAGAAAAGCGGCAAAAGGGAGAAAACGCAGATCAGATCCGCGAGCAGCGCGGCGGAAAGCCCCTCGCTGAAGA
Source organism: uncultured Clostridia bacterium (assembly GCA_946410595.1). Lineage (GTDB taxonomy): Bacteria > Bacillota > Clostridia > Oscillospirales > CAG-272 > RUG12395. The sequence goes on from CAMKAU010000020.1 coordinate 13,763, forward strand.
TGAACTGCCGGATCCGGTAAGAGAAAAAGAGAAGAAAAATCAAGACGCCGAAAAAGACGCAGCAGCCGAAGAGGAGTTTCTCCCCGCGGCCGAGCGGCGTCCGTTCTTTTTTCCGTTTTTTTCTTTCGTCCGGGGACGGCCGGACTTTCGTTTTCTCTTTCATAATTCCAGTATATCAAAGAAAAAAAGAGAAGTCAAGCGTACGCCCGGAACGACCGGCGCCCCGCGCGGATCCGCGCGGGGCGCCGGTCGTTCAGCGGCGGGAGGAGGGGCGCGCCACGACGAGGGAGGCGACCCCGTCGAGCGACTCGGGGATCGCCGCCCGTTCCAGGGAGGCGGCGTCCAGACCGTTTAAGGCGGTCAGCGCGGCGAGCGGGACGGAAAAGCGTTTGGCGACCGACCAGAGCGTATCCCCGTCCCGCGGGTAATACACGGTGATCGCGGCGGGGCGCGTTTCCTCCTGCGGGGCGGCGGCGGAGGAAAGCGAGCTGACCGCCGTTACCGTCCGCTCCTCGGTCACGCGGGCGCTGATCTCCACCTCCGCCTCGACCGAGAGGTTTTCCCCGTCCGGGCGGAGGGTTACGCCGGTGAGCTGCGCCTTCCAGACCCCGGAAAGAGGACCGCCCGAAAAGGAAACGCCGGCCGCGAGAGGGGCGCTCGCCTGAAAGGGCAGCTCGATCCGTACGGCGGACGCGGGCGCGTCCGCCCCGTCGGGCGAGGGGCAGGCGGCGGTGACGACCGCCGCGCCGGAAAAGACCATCTCCGCCGCGCGCACCTCGGGCGCGGACAGGGAAACCTCCCCGCCTGTGAAGACGGCGTATGCCGGGGAAAGCCCCTCCTCCGCCGCCTTCTTTCCGCTGACGGAAACGTGGAAGGAGCGGCAGAAGAGGCAGGGGGCGAAGGTCCGTTTCACGCTCGCCGCCTCCGAGGGCGAGCCGACGAGATAGGCGTCCGTGACGACGGGGGAGACGACGTTTTCCGCGCATTCGATCTCCACCTCGCAGACGGCGGTGAGGTACGCGCTCTCCGCGCCTTCCTCCCCGTCCACGCGGCAGGACCAGCAGCGGGCAGACGCCCGGCAGGAAGAAGAGGGCGTTATCCCGGGGAGCTCCGCCGTTTCCTCAAAGGGAAAGCGCTTGGATAGAGAAACGAGCCGCCCCTCCCTCTCCGCCGTGATCCTGGCCCAGAGCTCGCCCTTGACGCTGACCGAGCCGTCGCCGGGCGCGGCGGAGAGGACGGCGAGCGTCCCGTCGCAGCCGAGGGGCAGGGCGCCGCCGAGCCCGACCTCGCCCGCAATCTCGAACTCGCCGGTCGTCGCGCGCGTCAGGCGGCAGGAAACGGCGGGGACGGAAAGCATCTCCGGCGAGCCGGAGGCGCTTTCCACGGAGGGGAAGGTCTCCTCGTCCCATTGCTCGATCCGGCTTTTCAGGCGGGTGCGGAAGCTGACCTTGCGGGGGCCGGTGGGGCGGCAGACGGTGTTTTCCGCCTCCGTTTCGGCAAAGACGCGCAGGTCCTTTTCCGCGTCGGCGAGGGGGGCGGTGATATGATACTCGGAGGAAAGCGGCAGATCCGCCGTCTTCCCTTCCTCACCCTGATAGAGAAGACTGTAAAGGACGGCGCCGGCAAACTCCGCCTTGCCCGCGCCGATATAGTGGCCGGAGGGCAGAACGCGGGCGGAAACGCGCAGGATCCGGCGGATCTCCGGCTCGTACTCCGGCAGCGTGAACTCCTCCGAGACCTCGGTATAGACCGGCTCTCCGAAGACGACGCGGCTGATCTTTTTTTCCTCCTTCGGCGGGAGGGGAACGGGTTCCTTTGGCGCGCGGTCCGTCCGGTCCGGTTTTTTCTCCCATTTTTTATCCATATCGTTTCTCCTTTTCGTCCGGCTGTTTGCGACCGGTCGTTATCCGCTCTATCCTATGCGAAACGGGCGGCGCGTATGCTTTTTTCCCCGCGCCCGGTTCCTGAAAAACAATCCTGTTTTACCCCCGCCGGGGAGCGAAAAAGCCATTACAGAAAAATAAAGACGGACGCTTTTTTTCCGCTCCTCCTTTTTTACAGAAAGGTCGTCTGATCGTACAGTTTTTTTCGGTTTTCCGCGTCCATTTTTTCCTTGATCCCGGGGATTTTCCGGGTTTTTCCGAAAAGTCAATCTCCTTTTCCCTATATCCGAACCAAACTGAACTTTTCAATTGACTTTAGAGAGGGTTTGAGATACAATGTAACTGTAAAACCATTCGCAAAAAATAAACGGCGAATAGCAAGGAGAAATGCAAATGAAAAAAGTCGTTACCTTCGGCGAATTGATGCTTCGCCTCACGCCTCCCGGCCGCGAGGTGATCCTCCAGACCCCGAACTTCGTCGCCACCTTCGGCGGCGCGGAAGCAAACGTGGCCGTTGCCGTCGCCGCTTACGGCGACCGCGCCTCCTTCGTTTCCGCTCTGCCGGCAAACGATCTCGGCCGCGCCGCCGTTGCGGAGCTCCGCCGCTTCGGCGTCGGCACCGACGACGTGAAAATGGTGGAAGGCGGACGTTTGGGGCTTTATTTTACCCAGACCGGGTCGAATATGCGCCCCTCCAAGGTCCTCTACGACCGCGCCGACTCCGCCGTCGCCAACCTCAAGCCCGGCGATATCGACTGGGACAAGGCCCTCGAGGACGCGGACTGGTTCCACGTGACCGGCATCACCCCCGCCCTCTCCGCCTCTCTCTGCGACGTCACGCTGGAAGCGCTGAAGGCGTGCAAAAAGAAGGGGATCACCGTCTCCTGCGACCTCAACTACCGCAAAAAACTGTGGAAATGGGGCAAGGAGCCGATCGAGGTGATGCCCGAGATCGCAAAGTATATCGACGTGATGATCGCAAACGAGGAAGACTGCCAGAAGTGCCTCGGCATCCGGATGGAGACCGGCGTGGACGCCGGCAAGCTGGACGTTTCCAAATATAAGGAGCTGGCGGATATCATCATGCGGGACTACCCGAACGTCAAGGCCCTTGCCGTCAGCTTGCGCGAGAGCGTGAGCGCCGATATCAACAACTGGTCCGGCGTGCTGGCGACGAGAGAGGGCTTCTACCAGAGCCGCAAGTACGCGATCACCGATATCGTCGACCGCATCGGCGGCGGCGACAGCTTCGGCGGTTCGCTGATCTACGCCTTCCGCCACTACGGCGAGGACTATGAGAAGATCATCAACTACGCGATCGGCGGTTCCGCCCTCAAGCATACCATCTACGGCGACTTCGTCCGTTACGGCAAAGAGGACGTGGAGACCCTGATCGCCGGCAGCGGCAACGGCCGTATCCAGAGATAACAAACGCCAAAAGCGAAAGGAGACTGTTATGGAAATCCTGAAACACAGCGTGATCCGGAATATGCACAAGTACGGTCTGGTCGGCATCGTCCGGGACAACAACGAAAAGGACGCGATGGTGCGGGCGCGCGCGATCATGGACGGCGGCGTGACGATCCTTGAGATCTCGATGACCACCCCCGGCGCGCTGAACATCATCTCGACGATCGCGAAGGAGATCGAGGAAAAGCATCTCGACGCCTACGTCGGCGCCGGCACCGTCCTCGACCCCGAGACGGCGCGGCAGACCATCCTTGCCGGCGCTTCCTTCATCCTTGCGCCGAACTTCAATCTCGAAGTCGCCAAAATGTGCAACCGGTACAGCATCGCCTATATGCCCGGCGTGCAGACCTTCAACGAGATCGTGGCGGCGATGGACGCGGGCTGCGATATCGTCAAGGTCTTCCCGGCGAGCGCCGTGGGCATCGGCTTCATCAAAGCGGTGATGGGTCCCCTCCCGCAGGCGCGCTGCATCCCCGTCGGCGGCGTGAACATCGACAACATCGAGGCGTGGTTCAAGGACGGCGCCTACGCCGTCTCCCTCGGGACCGCCCTCGTCAACCCGACGAAGGGGACCTGCGACTACGACGAGATCAAGGCGAACGCCGAAAAGATCGTGGCAAAGATCCGTTCCATCCAGAGGAAATAAGGACATGAACAAGTTTGAAAAGATCGTCGGCGACCTCTATCTCCTCAAGGTGCCGTTTTCCAACGTGTGGACGGGCGTGATCCTCTGCACGGGCGAGGCGGACGGCTCCGGCCGGAAGGTGCTGATCGACTCCTCCAACCAGAAGGAACGGGTGGACGACACGATCGTTCCCGCCCTTGCGGAGATGGGTCTTTCCCTTTCCGATCTCTCGGATCTGCTCTGCACGCACACGCACGGCGACCACGTCGGCGGGCACGCGAGGATCCGCGAGCTCGCCCCCTCCGTGAAGATCTGGTGCTACGAAAAATCCCTGCCGAAGATGCGCGACCCGCTGAAATACAACAAGGCGATCCGCGCGGTCTTCCCGGAATACAGTCCCGCTCCCTCCGCCGGGCTGACCGGCATCGAGCCGGACGAGGTGATCGGGGACTACGCGACCGTCGCGGGCCGCTTCCGTCTGATCCCCGCCGCGGGGCACGACACCGACACCGTCTGCTGGCTCGACACCGTGACGGGCACGCTCATCTGCGGCGACTCCCTCCAGGCGAACGGAACGGACAGTCAGGGGATGGCGCTTTATATGGATCTCCCCTCCTACCGGGCAACGCTGCGGCGGCTCCTTGACCTCGGCGCGGATAACCTCGTCACCGGGCACGACTACAACCCCGTCGGCATCTCCGCCTTCGGCCGGGAAAACGTGACAAAGTATCTGGAGACCTGCCTGGAGCTCGTCGCCTTCTACGACGGCTTCATCCGCGCGATGCATGACGGCGGAAAGAGCGAGCCGGAGATCGCCGAGGCGCTGATCGACGCGGTGCACGGCGTCCATCCCTCCTATCTCTTCCTCGCGCTGCTGACGGTGGACTCCCATATCAAAGAAATCAAAAAAGAAAGGGCATGACATGAGCAAGAACGTACTGATCACCGGCTCCTCCCACGGGATCGGAGCCGCAACCGCGATCGCCTTCGCGAAAGAAGGCTACAACGTGGGCGTGACCTACAACAAAAACCCCGACGGCGCGAAAGCGATCGCCGCGGAATGCGAAACGTACGGGGTCGAAACGATCCTCCTCGGCGGCGACGTCGGCGAGCACGACGTCTGCAAAAAGATGATGGAGGACTTCCTCGCCAAGTTCGGCACGATCGACGTGCTGATCAACAACGCCGGCGGCGCCCTCACCATCCCCGAGGGCGGCTTTGACAAGATGCCGATGGACTACTGGGATTCCCAGATCAAGCTCAACCTCAACGCAGCTGCCTATCTCTCCCATTACGCGATGATCAATATGATCGAAAACGGCATCCACGGCGCGATCATCAACGTCAGCTCCGTCCACAGCCTGATCCCGTGGGTCAGAAGAAGAGTGCTTCCCTACGCGGCGGCGAAGGCCGGCCTGAATATGTTCACCAAGAACCTCGGCATCGAGGCGATCCACTACGGCATCCGCGTCAACGGCATCGCTCCCGGCTTCATCGCGACGAAGGCGACCGACCGGTACAGCAAGTCCGATCTGGAGGAAGGGTTCCTGCGGAAGATCCCCGCCGGGTTCCTCGGCAGCGTGGACGATATCACCCCCGCCATGCTCTTCCTCGCGGACGAGAAAAAGAGCCGCTTCATCGTCGGCGAGACGCTGGTGATCGACGGCGGACAGTCGGTCGACGGCTGCATCGACAAGATGCTCGACGACGGCAGCCCGATCAACGCCTACGACATCAAACCGAGCTGGGAGCACGCCTTTGAACCCCATTTTGCCGACCAGGGCACGAAAAAGAAATAATTTTACATACAGAAAGAGGTACAAAACCATGCTGAAAAAGAAAAAGTACGAAGATATGCGCTCCTGCTGGGAGTTCGGCGAAGCGGAGGAATGCCGCCGCGGTCTGATGCTGGGAATGGGCTACTCCGAGGAGGAGCTGCACCGCCCGCTGATCGGCGTTGTGAACTCCTGGAACGAGTACAACCCCGGCCACGTCCATCTCAACAAGCTCGCCGAGAGAGTGAAACAGGGCATCCGCGAGGCGGGCGGCCTGCCGCTCGAGGTGATGACCACCGGCATCTGCGACGGAATGGTCCTCAAAGACCCCAAGTATATCGAGGTCCCCTCCCGTAACTCCATCGCCGACCAGGTCGAGATCACCGTGGAAGGCAACTTCTTCGACGGGATGGTCATGCTCTGCACCTGCGACTCCATCGTTCCCGGCTATCTGATGGCGGCGGCCCGTCTGGACATTCCGACGATCATCGTGACCGGCGGCTATATGCCCCTCGGCCAGGACAGAGGCAAGGAAGTGCTCCATATCCACGCCCAGGACAAGGTCGGCACGGCCAAGGCCGGCAAGATGGACATGGACGTCTATAACGACCTGATCGCGCACAGCTGGGGCATCTGCGGCGGCTGCACCTCGATGACCACCGCGAACAGCATGTGCATGATCGCGGAGGCGCTCGGTATGACCCTGCCGAACAACTCCTCCACCTCCGCCGTTTCCAGCCAGATCTGCCTGACCGCCTACCGCGCCGGCAAGCAGATCATGAACCTCGTTGACGAGGGCATCACCGCCCGCAAGATCATGACCGTTGAGGCCGTGAAGAACGCGATCAAGCTGGATATGGCGGTCGCCGCTTCCTCCAACCTGATCCTCCATATCCCCGCGATCGCCCACGAGTGCGGCTACACCGATATTCCGTGGTGGAAATACTTTGACGAGGCGTCGAACAACATTCCGCTGCTCTCCCACCTCGCGCCGAGCGGCATGTATAACCTCAAGGACTTCGACCTCGCCGGCGGCACCTCCGCGATGCTCAAGCAGCTGCTCCCCAAGATCGACGGCGACTGCCTGACCGTCACCGGCAAGACCGTCCGCGAGAACGTGGAAAACGCCGTCGTTTACAACTCCGACGTGATCCACAGTCTGGATAACCCCGTCATGACCGAGCCGGGCATCGGCGTTCTCTACGGCAACCTCGCGCCCGAGGGCGCGATTATCAAGATCGCCGCCGTTCCGACCCAGCTGATGAAGTACAAGGGCCCCGCCCGCGTCTTCAATTCTCTCGACGACGCGCTTGAGTGCCTGCGCTCCGGCAACGTGCGCGAGGGCGACGCCTGCGTGATCCGCTTCCTCGGTCTGAGAGGGCGCTTCGGCACCACCGCCTTCACCTTCCAGGAAGAGCTGAAGGGGCATCTCAACCTCTTTAACTCCTGCGCCGTGATCACCGACGGACGCTTCTCCGGCGGCACGAGCGGCCTTTCCGTCGGCTACGTTTCTCCGGAAGCGGCGCTCGGCGGCCCGCTTGCCATCATCGAGGAGGGCGACGAGATCGAGATCGACGTGACCGGCCGGAAGATCAACCTCTGCGTGCCGGAGGACGTGATCCGCGAGCGTCTCTCCAAGTTCCACTTTGAGTTCCCCGCCTCGAAGTATCCGAGATTCCTCAATCTCTTTGTCAAGAACGTCGGTTCGATGGCCAAGGGCGGTATCTGGGAAGTCTGACCATGCTGAAAAACTTCAACGTTCGCCAATATGACGCGCTCGTCGTCGGGTCCGGGGTCACCGGGCTTGTGGCGGCGCTGAAACTGGCCAAAAAAGAAGGGCGGAGCATCGCCGTCGTCGGCGACGGGGTCGGCGCCTCCCCCTATATCCACGGCTTCAATATGCCGCTGGACGAACGGGATTCCCCCGAGCTTTTCTACGAAGATACCTACAAGGGCGGGCGCGAGCAATCCGATCCCGCCCTTGCGGGCGCTCTCTGCCGCAAGGCGACCGAGCTTTTCCCTCTCCTTGAGGAGCTGGGCGTTTCTTTTGATAAAAAAGAGGACGGCTCCTATTCCCTGCTCCGCCCCCTCGGCGCCAGCGTGCCGCGGGTGGCGAGCGCGGGCAACCACACCGGCGTTTCCCTGCTTAACTCCCTGAACGCGAAGCTGAAGGCGAACGAAAACGTCGCCTTCTTCCCGCAGGCGCGCGCGCTGCGTCTGCGCGTCAAGGACGGGCGGGTACTCGGCGCCGTCGTCGCGGACAAAAAGACCGACTCCTACACCGTGATCAACGCGGGCGTAACGGTCCTGGCCTGCGGCGGGTTCTGCAACGTTTTCCCCTTCTCCACCAACTCGGGCGATATCGGAGGGGACGGAGCCGCGATGGCGCTCTGCGCCGGCGCTTCTCTCACCGATATGGAGTTCGTGCAGTTTGAGCCGAGCGCCGCCGTCGCCCCCGCCGCCCTGCGCGGAAAAAGCGTGATCACCACGATGTTCTACGAGGGCGCGGTCCTGCGCAACAGGGACGGACACCGCTTTATGCTCGACAACTCCCCCGAGGGAGAGTGCGTCAACAAGGACGTGCAGTCCCGCCTGATCTTCCGCGAGATCGCGGAAGGGAGAGGAACGGAAAACGGCGGCGTCTACTTCGACGCGACCGGCGTCGGCCGCGAAAAGCTCGACCGGCTCTACTCCTCCTACGTCAAGCGGTACGCCGACGTGGGGATCGATATCGCCAAAACGCCCTTTGAGATCGCGCCGGCGGCGCACACCTCCCTCGGCGGCGTCCGGATCAACCCGGACTGCTCGGTCGTGGGGCTCTCCGGGCTGTTTGCCTGCGGAGAAGTGACCGGCGGCGTGCACGGCGCCAACCGGCTCGGCGGGAACGCCGGGCTCCAGACGCTCGTCTTCGGCAGTATCGCGGGAGAAAGCGCCGCCGCCTTTGCGGACGGCTTTTCCTCCGCCGGCTATATCCCCTGCGAGGAGTTTATGGAAACGCTCGCGGGACGGGCGGGAGAAAAGCCGGCGCCCGAGCGCCTCGGCGAGATCCGCGCCGGGATGCAGAAGATCCTCTCCGAGGATCTCAACGTCCTGCGCGAGGAAAAAGGGCTGGAGCGGGCGGACCGGACCCTGTCCGCGCTGCTTGCGGAGGTCCGCGCCTTTGCGACCGCCGGCGTTTCCTTTCCCCTCTCCCTCGCGGTCCTGCGGCTGGAGAACGACCTTTTGACCGCGCTGGCGCTGGCGCGTTCCGCCCGCCTGCGGACGGAGACCTGCGGCTGCCACGTCCGCGTCGATTCCCGCCCGGAGACGGAGGGAAAATACCGTACCGTCGTCTCGGCGGACGCCGACGGGGCGCTTACCGCCGTCCGTTTGCCGATCGAGGCATAATTTAGAATACGAAAAGAGGAACAAAATGAAAAAAGTCATTTTGAAGAAGAACCGCTACGTCGATTCCGTCTCTCTGATGGGGATCGGCGACAAGGTCAAGGCCCTCGGCGGGATCGAAAACGCCGAGACGTCGATGGGTTCCGCCGCCAATATCGAGGTCCTCCAGGATCTCGGCTACGCCGTTCCCGAGGATACCACGCCGAACGATCTGATGATCGCGATCACGGCGGAGTCCGAGGCGAAGTGGGACGAGGCCTGCAAGCTCATCATGGACGTGATCGACCACAAGACCACGGGCGAGGAGGGCGCCGTTTCCTACAAATCGCTCTCCGAGATCGACCTCCGCGAGGACGGCTACGATCTCGCGCAGATCTCCCTGCCGGGCGAATACGCCGCGGAGGAGGCCAAGCGCGCGATCTCGATGGGACTCGACGTCTTCATTTTTTCCGATAACGTTACCCTTGACGAGGAGCTGGAGATCAAACAGTTCGGCGCAAAGCACGGCAAGCTCGTGATGGGCCCGGACGCGGGCGTCGGCCTGATCAAGGGCGTTGCGCTGGCGGCCGGTTCGATCATCCGCCGCGGTCCCGTCGGCATCGTCGCCGCTTCCGGATCCGGCGCGCAGGAGGTCGGATGCCTCATCGAGCAGTACGGGCTCGGCGTTTCCTCGATCATCGGGACGGGCGGACACGATCTGCTCCCGAAGATCGGCGGGATCACGATGCTCGCCGGGATGCGCCGCCTTGAGGCGGACCCCGATACCGAGCTGATCGTGCTCGTCTCCAAATTAGCGGACCTCGCCGTGATGGATAAGATCCTCGGCGAAGCGGATAAGCTCCGCAAGCCGGTCGTTGCGATCTTCCTCGGCGGAAACGAAAAGCTCTTTGAAGGCCACAAGGTCCACCCGGCGTACAGTCTGGAGGGCGCCGCGATCGAGGCGGTCCGGCTCGTGACCGGAAAAGCGCCGAAGATCGGCTTCTCCGACGAGGAGATCCGGGCGATCGTCGATCGTGAGATGAAACTCTACCGGCCGGAACAGAAGTACGTCCGCGGGCTCTTCTCCGGCGGCACCTTCACCGAAGAGGGGATGATCTACTACACCGAACACAACAAGGGCGTGAAGCTCTACTCCAACCTGAACACCAAGTACGCGGAGCAGATCAAGGATCACAACGTCAGCGTCGGGCACTGCATCCTCGACCTCGGCGCCGAGGACTTCACGGCGGAAGCGCCGCACCCTATCTTTGACCCCGCCTTAAAGCTCAAACGCCTCAACCGGGAGCTCGAAGACGACTCCGTCGCCGTCGTAACGATGGACTTCATCACCGGCCCCGGCGTGCACCTCGACCCCGTCCGTCCCTTTGCCGAAGCGTGCAAAAAGATCCTCTCCGAGCGGAAGGATCACGTTACCTTCATCGCCAACATCTGCGGCTCGCTGGAGGATCCCCAGGACGTTCCCGCCTGCAAGAAGATGCTCAGCGACGCCGGCGTCATCGTGACCGCGAGCAACTATGAAAGCACCAAGCTCGCAAGCGCCCTGATGACCGCGCTGGAAAACAGATAAGGAGAACTACGATGGAAGAAAAAACATACGCAAGCGATCTGCGCGTCGTCAACGTCGGTCTGAAATTCTTCTACGACGCGCTCGTATCCCAGAACGTCAAGGCGACCCAGCTGCAGTGGCGCCCACCCTTCAAGCTGAACGCGGACGTGGTCAACGCCAAGCTGAAGCTGGAAAAGCCGGATCTCAAGGCAAAGATCGAGGCCGCCAACGAAAAGGCGGTCGGCTGCCTGCTCAACTCCGATCCCTACTGGATCGACGTCCGTCCCGCGGGTGAGGTCATCGAGGGGCTCGACGACTACACCGTCATCCACTCCGGTCCTCCGATCGAATACGAGGACATGGTCATGCTGCACCGCCGCGGCCTTGTTTCCGCCTGCCTCTTTGAGGGCTGGGCGAAGACCGAGGCGGAAGCGATCAAGCTGATCGAGGGCGGCAAGATCAAGCTCATCTCCGCGCTGGACACCAACACCGTCGGCGCCGGCACCGGCATCATCACCAAGAGCGTGGCGATGATCATCACCGAGGACCGCGCGACCGGCAAGATCGCCGCGACCTTCCCGGCGGAAGGCCCGAACCAGGGCGGCTTCTGCGGCTGGGGGCTTTACTCCGAGGAGATCGCCGACTATCTCCGGTATATGCGCGAGGAGCTGCTCCCCGTGATGGCAATGGCGGTCAAGGCCCGCGGCGGTCTTGCGACCAAGCCGATTCTGGCGGAATCCCTGCAGATGGGCGACGAAAACCATACCCGCCAGACCGCGTCCGACCTGCTCTTCGACAAGGCGATCCTCCCCGAGATCTTCAAACTCGATCTCCCGAAGGAGCAGCTGATGAAGACGGTCAACTACATCGTGGAAACGCCCCGCTTCTTCCACTGCTTCGGGCAGGGCGCGGCGCGCGCCTCGATGCTCTCCGCCGTCGGCACCCCCTACTCCACGATGGTCACCGCGGTCTGCGGCAACGGCGTGGACTTCGGCATCAAGGTCGCCGGCCTCGGCGATCAGTGGTTCACCGCGCCCGCGCCGATGATGAAGGGCCGCTACACCTCCTCGAAGTTCACCGAGAAGGATCAGCTCCCCTGGATCGGCGACTCCTGCGTGGTCGAGTGCTACGGCATGGGCGGTCTGGCCGCCGCCGCTTCCCCGATCGTGTGCAGCCTGCGCGGACTGAAGCTCAAGGACGCGATCGCGATCACCCGCGAGATGCAGCAGATCTGCATCGCGCCGAACCACAACTTCCCCGTTCCGAACATCGACTTCGACTTCCTGCCGATCGGCATCGACATCCGCAAGGTCCTCGAGACCGGGATCTGCCCCGAGATCCACGGCGGTATGTTCAACTATCAGGGCGGTCTGATCGGCGCCGGCTCCGCCCGCGTCCCGATGCTCTGCTTCGAGAAGGCGATGCGCGCCTTTGCCGAAAAATACGGCGAATAAGAAACGTGAGAAGGAAAAACCGCACTTTTCCGTGCGGTTTTTCTTTCCAAAGGAGTTTGTATGAAAAAGATCCGCAACGTGATCGTGCTGAATCTCGGCTCCACGAGCTTCAAGTTCAAGCTCTTTGACTTTTCTGCGGGCGAGGCGGTCCTCGCCACGGGCGAAGTGGAGAGCATCGGCGCTCCGTCCGGCGCGTACAGCGTCACGGTCGGGGGAAAAACCGAAAAAGACGCGTGCGTCTGCCCCGTCCACGGGGACGCCTTTGCCCTCTGCGTGGAAAAGCTGATCGCCGGCGGGGCGCTCTCCTCGCTTGACGAGCTGGACGCCGTCGGCTACAAGGCGGTCCATTGCGGCGCCCTGAAGGGGGCGCAGCTTGTGACAGACGACCTCATCGCCAGGCAGGAGCAGTTCTGCTCCTTCGCGCCCGCCCACAACCCGATCTATATCGGGATGATGAAGACCGTGGCCGAGCGCTGGCCCTCCCTCCGGCAGGTCGCCTATTTTGAGACCTCCTTCCACGCGACGATCCCCGAGGAGCGCGTGACCTACGGCGTCCCTTATGAATGGAAAGAGCGGTACGCCGTCCGGCGCTACGGCTTCCACGGCTCCTCCCACAGTTATATCGCGATGAAAACGGCGGAGCTGGAGCCGTCCGCCCGGCGCGTGATCTCGATCCACCTCGGCGGCTCCTCCTCGGTCTGCGCGATCCGGGACGGCGAGAGCGTCGCCTCCTCGATGGGCGCCACGCCGCAGAGCGGCCTCTTCCACAACAACCGGGTCGGCGATTTTGACGTTTTCTGTCTGCCCGCGCTCGTCGAAAAGCTCGGCTCGCTTGACGCCGTGATGAAAAAGCTCTCCAAGGAGAGCGGCTTTCTCGGCATTTCGGGCGTCTCGAACGACCTGCGCGAGGTGATCGCCGCCGCGGAGGCGGGAAACGAACGCGCCGCTCTGGCGATCCGCGCGTTTGAAGACAACATCGTCGGCTATATCGGGATGTTCACCGCCTACCTCGGCGGGCTCGACGCGATCGTCTTCACCGGCGGGATCGGACAGCACTGCATCCCCGTCCGGGAGGCCGTCCTCGCCCGCCTCGGCTGGCTGGGCGTTGCCGCCGACCCCGCCGAGCGGGAGCGCACCGCGGACGGAAAGATCTCCGCGCCGGAGAGCAAGGTCGCCGTCTACGTCCTCAAAACCAACGAGGAGCTGATGGTCGCCCGCAAGACGGTGGAGTTCCTCGAAAAACGGGCTTGAAACAAAAAAGCGGATCCGCCGGACGGCGGATCCGCTTTTTTGTTATTCGGTCAATTCAGCTCGAAGGTCATCGTCACAGGGTTGTGGTCGGAATAGGCAAAACCCGTGTCGATCACGGCGGAGGACCGGACCGTGATATTATCGGTGACGAGGAAGCCGTCGATCGTCAGCACGTACTGCCCCGCGTGGTAGGCGGAGTCGGCGTTGCGGCAGCTGGGGACGGGATTTTCTTTGTCGAGCGGGGCGACGAGGGAGACGCGGGTCCCGTCAAAGGTTCCTTCCGGGATCGGCTGCGCCCAGGTATATTCGATATCCGAGGCGCCGAAATACTGCGAGGAGTCGCCGAGGATGTCCTTGTTGAAGTCGCCGCCGGCGATGGCGTAATTCTCTTTCGCCCTCTCCCCGTCCATATCCGCGATCAGGAGTCTCAGCTGCTCGACGGCGATGGTACCGTCCGAGGTGTAGGCGGAGAGATGGAAGTTATAGAGCACCAGCTCCGCGCCGCCGACGAGGGGGATGCGGCTCTTGGAGTAGCAGCGGTCGAGATCGAGGAGCTTGGTCAGCCCCGTTTCGACCGGCAGCTCGATCCGCTCCGCCGACGCGATCGGGAAGGAGGAGAAGGTCATCAGCCCGGAGCGGGAGGCGCCGTGCGGCTGGGTGATCGGGTAGAAGAGGAAGGGCGAGTCGTAGTTTTGCGCAAAGACGTGCGCCTTTCCGGCGAGAGCGTCGGTGAGATAGGGGCGCTCGTCGACCTGATAGCTGCGGGTGGAGCCGATATCGACCTCCTGCACAAGGGTAAGATCCGCCGCCTGTTCCGCGAGGACGCCGGCGATCTTTTTCAGGTTGGCGTCAAGGCGCTCCTTCGACCACGCCCAGGACTCGGTCCCGCCGTCCATAAAGAAGCCGTAGTCGCTCTCGTACGCGCCGAAGCCGATGTTGTAGGAAACGATCCGGTATTCCCTTCCCTTATCGGGCGTTTTGGCGGAGGCGGAGCCCTCCGGCGTGAGGGTCTGATCCCCGATGCGGTGATAGGCGAGGAAAACGTAGGCAAAATAGCCCGCGGCGATCAGCAGGACAGCGAGCAGGACGATGAGAAGGATCTTCAGCACTTTTTTCATAGCGATTTCCTTTCATGCGGTTTTTCGGTGTGAGTGGGACTCGGGGGGGTTCGGTCTTCTCCGGCGTCGTCGGAGGTCTCCTCGATCCAGCGGCGGCCGCCTTTCTCCCAGGTGCGCTCGCTGATGATATAGCGCGGGCGGCGTTTGGTTTCCAGATACGTCTTGCCGACGTACTGACCGATCACGCCGAGGCTGACGAGCTGGATCCCGCCGAGCACGCAGAGGATGCAGACGGTGGACGCCCAGCCGGCAACGGTGTTGCCGAGGAGCGCCTCGACCACCGCCCAGATCGCGCCGGCGAGCCCGAGGAGACTGATCACGAGCCCGATCCCGGCGATCAGGTTGATCGGTTTGACCGAGAGATCGGTGATCCCGTTGAGCGCCAGCGCCGCCATCTTTTTCAGCGGGTAGTGGCTCTTGCCCGCCACGCGGCGGGCGCGTTCGTAATAGACGCAGCTGCTCTTGAAGCCGACGAGCGGGAACATCCCGCGCAGAAAGATATTCACTTCCTCGAAATCGGCGAAATGCCGCAGAACGAGGCTGCTGACAAGGCGGTAGTCGGCGTGGTCGTAAACGACCTCCGCGTCCAGCCCCCGCATCATCCGGTAAAAGGCGTGCGCCGTCGTCCGTTTGAAGAAGGAGTCGGTCTCCCGGCTCGAGCGGACGCCGTAGACGACCTCGCTGCCGTCCAGATACGCGTCCACCATCGCGTCCATCGCGTTCACGTCGTCCTGCCCGTCGCAGTCGATCGAGATCGTGATATCCGCGTGATCCTTTGCCTCCATCAATCCGGCGAGCACGGCGTTCTGGTGGCCGCGGTTGCGGCTCTGGGAGATCCCCAGATAACGCTCATCCTCCCGGGCGAGGGCGGTGATGATCTCCCACGTCCGGTCGGAGGATCCGTCGTTGACAAACAAAACGCGGCTGGAGGGGCTGATCTTTTCCCCCCCGATCAGGGAAAGCAGCTTATCACGGAAAAGCGGCGCCGTGATCGGCAGGACCTTTTCCTCATTGTAGCACGGGATAACGATCCACAAAATGGGGCGCGCCGGCATCGTATCTCCTCCTCTCGGGTATTTTCTTTATTGTACCACACCTTTTCCCGGATATCAAGCGGGCGGCGAAAAGAAACGCTTTCCCCTTGCAAAGGGGGCGCCTTTGTGATAGGATAAAAGAAAAAGACGCCGCCAACGCGGCGGCGCCGAACGGAGGCGGCAAATTGGACGAAAAGATCGAAAAACTCCGCGCGCTGATCGACGG
>CAMKAU010000021.1 GCA_946410595.1 uncultured Clostridia bacterium
GCTTTGTCTGCTCTTTTACTTTTTCGAGTTACTGTACTCTAAAGAATTGTGCGAGTTCCTCTGCACCTTTTACAGTGCTTTGTATCTCTTGTTGTTCGTTTTTCAAAGACCGTTGCCCCGCTCTCGCGGCGCTTTGTTAGTATAGCACCGCAAGGCGTTTTTGTCAACATCTTTTTTTGATTTTTTTGCTTTTCGTCAAAATGCAAAAATGAGCGCAAAGCGTTTTGGCAATTTCGGTGCTCTTTGCTTCATTTCGAGCCCGTTTTTCATGTATCCGGGCGGTCTTGCCGCCCGACGGACGGTCTGGACCGTCCTGCCCTGCTTATTTGGATTTCATATCCTTGCGGCACTTTTCGACCATCTTCTTCACCATCTGTCCGCCGACGGATCCCGCCTGACGGGAGGTGATGCTGCCGTTGTCGCCCCCCGAAAGATCCACGCCGACCTCGCTGGCGGCTTCCATTTTGAACTGGTCGAGAGAGGCCTTTGCGCTCTTTGCGTTGCGGCTGTTGGTACTCCCGCTCTGCTTTGCCTGTTTCTTCTTTGGCATCTTACATTCTCCTCTTCGTTTTCTATCTATCTGAAAGAGTGACGGCCGGCGCCGCCGACGCCGATCCGGCGCCGACCGTGTCGATCCGACTCTGCTCCTATTATGTTCCCGGGGCGGAAATCTATTCTTCCATTTTTTGATCTTCCCCTTCCCTTTCTCCTTGACTTTCCCGGCGGCGGCCCCTATAATATATAAGGAAAACTGTTCGGGAGGCGCGTCTTGAAATCCATCAAAGAAAAAATCCAGGAAAAGAAAAAAGCCCCGGCGCGTTCCAGACTGACGCCGAAGGAGCTTTTTTATCAGATCGGATCGGTGCTGCTTGCTTCCTTTTTGTTTGCCGTATCGCTTGACGTGTTCCTTCTGCCGAAAAACATTGTCATCGGCGGCGTGACGGGCATCTCCACGATCTTCAATATCCTTTTCCACACCCCGGTCGGACTGTTCATCTTGCTCATTAACGTCCCGCTTGTGATCGTGAACGCCTTTTTCTTCGGCCCGAAGTTTATGGTCAAAACGATCATCGGGATCGTTACCTCCTCCGTGGCGGTCGATCTCCTCTCCTTTCTCCCCTCGCTGACCGACGATAATCTCCTCTGCGCCCTGTTCGGCGGGCTGTGCATGGGAACGTCGCTCGGGCTGTTCTTTTCCAAAGGATATACGACCGGCGGAAGCGACCTGATCTCCTGCCTTTTGAAGCTCCGCTTCCCGCGTTTTTCCAACGCGAAGATGCTCCTTATCACCGACTCGCTGATCGTTTTCATCTCCTGCCTTGTCACGCGCAGCTACGTGTCCGGTCTTTACTCCGTCGTTGCGATCTTCGTTTCCTCTTTTTTCATTGATATCGTGATCAACGGCATCAGCCGCGCCAAGCTCGCGCTGATCATCTCCGACAAGCCGCAGGAGATCTCCGACGCGATCCAGCAAAAGCTGGACCGCGGAACGACGCTGCTCGTCGCGAAGGGCGGCTATACCCACAAAGACAAACAGGTCGTGATGTGCGTCGTCAAAAAGACGCAGATCTACGAACTGAAAACCGTGATCAACTCCGTAGCGCCCGACGCGTTTATCATCTTTTCCGACGCCGCGGAAGTGCGCGGCATCGGCTTTGAAAGCGAATCTATCTGACGAGGCGGATTTATGCTTTTTCCCCGGACTTCCCACACGGCGGCGGAGCAGCACGCGCGGATGACGGAAACGCCGATCCCGAAGCTGGTTACCTCGCTTGCCGTTCCGACGGTACTTGCCCAGCTGATCACCGTGGTCTACAACACGGCGGACACCTACTTCGTTTCCCATATCAACGAAAGCGCCTCCGGCGCCGTGGGCGTTTCCTTCTCCCTGATGGCGATCATCCAGGCGCTGGCCGGGGGGATCGGCATGGGCGGCGGCAATCTGATCAGCATCTATCTCGGCGCTAAAAAAGACGAGGACGCGAAGCGGACGGCGAGCAGTTCCTTTTTTGCTTCTCTCCTTGCCGGCGTTCTGATCCTGGTCTTCGGCCTGATCTTTCTTTCCCCGATGATGCGGCTCTTCGGCGCGACCGAAACGATCCTCCCCTACGCGGTTTCCTACTCCCGGTTTATCCTTTTCAGCGCGCCGTTCTTCTCCACTTCCTTTATCCTCAACAACATTCTCCGATCCGAGGGGGAGGCGACGCTCTCCACGGTGGGGCTTTGCGCGGGCGGGCTGCTCAACATTCTGCTGGATCCGCTTTTCATCTACACCTTTGATATGGGGATCGCGGGCGCCTCTCTTGCGACTATGATCAGCCAGACGGTCAGCTTCCTGATCCTTTTCGTCTTCCTTTGTTCGGGGCGGAGCGTGATCCGCCTCCACCCGCGGTTTATCAGCAAAAATATCCGTGATTATCTCCTGATCCTCAAAGTCGGATTTCCGACGATCTGCCGCCAGGGGATGGCAAGTCTTTCCACCTCTCTGCTGAACACCGCCGCCGGCCGGTACGGAGACGCCGCCGTTGCCGCCGTGACGATCGCAAACAAGATCTATATGCTCGTGCGCAACCTGATCATCGGGATCGGGCAGGGGTTCCAGCCGGTCGCCGGATACAACTTCGGCGCCGGGATCCGCAAACGGGTGAAAAGCTCCTTCGCCTTTTCCTGCCTTTGCGGGACGGCGCTTACGACCGTTCTCGGCGCGCTGATCTTCTGGAAAGCGGAAACGGTGATGAACTGGTTTATCTCGGTCCCCGAGGTGATCGGGATCGGGTCGCTTGCGCTGCGGATCTCCTGCGCGGCGATGCCTCTGCTTGCGTTCTCCACCTTTGTCAACCAGCTCTATCAATGCCTCGGTTTTCCCGTGATCGCCGCGATCCTCGCCTCCTGCCGGCAGGGGATCTTCTTCATCCCGCTGATCCTGCTCCTGCCCGCGCATTTCGGGCTGACGGGGATCCAGGCGACGCAGCCGGGCGCCGACCTTTTAACCTTTCTCCTCTCGATCCCGTTTGCCGTCCTCTTTTTCCGGAAGTTCCTCAAGCGGGCCGGAAACGGACCGGAACTGTAAAGAGAAAAGCGCGTCTCCGCGGAGACGCGCTTTCTTATTTCTGATCAGTTGAAACGGCGGAACCGGTTGCTCGGCTGGTAGGGGGTAACGGTTTCGCGCTCGGCCGCGGGGGCGGGAGCTTCTTTGCGGCGGCTGCGGTTGAGCAGCTCCTTCACGTCGCCGAACTCGTCGTCGCTGACCACGCTCTCCAGATTGGTATCGTCGGGAGCGAGCGCGGCGGTCTTGTCTTCCATATTGAGTCTCGTATCGCTGATCGCGGCGGACTGAGGAGCCGCGGTCTTCTGCGCTTCGGTCTTCTTAACGGAAACGCCTCTGCCGTCAAAGCCGGTGGCGATGATGGTGATGCGCATCTCGTCCTCGAGATTGGGATCGAAGGAAACACCCCAGATGATGGTCGCATCCGGCTGCGCCTCTTTGGTGATGATGGTAGCGGCGCTGTCGATATCCTCGAGCCCGATATCCGGGGAGGCGGTGATGCTGAAGAAGATGCGCTGCGCGCCGTCGATCGACGTTTCCAGCAGCGGGCTGGAGATGGCCGCTTTGGCGGCCAGCTCGGCCTTGTCCTTGCCCTTGCCGGAGCCGATGCCCATGTGCGCGTTGCCCGCGTCCTTCATGATCGCGGTGATGTCGGCGAAGTCCACGTTGATGAACGCGGTCTCGTTGACGATATCGGAAACGCTCTGCACGCCGCGGCGGAGCACGTCGTCCGCGATCTCAAAGGCGTTCATCAGCGTGATACGGGTATCGCTGACCTGTTTGAGCCGTTCGTTGGGGATAACGATCAGAGAGTCCACGTTTTCCCGCAGAGCCTCCACGCCCGCTTCCGCCTGCGTCATACGGCGGCGCCCCTCGAAGGTAAAGGGCTTGGTGGCGATGCCGATGGTGAGGATATTCATCTCTTTGGCGATGCGCGCGATGATCGGGGTGGCGCCGGTACCGGTACCGCCGCCCATGCCGGTCGTCACGAACACCATATCCGCGCCGGTCAGCGCCTTTTTGATCTCGTCGATGCTTTCCTCCGCCGCCCGTTTGCCGTTTTCCGGGTTGGAGCCGGCGCCAAAGCCCTTCGTGATCTTTTCACCGATGGCGATCTTGGTGGTGGCGTTGGATTTGATCAAAGCCATCTGATCGGTGTTGACGGCGATAAACTCCACGCCGCGCATATTTGCGTCGATCATACGGTTGACGGCGTTGTTGCCGCCTCCGCCGACGCCCACGACTTTGATATTCACGTTGCTGGTCATCGTTTCGCTTTGAAATTCGGGCATTTTCAACCTCCGCTATCTGATCGGTCTTAACGACTAATTTCGATCGTTTTATACTTATTTATATCATACTTGGTTTTTTGAATCTTTGCAAGGGTTTTGCGTAAATTTTTATAATTTTTCGTTTTTTACACCGGCTTGCCCGGTTTGACGACGACTTCCTTCGGATTTGAGAGATCCAGCGTAGCCGATTTTTCCTTTTGGACGCGCTCGTTTTCCAGCATAGCGAAGCCGATTTGCAGCTTCAGCCCGATCTCGCTGTTGCCGCCCGTTACGAGCTTATAATCCGGACCGGCGAACAGGCAGCAGTCCCGCTCGCTTTCCGCGCGGATCTCGGTGATCATTCCGAAATGCTCCTCCGCGGCGCACGCCTTCAGAAAAACGGAAACGTACTCCCCCGTCCCCTCGTAAAAGGTCAGCGCTTCTCCGGCGTCCGCGCGTTTCACCTTCGGGAGCGCGCAGAAAACGGCGCCGTAAGTATCGCCGCCCGCCTCCGCCACGCCGGTCACCCGCAGATCCGCCGTGAAGAAGACGGCGCTTGTCCCGACGGTCGTGTAAAAGGCGGGAGACTGCTCCTCCACGGTGATGACGACGGTATCAAACAGACGGAGAGAGACGTCCGCTTTTTTGACGACCGAGCAGCGGTGCAGGATATTTTCCGCGGCCTGCGCTCGGTTGACCGCGAAGAGAAAGTCCCCTTTTTTGATCCCGGAGCTTTCGACAAGCGCGGCGTCCCCGTAGATCTCGTTGCCCTCGATGACGACGGTACGGACGCGGCAGACGAGCGCGCACAGGACGGCGGCCGCGATGAAAACGATCGCCAGCGCAAGGACGACCGCGGCGGCTCCGCGCCGTCTGCTTGTTTTGCGCGCGTTCACTTTCCGCCCTTCCCGATCATAGCGACCATTTCTTCATAGATGCGTTTGTTTGAATCCGGCACGGCGAAGGAGCGGATCGCCCGCTCGATCCCGTCGCGTTTTTCGGGTCGCGTGATCAGATCGGCGAGCGTATCGCAGAGCAGCTCGCCCGTCAGTTTTTTTTCCTCGATCATTACGGCGGCGCCGGCATCGGCAAGGAGTTTGGCGTTTTTGACCTGCTGATTGTCGGTTACGTTGGGCGAGGGGATGAGGATCGCGCACTTGCCGAGCAGGGCGAGCTCGGAGAGCGTGATGGCGCCGCTGCGGCAGACCACGATATCCGCCGCCGCCATCCGGACCGGCATATCGTACACGTAGGAGAGGATCTCCAGCCGGGGACCGGAGGCCAGCCCCATTTCGGCAAAGAGGGTGCGGAACTTGACAAAGTTGCGCTCTCCCGTCGCGTGGCAGAAAACCGCGCCCTGCAGACGGGTATCGTTTTCCGAGAAGACCTCCAGCATCGCGGCGTTGACGCGGTCCGCGCCGAGACTTCCGCCGTAGGAAAGGACGTAGGCGCTTCGATCCTCGGGGAGGCCGAGCTCCGCGGCGCTCGCCTTGTGATCCGAAACGGAAAAGCTGCGGCGCAGCGGACAGCCGACGTGGACGTGCTTTTCCGGATATTTGAGCTGCGCGGAGGTTTTTTTGAAGTTGAGAAAGACTTTGTCCACGTGCTTTTCAAGGCGTTTGACCGTCATACCGGGGACGGCGTTCGCCTCATGCACGGCGGAGGGGACCCCCTTGCGCGCCGCGGCGACAAGGACGGGCCAGCAGGCGTAGCCGCCGGTCCCGACCACGATGTCCGGGCGGAAATCGTCGATGATCTTTTCCGCCCGCTTCGGCGAGGTGACGGCAAGCCAGAACGCCTTGATATTCTTCGGCGATAAGCTGCGGCTGATCCCCCGGACGTCCACGTGGTACATCCGGTACCCCTCGCGCGCGACCAGTTCGTTTTCCATCCCTTTCGGCGTGCCGACGTAGGCGATCTCCGCGTCCGGGTCGTTCTGCCGGATCGTGTCCGCGATCGCCAGCGCGGGATTGATATGGCCGGCCGTACCGCCGCCTGTCAGTAAAACTCTCATATTCTTGTTCCTTTATTTCCTGATATACGAATAACGCGAAATGGAGAGCATGACCCCCATTTCCGCCGCGAGGACGAGGAGGGAGGATCCCCCGTAGCTGAAGAACGGAAGCGAGATCCCGGTGTTGGGGATCAGGTTGGTGACCACCGCGATATTGAGAATCACCTGGATCGCGATATGGGCGCTGATGCCGAACGCCACCGCGGAAGCGAAGGTGTCCGGCGCTTTTTTGGCGATATAAAACCCGCGCGCAACCAGAGCGGCGAAAAGCGCGATCACGGTGACGGCGCCGATAAAGCCGAGCTCCTCGCAGACGATGGTGAAGACGAAGTCGTTCTGCGGCATGGAAACGTAGCTGTATTTGAGACGGCTGTTGCCGAGCCCGAGCCCGAACAGTCCTCCCGAGCCGATGGCAAATCCGCCCTGGATCGTCTGCCAGCCGCCCTCGAGCTTATAGTCCTCCGGGCGCAGCCAGACGTTGACGCGCTGCGTGGCGTAGGAAAAATTAGCGATCAGAAGCGCCACGCCCGCCGCGCCGACGCCCGCGACCGTGGCAAGGCAGGAAAGACGAGCGCCCGCGTAATACATGACGATCATCGCAAGCGAGGTGATGATGACGAGGCCGGAAATATGCTTTTCCGCCGCGACGAGAAGGTCGATCACCCCGAGCAGGCAGAGCTGAGGTCCGATCCCGCGCCACATATAGGTAAAGAAGACGCGGGGCGCCTCGACGAACACGTTGTAAAGAGAGGAGCCGAGAGCGGGAAGAAGGCCCGAGCGGGCGGGACGGCGGTAGCGACGCCCGACGGGCGAGCGGTCAAGCACCCGGTCCCGGTGGTCGCTGGAGTAGCGCGCCAGCGCAAAGATCAGCGTGACCTTTGCTATCTCGGAGGGCTGGACGTTGACGGGACCGACGCTGAACCAGCGCTGCGCTCCCCCCGAAGCAAACCCGATCACGAGAACGAGAACGAGCATCGCCACGGTAAACAGATAGGCGAGGTACGCGAAGCGGTAAAAGATCCGGTACGGAAAAGCGCCGACAAACGGCATCACGATCATGGCGATTCCGACGAAGAAAAACTGCTTTTTCGCAAAGAAGAAACTGTCCCCGAACCGGGTCTGCGCGTCCGCGTAGCTGGCGGAAAAAACCATGATCCCGCCGAAGAGCAGCAAAACGATGACGAGGATGAAGAAGACGGGGTCGACCCCTCTTCTGGCAAGGAGTTCTTCCCTGCCCTCGCCCTCCACCCGCCGCTCGGGGGCGCGGACGGCGCCGCCCTCCCCGTTGACGGCGGCGAGATCGCGCTCCGCCGTATGACGGGCGGGGAGATTGCTGACCGATATGGCGTTTTCAGACGGCGTGCGCTGCCTATTCTTGCGACCGAGCATAGTCCCTCCGAACGGTTAAAACGCGAAATAGGAAAGAATACAGGCGAGAAGTGTGACAAAGGAAAAAACGTAACCGATCTTCAGCTCTCCCCATCCGCCCATTTCAAAATGGTGGTGGATCGGGGACATACGGAAGATGCGTTTTTTGGTCAGCTTGTAGCAGCCGACCTGCAGGATGACCGAAAAACTCTCGCAGATAAAGACGATCCCGTAAAGAAGGATCAGAAAGGGCTGTCCCGTCATGAAGGCGGCGCCGGCGAAAAGACCGCCGAAGAACAGCGAGCCGGTATCCCCCATAAAAACGCGGGCGGGATGGTAGTTATAGACGAGAAACCCGAGCGCTCCGCCGAGCGCGCCGGAGGCGAGGATGACAAGCGGCAGGTTCCCGATCCGATAGCCGATCACGATGAGAAACGCCGCCACGACGAGCGAGATCATCGAGAGGAGCCCGTCGATCCCGTCGGTCAGATTGACGGAATTGACGATCCCCGTGATCAGGATGAGCGCGAGGAAAAAATAAAAGAAACCGAGATCGAGGGTCGTATCGGTAAAGGGGATGCGCAGGGTCCCGTCGATCAGATCCGCCGCTTTCATACCGGCGAGATAGAGGGAGGCGCAGATGAGCTGCAGAACGTACTTCTGCGGCGCCGTTAAACCTTCGTTCTCTTTTTTGCGGAGCTTCTGCCTGTCGTCGATCATGCCGACGGCGCCGTTGGAGGCGGCGAGAAAGAGCGTCAGCGCGCCGGAGAGGAGGAGCTTTTTATCCTCAAATCCGGTGAGAGCCAGAACGGCAAACGCGGCGGCGGAGAGGACGGTCACGACGCAGTAAAAGGAGAGTCCCCCCATCGTGGGCGTCCCTTCCTTTGATTTGTGCCATCTCGGTCCGATCTCGAGGATCTTCTGCCCCATCTTTTTGCTTTTGAGGACGGGGATCAGCCGGCGGGTGAAAACCGCCGTCAGGAGAAAGGCGAGAAACGCCGTGGCTCCGAAATAAAGAGTGAAGTCTTTCATTGCTTTCTTCTTTTCCGTCTGTTATTTTTCCGGGAACTCCGGACCTTCTTTCAGACAGTTGATGATCTTTTCCGCCGCGACGGCGCGGCTCGCCTTGACAAGGAGGCAATCCCCCTTTTTCAGGTGTTCGGAGAGCGTTTTCGCGCAGGCCTCCGGCGCGGCGA
This sequence comes from uncultured Clostridia bacterium, assembly GCA_946410595.1. GTDB lineage: Bacteria > Bacillota > Clostridia > Oscillospirales > CAG-272 > RUG12395. The sequence continues at coordinate 8,896 of CAMKAU010000021.1, forward strand.
TATTCAGCTCGGAGATCACGCGGTCGGCGGGCATCCCCGCCGCTTTGGCGGCCTCCGCCGTGCAGACGGACGCGATACCGAAGGTAACGAGCAGATCGAGCCCGAGCGAGGCGACGTACGCCCCGAGCTGTTCGTGCTGCGGTCTCGTTTCGCTCCCCAGCTCCTTCATATCGCCGAGGAGGGCGATCTTGCGGGCGTTTTTCTCCGCGGCAAGCTCGCAAAGCACGCCGAGCGACGCGCGCATCGACTCCGGGCTGGCGTTGTAGCTTGCGTCGATCACGGTCACGCCGCCGACGTCGCTGATGCTCTGGCGCATCGCCGCGTTCCGGAAGGCGAGCAGCCCTTCCCGCAGCTCCTTCTCCGTCAGCCCGAAGCGGTCGGCGATCGCCGCCGCAAAGAGGGCGCCGTAAACGTGATGCAGCCCGAGCGCGGGAACGACGACGTCCGCGATCCTCTCGCCGTGGCAGATGAGATCGAAGGTGGTCTTCATATCGCTGTAACGGATATTCTCCGCGCGATACTCGCCGTCCGTCGCGTAAACCGAAACGAAGGCGACCCGGTGTTTGCCGTCCGCAAGGGGACGGAGCAGCGGCTCGTCCCCGCAGAGGACGAGCATCCCGTCCTCGCGCAGACCGAGCGCGATCTCGGACTTGGCTTTTGCGATATTCTCGCGCGAGCCGAGATATTCGATATGGGAGGTGCCGACGTTGGTGATGATCCCGTAATCCGGCTCCGCGATCTTCGAGAGCTTTTCGATCTCGCCGAAGTTGCTCATCCCCATCTCGAGAACGGCGACCTCCGTTTCGGGTCCGAAGCCGAGTACGGTCATCGAAAGACCGATATCGGTATTGAGATTGCCCTGCGTTTTGCCGACGCGAAAACGCTGCGAGAGGACGGCGGAAATCATTTCCTTCGTCGTGGTCTTGCCGACGCTCCCCGTCACGGCGACCGTGCGGATGCGGCGGCGCTTTTTATACTCGGTGGCAAAGCGGGCGAGAGCGCCGCAGGGGTCGGACGCCTGCAGATAGGCGAAGCTTTTTCCGAGCTCCTCCGCTTTGTCGGGGCGGCGGGCGGCGATCACGCAGCGCGCGCCGGAAAGCACGGCGGAGGCGGCAAAGTCCGCTCCGTCATACTTTTCCCCCGGGATCGCCACGAAGATCTCCCCTTCTCCCACGGTGCGGGAGTCGGTATCGATCCCCGTAAGCTCGATCTCTCTATCGGTTCCGAAATACTCCGGCTCGGCGCCGATCATGGCGGCCAGTTCGGAGACCCGGATACTTCCCATTCCCAGTTTAATGCCCATTTTTACTACGTTTCTTCCCTTCGTATTTTTCCTCTGCCGCGGAGAGCGCGATCTCCTTTTCGGAGAAAGGGCGCTTTCCCTCGGCGTTGATTTCGTACGTTTCGTGTCCTTTGCCGGCAAGGAGGATCACGTCGCCCTTCCGGGCGTCGAGCACCGCCTGCCGGATCGCGTTTTTCCGGTCGGGGATCACGCGATAATTGTCATATCTCTTTACGCCCTCGAGAATATCCCGGAAGATCGTCTCCGGGTCCTCGCCGCGTGAATTGTCCTGTGTGATATATACATAGTCGGAAAGCTCGCACGCCGTTTTTCCCATCGGGGCGCGTTTGCTTTTATCACGTTCTCCGCCGCACCCGAAGAGGGTGATCACCCTCTGCCCCGCCGCCCGCAGAGGCGCGAGGGAGGAGAGAAGACTGCGGAGCGCCGCCTCGGTGTGCGCAAAATCCAGATAGACGGCGAAGTCGCTTTTGGTACGGTCGAGCGGGACCGCTTCCATCCGCCCGGGGATCGAGGTGATCGAGCGGACCGTCTCCGCGATGATCAGCGGGTGGATCCCCTCGGTGAGGGCGAGCGCCGCCGCCGCGAGGGAGTTGTAGACCGTGAAAAGTCCCGGGAGAGGAGAGGCGATCGCGAAGATCGCGTCCTCCGAGGAAAGGAGGTAACTCACGCCGCCGAGCGGGCGGACCGCCGGATCCTTTGCCTGATAGTAGGCCTGCGAGAGGCCGAAGGAGCGAGCGCCCGGCGTATGGGAAAAGACGGTATGCCAGGTCGGGTCGTCCCCGTTATATAAGACGGTATCGCAGAGCGGAGCGAGCTTTTTCTTGGCGCTCAGGTACCCTTCCATCGTTTTGTGAAAATCGAGATGCTCGGGGGAAAAGTTGGTGTAGATCCCGCAGGAAAAGCGCAGGGGCGCGAGCTTATCCAGCTCCAGCGAGTGGGAAGACGCCTCCATCACCACGTCGGTGATCCCGGCGTCCGAAAGACGCGCAAGCAGGGGGTAAAGGATCTCCGGGTCCGGGGTGGTCATCTGCGAGATCCCGCTCTCCTCGTCCGGGAACGGAAAGACCTTGCCCTCCGCGCGGGCGCCCGTCGTACCGATCACCGCGGTCTTCCGTCCCGCCGCCGAGAGGATGCTCTCCGCGAGGAAGGAGGTCGAGGTTTTGCCGTTGGTGCCGGTGATCGCAAAGAGGCGCATCGCCCGCTGCGGATTGCCCGCAAAGGCGGCGGAAAAGCAGGCGAACGCCGCGCGCACGCGGTCGGTAAGAAGCAGGGGAAGCGAGCTTCTCACGCCGGGATCGTCGGTGAGGATCGCGCAAGCTCCTCTCGCCTCCGCTTCGCGGATATAGCGGCGGCCGTCGTGGCTGCCGCCCAAAATAGCGGCGAAGATCTCGCCCGGGCGGACCGTCCGGGAATCCCGGGAAACGCCGGTCAATTCCCCCAAAGCGGAGAAATCGCCCCGTACCGCGCCCTCGCAGCCGGAGAGGCGGATCAGTTCTTTTCCTTTCAAAAAAGCCCTCCGTATACCGTTCGATATACGTCCTGCTTTTTTATCAGTCCGTGTTGCCGAGGTGGCGCATGGTGATCGTAACGACCGCGCCCTTGGTGACGACCTCTCCCGCGGCGGGGGACTGCCCGATCACGACCGCGCCGGTCGTGCCGGTATCGGTCGCGCCGATCACGTGGACGCTGAGACCCGCGTTGACGAGGGTCTGGGAAGCGGCCGCGGCCGTCTGACCGGAAACGTCCGGGATGGTGACGGTATTTTTCGCGATCTCGTTTTCCGTATAGAGAACGACGCGGGCGGAGCCCTTTGTCACGTACACGCCGCTGGAGGGAACCTGACTTGTTACGGTGTCGCCGGAGCCGACCACGTCGACGGTGAGCCCCGCGTTTCTTCCCTTCTCTTTCGCTTCGCTGACCGAGAGGCCGACGTAGCTGCCGACGTTCATCTCGAGCGTGGCGAGTTCCTCCGCCGTATAGGAGGGCTCAAAGCCGAGATAGGGGAGAACTTCCGAGAGCAGCTGCGCCACGTAGGGCGCCGCCACGTTGCTGCCGTAGGTATTGGAGCAGGTCGGTTCGTCCACGATAATGAGGACGGCGATCTCCGGGTCGTTTGCGGGAGCGTAGGCGACCGTGGAGCCGACGCGCAGATAGGACTGGCCGTTTTCGTCGAGAACGTCGAACTTTTCCGAGGTGCCGGTCTTGGCGGAAACGCGGTAACCCTTGACGTAGGCGTTGGGGTTGCCGCCCTGCACGAAGACGCTTTCCTCGAGGATATCGTTGATCTGACGGGAGACTCTCTCGCTGATGACCTGGCGCTTCACCTCCGGCTCGCAGCTGTAAACGGTCTTGCCGTTTTCGTCGACGAGAGCGGAGATCAGATGCGGAGTAATCAGACTGCCGCCGTTCGCCACGCAGGAGATCGCGGTGATCTGCTGGATCATCGAGGTCTTAAACCGCTGGCCGAAGGAGGCGACGGCAAGCTCGACGGGGCCGAAGCCCGCTTTGCTGTGGAAATAGGTAAGCGCCTCGCCGGGGAGGTCGACGCCGGATTTGGCGAAAAAGCCGAACGCGCCGAAGTAGTCGTAAAACCGGTCGGCGCCGATCCGCTCGGCGGTCGCCATCAGCGTGGGGTTGCAGGATTTCTGCAGTCCGGTGCGGAAGGTCACGTCGCCGTGGCCCCAAAGGAGGTGGCAATGGATCGGCGTCTTAAAGCCGGGGACAAGGTAAGAGCCGCCGCAGTAGAAGTGGTCGGTCTCTTTGACGGCGCCGCTTTCCAGCGCCATCGCCGCCGTGATGACCTTGAAGGTGGAGCCGGGCTCGTACAGCTCGGAGACCGTTTTGTTGCTCCACATTTCCAGGAGATAATCTTTTTTGAGCTCGCTGTATTCGGCCGTTCCCTCCTCTTTGCCGGAGGCGTCGAGCCGGTTCTGATACCACTCGTTCAGCTTGTAGGGTTCGTTCGGATCGAAGCCGGGCGCCACCGCCATTCCGAGAACCGCTCCGGTTTTGACGTTCATCACGATCCCCGCCGCGCGCGCGTTGGGGGCGGAGTACTCAAAGGTCAGCTCCAGCTGCCGCTCGAGCGACTTCTGGATGACGGGGTCGATGGTCGTGACGACGGACAGCCCGTTTTCCGCCTCGAAGTAGGTTTCGTAGTCGTAGGGCATATCGTTGCCGTAGCCGTCGCGCGCCGTGATATAGCGGCCCGGCGTGCCGGTCAGTTCTTCGTCGTAGGAGTATTCCAGTCCGTATAGGCCGTTGCCGTCCGTGCCGGTAAACCCGAGCACGGCGCTCGCCACGCTCCCGTGCGGATAGTACCGCACCGAAAGCGCCTGGACGTGCACCTGATTGGTCAGCCCGTTTTCTTCCACAAAGTCGAGGACTTTGTTTTTCGTTTTTTCATCCACCTGCGCCTTGATCGTTTCGTCGAGGCGGTTCTTTTTTTCGGTTTTCTTTTTGATCGTTTCGTAATCGACGCCGAGGATATCGGAAAGCCCGCGGGAGATCAGCTCGGACTGGTCGAGCCCCGCCTCCGTTTCGCTGACCGTCATTTCCCCGCGGAAGCGGGCAAAAACGCGCGCCGCGCTCGTTTTCGCCTCCGCCGTTTTGATGTCGCGCGGAGAGATAAAGACGCGCCACGCGGTCACGTTGGTGGCGAGGACCTCCATATTGGCGCCGTAAATGTTCCCGCGCGCCGCCTTTTCCGTACTCTCCACCGTGACCTGGTCGATCACCTTTTCCTGGTAATAGTCGTAGCGCACGACCTGCATATAAAAGAGCTTGCCGACGATGGCCGAAAACGCGAGAAAAAGAAGGAGATAAACGGGCAGTTTCCGCCTGGAAAAGACGTACAAAAGCGATTTTCCCGCCGTTTCGACCACCCCCTTCTAACCGCCTTTTGCCCATGCCGAAAAACAGGCACGGGCAAAAGAAAACGTCGTTAAATTATATTCCCGCTCAACCGAAATATGCCAGAAGCTCCAGGATCCGGTCGCGGAACGCGCTGAGAAGTCCGGGAGACGCGGCGCTCTCCTCCCCGCTCTCGTGGAGGATCACGTCGCTTTGCGCGGACAGGACAAGATAATCGCTTGCGGCCTTGTCCTTGCGGATCATGCCGAGGTCGTTCATCGCGTAGTCCTCAAGCTCGTCGAGGTTGTATTTTGCCTCGATGCTGCTTTGCAGATCGGAGATCTCCGCGTTCTGCGCCGTTACGCTGCCGCGCAGAGAATTGAGTTCCCGCGAGGCGCCGGAAAGCTGCACGGAGGTATAAACGAGAAACGCAAGCACGCAGGCAAACGCGATCGTGAGAAGGAAGGAAGCGGCGGGAAAACGGTTGCCTCCGACGCGGATGGCTCCCTTCTGCTTTTTGTACGCGCCGGTGCGGGCGTAAACCTCCGCCGCCGTGCGCAAGGGGCTGCGGCGCTTCAGCTCCTCCACGCGGCGGAGCATATCGGCGTCGGACAGTTTCTTTTCGCCGGCGAAGCGGATATAGGCGCGATAACGCTCGGCGGCGCGCTGGGCGGCGTTGGACGTCTCCGGCGCGGCGGCTCTGCGTTCTGCAAGTCCTAACATAACGGGTTCCTTCCTTTACAGTTTCTCCGCCGCGCGGAGCTTGGCGCTCCGGGCGCGCGGGTTTTCTCCGATCTCTTTCTCCGAGGGGAGGATCGGCTTTTTGTTCAGCAGTTTGATCTGCGGGCGTCTCCCGCAGACGCAGACGGGAAAATCGGGCGGGCACACGCAGCCGGACGCAAGATCGGCAAAGGCGTCCTTGACCGCGCGGTCCTCAAGAGAGTGAAAGGTGATCACCGAGATCCTGCCGCCCGGGGCGAGAAGCCCCACGATCGACCGGATCGACGGCTCGAGGATACGGATCTCGGAATTGACCTCGATCCGGATCGCCTGAAAGGTTCGTTTGGCGGGGTGGTGCCCTCCCGCTCTCGCCGCGGCGGGAATGGCGTTTTTCACGATTTCGGCGAGCTGCGCGGTGCCGGTGATTTCTTCCTTTTCACGCCGGGCGACGATCGCGGAGGCGATCCGCCGCGCGAAACGCTCCTCTCCCCACCGGAAGATAAGATCGGCAAGCTCCGCTTCGGAATAGGTATTAACGATCTCCCGGGCGGTCAGCGCGGTATGATCGCGGTCCATCCGCATATCCAGGGGCGCGTCCGCCATATAGGAAAAGCCGCGTTCGGCCGTATCGAGCTGATAAGAAGAAACGCCGAGATCCGCCGTGGCGCCGTCGAGCTTCCGGATCCCGAGATCGGACAGCACGTCGGCGGCGTCCGCGAAGTTGGCGCGAACGACCCGGCATCTCTCCCCGTACGGGGCAAGACGCTCGCCGGCGGCGCGGACCGCGTCCGCGTCCTGATCGAGGGAGATCAGCCGGCCCGTCGTCAGGCGGCGGGCGATCTCCTCGCTGTGTCCTCCTCCGCCCGCGGTGCAGTCGAGATAAACGCCGTCCGGCTTGATCGCCAGCGCGTCCACCGCCTCACGCAGCAGGACGGAAACGTGGACAAATCCGTTTTCCATCAAAGACCGAGCTCCTGCATCAGCTGCTCGAGCTTGCCGACGTCTCTCTTCGCCTCCTGCTCGCTCCAGAGCTGTTCGGACCAGACCTGCGCGTGATCGCCGACGCCGAGGATCACGACGTTTTTGTCGATCTGCGCGTATTCCTTCAGGTCCGGGGGGATGATGATCCTTCCCTGCCCGTCCGGCTCCGCCACGAGCGTGGCCGGGAAAATAAAGCGTTTGAGTTCCACGACCTGGGAGTTGGGAAGCGCGTTGATCTTCGCCGCGTATTCCTCCCATTTCTCCTTGGTGTAAAGAGCGAGGCAGCGCTCCAGTTTGCGGGTAACGACAAAAGAATCGCCGAGAATCTCACGAAACTTGGCGGGAATGAAGATTCTGTTTTTTGCGTCGAGGGAATAGCGGTATTCCCTGCAAAAAATGTTCAGTTCCATTCTACCGATTACCCATTTTTAGACATTTTCATGGAGAAGCTATCCACATCTCCCCACTTGGTTATATTATAAGGCCTCCTTTTTCGTTTTGCAAGAGTTTTTGAAAGATTTCTCGCCGGAGATAGAAAAAAATGCCCGTCTTTTTTGGGCAGTTTTCATAAAAAAAGAGCCGATCCTGCGATCGGCTCCCCCGCCAAAGGGGTTTCTTCGATGAAAAAGGATAAAACGGTGTCAGTTTGTCCCACTTTCGCGCGAGGAAAGAAGCTCCAGGGCGGCGCGGGCGGGGACTTCTCCCATCCAGGCGTCCGGAAGGTCTCCTTTTCGGAGGGCGGCGCGCGCCCGGGTGGAGCTGCATCCCTTCAGCGCGTCGGGACAGGGGATCAAAACGGTCAAAGCGCCGGGAAACCGGCGGTAGTTCTCCCGCGCCATTCCCTGTTCGTAGACGAGATCCTCTTTTCCGCGCACGCCGCGCAGGATCGCGTCCACGCCGTTTGCAGCGCAGAAGTCCGCCAGCATCCCGGGATAGGAGCGGACCGCGGAAACGGGCAGGCCGGCGCAGGTGAGAGCGAGGAGGGAAAGCCGCTCCTCCTCCGTGAAGAGGTAGCGTTTTTCCTCGTTGACAAAGGCGCAGACGATCACCCGCTCAAAGCTCGCGCACGCCTGCTCGATCAGAAAGCGGTGTCCCAGCGTCGGCGGGTCGAAGCTGCCCGAAACCAGCGCGGTCATGGCGAGCTTCTTGTTCATTCGGTTTCCTCCGCTTTCTTCTCCAAAAGATAGAGCTTGATCCTGCCGTATGAGGAATAGCGGCGCAGCGTGAGCGTTTCCAGAAGGTCGGGCCGGTCGGCGAAAAGATCCTCCCGGTCGCTCTCGCAGAAGACGAGCGCCCCCGGCGCGAGAAGGTCGGAGAGAAGGAGCCGCTCGAGCGTGGGACAGACGAGGTCGCTTGCGTAGGGCGGGTCGATCAGTACGATATGGTACTTTTCCCCTCCCGCGCACTTGCGGACGTAGTTGCAGGCGTCCGATACGATCGTGCGCGTCTTGTCCTTCAGCTTGGTCTTTTCGGCGTTCTTTTTGATGATCTCGACCGCCTCGGGGTTCGAGTCCACGAACATACAGAACGCGGCGCCGCGGCTGAGCGCCTCCAGCCCGAGCTGGCCGGAGCCGGCGTACAGGTCGAGCACGCGCTTTTCCTCGATCTCAAACTGGATCATGGAGAAAAGAGCTTCCTTCGCTCTCTCCCCCGTCGGTCTTGTCGCTTCTCCCTCCAGGGTCAGCAGTTTTGTTCCTCTGGCGCTTCCCGTGATGATCCTCATAGCCGGTTCCTTTCTTTATCTTTCTGTTTCTTCTTCGGGATGAAAATACGCGTAGACGGCGCTGGCGGCGCCGACGCCGATCCCGCTTTCTTCCAGTTCCGCCCGGTCGGCGCGGCGGACCCCCTCCAGCCCGCCGAAGTAGGCGAGGAGCCGTTTGGCCTTACCCTTCCCCACCCCCTCGATCTTCTCAAGCGAGGAGCGGCGCAGGGTTTTGCGCTTGCCGGACTCGGTGCGGGAATAGGCGAAGCGGTGGACCTCCTCCTGTATCCCGTAGATCAGGCGGTAGACCTCCGTTTCCCGGGCGATCCCGATCTCGCCCGTCCCGTCGGTCAGCGCGCGGGTGCGGTGCCGGTCGTCCTTGACCATCCCGAAGATCGGCAGGGAGACGCCCGCTTCTTGCGCCGCGGCCTTTGCCGCGGCAACGTGCCGGTCTCCGCCGTCGATCAGCATCACGTCGGGCAGAGGGGGCATCGCATCCTCCCCCTCCCGCGCGTTGTGCGAGAGGCGGCGGAAGACCGCTTCGCGCATACAGGCGTAGTCGTCCTGTTTGCCGTCTTCCATACGGAAGACGCGATAGTCCTTTTTGCGGAAGGCGCCGTTCTCCGATACGATCATCGCGGCGCGGATCTGTTCGCTTCCGTAGTTGGAAACGTCGTATGCCTCCAGGCGGCGCGGGACCGTCTCCAGCCCGAGCAGCGCCCCGAGACGGACGAGGGAAAAGAGCGTGTTTTCCTCCCTCTTTTCGGTTACGCGGAGCTTTTCCGCGGCGTTCTGTTTTGCCATCAGGCAGAGGGCGCGTTTTTCTCCGCGCGCGGGGACCGCCACGGTCACCTTATGCCCGGCGACGCGGCTGAGATACGTCTCCAGCGCGGTAACGTCGTTTCCGTTATCCGGGTGGATGCTCTCGAGGAGGAGAAGCGGCGGCAGCGCCTCCCGCGAGGAGTAGTAGCCGGACGCAAAGGAGGCCAGATCTTCAAAGCCGACCGCCTCGTCCCCGCGCAGCACGAAGTCCTCCTTGGAGAGGAGCGCGCCGCCCCGGACGGAAAAAACGGTGATCACGGCGGAAGCTTCCCCCGTTTCGGAGGCGATCACGTCGAGATCGGTATCCGGCGAGCCGAGGACCTTCTGCCGCTGGCGGAGCGCGTCGAACGCTTTGATGCTGTCCCGGAAGAGGGCGGCCGCCTCGTAGCGTTCCTCCGCCGCCGCCGTCTGCATCCGCTCGGTCAGCGACCGGCGGACCTGCGCCGTGTTCCCGGAGAGAAAGGAGATCGCGTCTTCCACCGTTTTCCGGTATTCCTCCGGCGTCAGCTCCCCCGAGCAGGGCGCAACGCAGCGGCGCATCTCCCGGTAAATGCAGGGGCGTTTGCTGCCGATATCCCGCGGGAAGACGAGCTTGCAGTTCGGCATTCCGATCACGCGGCAGACCGTTCCGATCAGACTTTTGGCCGCCGTCTGGTCGGGGAAAGGGCCGAAATAGCGCGCCCCGTCCGCTTCCCTCTTGCGGGTATAGACGATGCGGGGGTACGCCTCGCCGACCGTTATTTTAATATAAGGATAGGCCTTTGCGTCTTTGAGCTTGATATTGAAGCGCGGAAGATAGAGCTTGATCAGTTCGTTTTCAAGGGTCAGCGCTTCCGCCTCGTTTGAAACGCAGATCGTCTCAAAATCCCGCACCGCCGCGACCATCCGGGCGGTCTTGACGCTCTTTTCCCCGTTTTGAAAATACTGGGAGACGCGGTCGTGGAGCTTGCGGGATTTGCCGACGTAGATGACCTTCCCCTCCGCGTCCTTCATCAGATAGACGCCGGGGAGGGGGGCCAGCTCGTTCGCTTTTGCCAGCAGGGATTCTCTTATCTTCATTTCCGCCATACGATAAATTTTGAGCGACCACCGCGGGCCGAGGCGCGCACTGATCGCTCAAAGTCTCTTTTCTTCTTTTTTACTCGGCAAAGCCCGTTTCGATCAAAGCGGCCAGTCCGTCGATCGCCGCCTCTTCGTCGACGCCGTCCGCGATCAGGTTGATGTCCATCCCCTTTTCGATCCCGAGGGAGAGGACGCCGAGCAGGCTTTTGGCGTTGACGCGGCGCTCGTCCTTATCCACCCAGATAGAACTTTTATAAGAGTTGGCTTTTTGAATAAAAAAGGTAGCCGGTCTTGCGTGCAGACCGTAGTTGTTGTTCACAGTTACCGTGCGCGAAATCATGGTATTTCTCTCCCATCAAGGACAAAATTGAAGACTGCTCTTCTGTTGTTCCATATTGTATCAAAGATTTTTTACAAAATCAATAGTTTTTTTGAATTTCTCCGCGGGAAGAAAAAAACGGGCGTCCGGGCCGCTTACGGCGCCGTCTCAATCACGTCGGTGATAAGGACCGTCGCCGTCAGCTCCCGCGTTTTGAGAAGGAGCGTCTGCCCCGGGGCAACGCAGGTCTTGCCGCCTATGAGATATCCGTACTCGGAAAACACGCCGCGGCAGTTGAGGACGCCGTTGATATCGACGTTCGTCCCCGTCGTGTACATTTCCGCGATCTCCCCCGTCCTCGTCGTCACGTAGTACTTTGCCGGCCCGACGGAAAACTCGTCGCGCCCCGCGACCGTACCGAGCAGCACGCCGTCTTCGTTATACGCTTCGGCCCCTTCCGCAAACCCATCGTAGGCGGAGGCGGAAACGTCGGAGAGCGAAAAGTAGAGCTTTGCTTCGGTGAGATCGCTTTGAGAGATCGGGGTCTTGCCCTGGTAATAGCGGAGATAAACGCCGACGCCGCAAAGAAAGAGCGCCGCGATGAGGATCCAGTCGACGATATTCAGTCCGCGCCGTTTTTTGCGGACGGTCTTTTCTTCTTTCCCCATCAGTCGTTCCCTCCGTTTTCTTCCGACGCTACGACCTCAACGACCGTTCCCCTGCCCCAGAAATCCCGGAACTGGAGCTCCAGCTCCTCGCCGAAGGAGATGCGGCAGCCGTCCACGTAGTATCCGTCCGACTTTTCCGTTGCGCGGGCGGAAAGCGGGATCGTAACCGTCACGTACCCCGGCTTTTCCGAGAGGAGAAACGCTCCCGTTTTGGCGGGATCGGAGATCAGATTGCCGTTTTCGTCGTATTCGCCGCTGATATAAACTTCCTCTTTATAGGGCTCGACGACGATCCCCTCTTCCACCCGGCCGATCGAGCGTTTGCCCGTTTCCTGGTAGAGAAGGTCGCCCGCTTTGACCCGGGAGGAGAACTCGGTCAGCACTCCTTCGACGCGCACCTTATACTCCAGGGCGACCGTCTTTTCGCCTTTTCCGAAAAGGCCCGCGACCGTTCCCGTGCCGAAAAACGCCCAGTAAAGAAGGGCGCCGACCAGCAAAATCAGGATCAGGATAACCGCGTCGGCGGCGTTGAAGCGGCGTTTCGGCTTCTCCGCCGCGGTGTTTGTCTGTTTCATATTACCTCCCTGAAAGTCTTAAAACGGTCTCGCAGCTCGTCTTGTCCTGGAGAGAAAGCCCCTGCCTTCTCTCACGCTCGCGGTCGCCGCAGCGGCGCGCCGCCGTCCCGATCCCGAAGACGGAGAAAAAGAGGAAGAAGATGCGATAATCGTTCCAGATATAACCGGATATGCCGTTGACGAGCGCCCCGGTGATCGCGGCAAGCGACGCGGCGCCGATCAGGCGGAAGCGGCGCTCGCCCTCGTAGCGGACGACCGTGAACGAAGAAACGGCGAAGACGAGGACCATCGCAAGGAACGCAAGCAGCCCGACGATCCCGAGAGAGAGAAAGATCTGGAGAAAGAGACTGCCCGCGTCCGAGGCGCCCTCGGCGTAGTGCGGGACGACGGAATCGTAAACCTTGCCGAAGCTGTCCGTACCCGCGCCGATGCCCCCGAGCCAGAACTGCCTGAGCAGACCGAGCGAGGCGCGCAGCACCGGCCCCGCGGAAACGCTGGCTTCCGACAAAAGCGTCAGCACCCGCCGCTTTATCTCCTCCGGCAGAAGGAAAAAGCAGAACGGCAGGAAAACGAGCAACAGCAGAAGAACGGAAAAGGTCTTCGGCGTATGCATCAAGAGATAGAAGAGAACGGCGATCACGCCCGCGGCGATGGCGCCGCTCTCCCCCGTCAGAAGAAGGCAGGCAAAGGACGCGGCGATGAAAAGCGCGCCGAAAAACCGCTTGCGCCCTTCCCCCTCCGCCGAATACTCGCAGAACGCGAACGGAAGAAGAAGGACGAGATAAGACCCGAGCGACGAAGGAAGGGCAAAAAAGGAACGGGCAAGGCCGCCCGCGGCGCCCTCCGGCGTCCGGGCGGGATCAAACCGACCGGCGGCGACGGCGATAAGGCCGTACAGGACCGTGACGGCTGCGCCGAACAGGAGGACGCGGATCGCCTTGCGCAGCAGCTCCGCCGAAGTCAGCAGTTCCGCGCAGAGAAAGAACCCGAGCATCAGCCCGGCGCTGACAAGCAGGGAGACGGGATAGGAGCCGCCGGCGGTGAAAAAGCCGCCGCAAAGAAGAACGAGTCCGAAAAAGAGGACCGCCGCGTCGATCGGATCAAAGGAAAGATAGCGTTTCCCCCGGACGGCCTTTACCCCGAGGGAGAAAGCGGTGGGGAGAACGAGCAGAAAGAGGGTCGCCGTGGGGTGGGCGGTCAGGCTGAGAAAAGGAAAGAAGAAAAAGGTGAGCAAAAGTCCCGCCTCCGGCGAAAGAAGGACGGTATAGAAGAAAAGAACGGCGAGAAACGCGGTCAGGATCACGCCGGGGTCGAGCGCAAAGGTCAGCGCGCCGAAGAGCATCCCGGTAATGAAGGCAGCGTTCTTTTTGCCGCCGGAGGTCTGCCGGCGCTCGAAATAGTCGCGCCGCAGTCCGAGCAGCCCGAAGAGGAGCGTTCCCGCGATCGCGCTGTCCGCGAGCAGATCGCCCATCCGCTTTTCGGAAAAGAACATGGGGATCGAGATCGGCAGACAAACGAGCGGGATCAGCCAGTAGAGAGGATTGAGATCCGTTTCCTTCTCCGCGAAGGTACGGATCAGAAAGACGAGCAGGGTGTAGGCGCCGAAGGAGGCGAAAAACATTCCCCAGACCCGCAGATAGGCGCCGCAGAGCGCGTCCGTCAGTTTTTTTATGAGGCGGACGATCGCGCTGTCCTCGATCCCCGCGGCGATCTTCCGCTTGAGCGCGGCGCCGCGCCCTTCCAGACCGAGAACGGTTTGCAGTTTGTCGAGAAGAAAACTCTTTTTCGCCGCTTTGGCGAGCTTGCCGTAGGAGGTGAAGAACGCGCCGAAAACGCCTTCCGAAAGTTTCCTGCGGCAGGCGTTGGAAAAGCGCGTCAGAGCCCCGAGGATCGCGCTGCCGGCAAGCAGGCGCGAAAAGAAGCCCCCGTTATTCCTTTCTTTCTCCTTCGGATAGCTCTCCATGCTGTTTCCTTCCGGTTTTTTTCTTCGGGGCGTTCTCCTCCCCGCGCGGCAGTTTTTCGATCAGATCGGGGCGCAGCCGGGCGGTCAGCTCAAGCGAGCGCTCGCGCCGCCAGCGGTCGATTTCGGCGTGGTTGCCGGAAAGCAGAACGTCCGGGACCTTCTCCCCGCGGAACTCATACGGACGGGTATATTGGGGAAACTCGAGCAGCCCGTCGGAAAAACTCTCGACTTCATAGCACTCCTCGGCGGACAGCACGCCCGGCACGAGGCGGGCGACGGCGTCCGTGATAAGGCACGCGGGGATCTCTCCCCCCGTGAGGACAAAGTCTCCGACGGAGATCTCCTCGTCGACGATCCCGTCGATGATCCGCTGGTCGATCCCCTCGTAGTGGCCGCAAAGGAGGATCAGCTCGTCGTAGGCGGCAAGCTCCCGCGCGACCGACTGGTCAAACGTCCTGCCCTTCGGCGAGAGGTAGACGACCCGCCGCTTCGGGTTTTCTTCTTCCCCGCCGCGGTCGGCGAGGACCGCCTCGTAGCAGGCAAAGACGGGCGGCGCCGCCATCAGCATCCCCCGCCCGCCCCCGTACGGGGTGTCGTCCACGCGGTGGTGCTTGTCCTCCGAATAATCGCGGATGTTATAGCAGCGGACGTCGATCGCGCCGGAGGCGCGCGCCCGTCCGATCACGCTCTCCGAGAGGACGGTCTCGCAGAGCGCGGGAAAGAGGGTCAGGATATCAAAGCGCATCAGAACATCCCCTCGATGGGCGTGACGAAGATCCCCTTCTCCGGCTCGATCCCCGCCACGTAGGCGGGAACGGCGGGAATGAGGGCGATCCCCGTCTCCGTTTTGACCTCGTAAACGTCGGAGGCGCCGTGGTTGACGACGTCCGCGAGCGTTCCGTAGACCTTCCCGGTATCCCGGTCGATCACGGGCAGTCCGATCAGGTCGGCGATGAAATACGCTCCCTCCGGCGCGGGCAGGTCCTCCCGCGCGGCGTACAGCGTTTTGTTTTTGAAGGCGACAGCCGCCTCCAGCGTTTCGATCCCCTCGAGAGCGAGAAGGATCACGGCGCCGTGCGAGGCGGCGCTGCGGACGCGGTAAGGGCGGTAGCCGTCCTCCCTCTTCAGATAAACGGCGGGCAGAGAGCAGAAGATCTTTTCGCTGTCGCAGTAATGCGCCACCCGCAAAAGTCCCTTCACACCGTGCGTATTCTGCACGAATCCGCATTCAAGATATCGTTCTGTCATAGCGTTATTCTATCACACCTTTCAGCCGTTTGCAAGTCCCCCGTTTACTCGGCGGGCGTGAGCTTTGCGTAGCTGCCCATCAGGCGCTTGTGGCCCGCCGTATCGAACTCCACGTCGTAGAGAACGTCGCCCCCCATCTCCGTCCTTGCGGCGACCGTTCCCGTCCCGAAGACGAGATGCCGCACCCGGTCCCCGGCAGAAAAGGAGGGCGTCTTCCCTCCGGCCGGCCTTGCGGGCGCGGAAAAGGAGGGGAGCCCCGCGGACTGCCGTTTTTCCGGCGCGCGGAAGCGGGAGGTCCCGACAAACGACGCGCGGGGGGTGTCGGCGAGGCAGAGATCCAGTTTTTTCACCTTCTCCTCGGGGAGCTCGGAGAGAAAGCGGCTGGGGGGGTTATACGCCGTCCGTCCGTAGAGGAGGCGAGATTTGGCGCAGACCATCGTCAGGCGGTTTTTGGCGCGGGTGATCGCCACGTAGGCGAGGCGGCGCTCCTCGGGGAGCTCGGCGGGATCCGCCGTTACCTTCACGCCGGGGAAGATCCCTTCCTCCATGCCGGGGAGATAGACGTTCGGAAACTCCAGCCCCTTTGCGCTGTGGATGGTCATCAGGACGACGGCGTCGGCGCTTTCGTCGTATTTATCGACGTCGGAGAGCAGGGAGATCTCCTCGAGATACCCGGACAGGGACGGCTCCTCCGTACGCTGTTCGTACTCCACGCAGCCGGAGATCAGCTCCTCCAGGTTCTCGAGCCGGTCCCGCGCCTCCTCCCCTTCGTCGGTCAGCATTTTTTTGTACCCGGTCGCGGTGATGACGCGCTCGGTCAACTCCGAAACGGACGCCGCGCGGGCAAACTCGCTCAGCTCCTCGATCATCCGGACGAAAAGCGAAAACCGCTGCGCGAAGGCGGCGAGATAGGGATAGCGTTCCACCGCTTTCATCACGTCGAAGAGGGAGATCCCCTCTTCCGCGGCGATCCGCTCCGCCGCCTCGATCGCGGCGTCCCCGATCTTGCGCTTCGGCTCGTTGACGATCCGGCGCAGGCGCAGGTCGTCCCCGTGGTTTTCGATCAGACAGAGGTAGGCGAGGATATCCTTGACCTCCTTGCGGTCAAAGAAGCGGGTGCCCGCCAGCACGCGGTAGGGGATGCCGCTTTTGGTGAGCGCGGTCTCGATCCCGCCCGACTGCGCGTTGACGCGGTAGAGGATCGCGTTGTCGGCGTAGCGGCCCCCCTCCGTCCGGCGGCGCTGGATCAGCTCGCAGAGGTAACGCGCCTCGGCGTTCTGGTCGGGAACGCGGACGACCTCGACCCGATCCCCCTCGCGCTCCTCCGTCCACAGACTTTTTTGGTGCCGGGCGCTGTTGTGGGCGATCACGGCGTTGGCGGCGTCGAGAATGTTCTGGGTGCTGCGGTAGTTCTGCTCCAGTTTGACGACGCGCGCGTCCGGGAACGCGTCGTCGAAATGCAGGATATTTTCCACGGTGGCGCCGCGGAAGGCGTAGATGCTCTGGTCGTCGTCCCCGACGACCATGATATTTTTGTGGTAAGAGGAAAGCAGCTCGCAGAGGCGGAACTGCGCCGCGTTCGTATCCTGGTACTCGTCCACGCAGAGATAGCGGAACTTCCGCGCGTAGCGGTCGAGGATCTCCGGGTTTTCCTCGAAAAGGCGGACGGTGTTGAGGATGATATCGTCAAAATCCATCGCGTTGGCGGCGCGGAGACGGGTCTCGTACTCGGCGTAGACCGCCGCGGCGTCGCGCCGGCGTTCGGTGGACGCTTCCTTTGCGAACTCTTCCGGCGATTGGAGCGAGTCCTTTGCGCGGCTGATGACGGCGGCGCACGCCCGGGGGTCGAGCGCCTCCTTGTCGATCTTCAGATCCTTCATCACGGCGGCGACCGTCTTTTTCGTATCGTCGGCGTCGTAGATCGTAAAGCCGGGGAGGTATCCGAGCAGCGAGCAGTCCCGGCGCAGGATGCGCAGGCAGACGGAATGAAAGGTCCCCGCCCAGACCTCCTCGCTTGCGGGCTTTTCTCCCTCCCCGACGGGGAGGTCGGCGAGCATCGCAGCAAGCCGGGTCTTCATCTCGTTGGCCGCTTTGTTCGTAAAGGTGATACTGAGGATATTCCACGGGCGGACGGTCTCCTCCGCAAAGTCGGCGAGGAAGGTCCCCATCTCCGCGGGCGAGAGCATCGCCGCCGCCGCTTCGTATTCGGCGACCGCCGCCTCCGTCACCGTTTCCGGCACCTTTTCCGAGCGGTAGGCGTTGCCGTAGCGGATGAGATACGCGATCCGGCGGACGAGGACGGTCGTTTTTCCGCTCCCCGCGCCCGCGAGGACGAGCAAGGGGCCTCCGGCGGCAAAAACGGCCTCCCGCTGTCTTGCGTTGAGGTCGGAATACGCTTTGTCGAAAAGCGCGCGTTTGGCGGCGAGATAACGCGCCGCGAGTTTCTGATTGACCATGTTTTCGTTGCCGGTCCCTTTCCCGTATTGCAGGAAAATTATACTCCATTTTTCCCCTCTCCGCAAGAGATAGCGGATAATTTTTTGCTATTTAAACAAGAAAGAAGGAAAAAGAAGGGGATTTTTCCCGAAAGGAACGATTGACAGCTTTTTTTTGCGGTGCTATACTGTTACTATCCTGTTTTTACGAGGTGCTTATGGAAAAACTCAGAGTCGGCATTATCGGCGCGACCGGCATGGTCGGTCAGCGCTTTGCCGTTTTACTTGCCGATCACCCCTACTTCCGGGTCACGGCGCTCGCCGCCAGCGCCCGCTCCGCGGGCAAGCCCTACCGCGAGGCGGTCGCGGGCCGGTGGAAGCTGCCTGTCCCGATGCCGGAAACGCTTGCCGATCTGCCGGTGCGCGACGCCGCCGACGTGGCGGGGATGAAGGCGCTCGTCGACTTCGTCTTCTGCGCGGTCAATATGCCGAAGGCGGATACCAAAGCCCTGGAGCTCGCCTACGCGCAGGCGGAGATCCCCGTCGTTTCCAACAACTCCGCCAACCGCGGCGTGGAGGACGTTCCGATGGTGATCCCGGAGATCAACGACGCGCATCTCGCGCTGATCCCGGCGCAGAAAAAACGCCTTGGCACCGCGCGGGGCTTTATCGCCGTCAAGCCGAACTGCTCGATCCAGAGCTACGTTCCGATGCTGACCCCGCTTCTTCCCTTCCGCCCGACCGAGGTTATGGTCACGACCTATCAGGCGATCTCCGGCGCGGGCAAGACTTTCCGCGACTTTCCCGAGATCGAGGATAACGTGATCCCCTATATCGGCGGCGAGGAGGAAAAGAGCGAGGGCGAGCCGCTGAAAATCTGGGGGACCGTGGAAAACGGCCGGATCGTCAACGCTTCCTCCCCCCTGATCTCCGCGCAATGTCTCCGCGTTCCCGTCTCCGACGGGCATACCGCCGCCGTCTTTGTCAAGTTTGAAAAAAAGCCGACGCGGGAGGAGATCCTTGCCGCGTGGGAGACCTTCTCCGGCAAGCCGCAGGCGCTCGGTCTGCCGAGCGCGCCCAAGCGTTTTGTGACTTATTTTGAGGAGCCGGACCGTCCGCAGGCGCGGCTGGACCGCGACCTCTACGGCGGCATGGGCGTTGCCGTCGGGCGGCTGCGTCCCGACCCGATCTTCGACTGGAAGTTCGTCGGCCTTTCGCACAACACGCTGCGGGGCGCCGCCGGCGGCGCCGTGCTGATCGCGGAGCTGCTATACCGCGAAGGATACCTCACCCGCTGAAAACGCCGGACCGGCGGAACCGATACTCGGTTCCGCCGGTCTTTTTTCGTTTTACATTTCCCGGCGCATCCGCTCCAGCGCGCCTTTTTCGAGGCGCGAGACCTGCGCCTGAGAGATCCCGATCTCCTCGGCGATCTCCATCTGGGTCTTGCCCGCCCAGTAGCGGAGCGCGATGATCTTTTTTTCTCTTTCGTTCAGCTTTTTGAGCGCTTCCCGCAGCGCGATATCCTCGACCCATCCCTCGTCGCTCTCGCCGGTATCGCAGAGCTTGTCGATCACGTAGACGGAGTCCTCCCCGTCGCTGTAAACCGACTCGTAAATCGAAACGGGCTCCACGATCGCCTCCAGCGCTTCCGCGACCGCCTTTTCGCTCTCTCCGATATCGGCGGCGATCTCCGCCGCCGTCGGCTCGCGCATCAGCCCCGCCGAGAGTTTCTCCCGCGAGGAAAGCGAGCGGTAGGCGAGATCCCGCAGCGACCGGCTGACCCGCAGGGCGTTGTTATCCCGCAGATAGCGGCGGATCTCCCCGACGATCATCGGCACGGCGTAGGTGGAAAACTTGACGTTCAGCTCGGTGTTGAAATGGTCGATCGCCTTGATCAGCCCGACGCACCCGACCTGAAAGAGATCGTCGGCGTTTTCCCTCCGGCCGGAAAACCGCTGCAGGATGCTGAGAACGAGGCGGATGTTGCCGTCGATCAGCTTCTGCCGCGCCTCCGCGTCGCCCTTTGCCGCCTTTTTCAGAAGCTCCCGTTTTTCCCCGTCGCTCAGACTCGCCAGCCCGGAGGTGCTCACTCCGCACAGTTCCACTTTACTGAAATGCATGATCCCCTCCTTTTTTTCTGTGGGGAGTATTTCCCCGCTTTTGCGTTTGAATACGGAAAAGAAGCAGGATAAAAACGGAAAAACCGGCCTCGCCCGCCCGCATAAAAACGGAAGAAACGCGCAGACTAACGCCAAAGGCCTCTGGCCGACTATGAAACGAGGAGTAGAAGATGGAAAAAAACCGCTCTGTGGAATGTACCGTAAACGGATGCCTGCATCACTGCCCGGAGGATTACTGCACCCTTGACCGGATCCGCGTCGTCCCGCGCGAACCGTCCCCCGCGGAAGACCGCTGCACCGACTGCGCTTCCTACTATCCCTCCGAGATCACGGAGATCCGCTGAAAAGGGGCAGGCCGACGGCCTGCCCCTTTTCAGCGGATCGAAATCCGATAGGATTTTATAAAAAATGT
>CAMKAU010000022.1 GCA_946410595.1 uncultured Clostridia bacterium
ACCGGTTAACCTCTTTTTTACCACGCGACTATCGCGTGGTTTTCGGGGACAAAAACAGCCGCGCCCGATGGGGGCGCGGCTATAAAAACAGATTCGACGAGTGTGTTTTCAAACAAACATATAATGATATAACAAACGTCCGTATATAGGCATTTTCAGTTTGTTTTCAATAATTTCTGCGAAACGCTCCTGACGTAAGTTTCGTTGATACATGCTTCCTCCATGCTCTGCTTTTCAGATCCATGGAAATCGCCCGCCGCAAACCGTTCAAGATACGGTCGGACAAAATCCGGATCGAGCTGCATCAGATATTCGGAGGCCTGCCGGAAGAACGTCCATTGCTCATTCCGGATCAGCGTTCTGTAAATCGACGCCAGTCCGGTGCGATACCCGATCCCGCTTTGGTTATTCAACAAAACGATCAGCGACTCGTTGTCCATATAACAAAGAGCTTCATTTCTATACAGGTAAAACACCGAACTGTCGGAAACGTCGGGGTCTTTCGCCGCAGGATCCTTATCGTCGATATGGAACGTATCAAAACCGCTGCCGGTATTCTCGGACGTATATTCAAGCATTAATTCTTCGTTATGGTAAATGCGGTTTTTCTTTACCGCATAAACCGTTTTCCCCGTATGATATCCGGTCGCGCGCCCGAACGTGACTGCTTGCGTCTCGGCGGTGATCAGACCTTTTTCTTGATAATGTCTTTCCGTTCCACCTCCGCCGATGGTCCACAGCAGGGAGGAATACGGGAAAGCAACTTCTTTTATTGCGACAAGGATAACGAAAGCTGCGGTCACCAAGAACAGACGGAGCGCCTGCTTTGCGTGATAGCCCATCTCCTTTTCTCGGTCGGCTTTTTTGAACGCAAAGTGCGCGATGACCAAAACCAGGCAGCCGGCAATATCCAGAAAGAGGGTTTTTAACTGAAACAGAAACTCCATGTTGACCGCGGCAGTCTGTGTCTTTAAAGAGGCGGCGCTGTACATATCGGCGACATAGGAATACCTTTCGATCAGTCTGTGATCATACCAGACCGCTGCTGCAAACAGCACGGCGAAAGCGACAGCGGCAAAGACCCCTCTGCGGCCGCGGAAAAGGTTATCCTCTTTTTTCACGCAAAAACTGTAATAGATGATCCATTCGACGATCGTGACCGCGTCGATCAGATAAAACACGGTCTTATCCGTTGCCGATTTCCAGAAAAGAAGAACGGCGTCAAAAAAGATCCGGGCAAACCAAACGAGCAGGATGGTGAGAAAAATCGTTCTTTTGCTTGCGGCGGAAGAGGGACAAGGACCGTCTTGGGGCGCATCGTTTTTCCGGAACACTTTTACCATGAAAAAGGAAAATGCTGCAAAATACAACAGATTAAGCAGAACGGCAATGATCGAAACCGGACCGTTAATCTCTATGATGTGTTTCGGGTATGTGTTGCACACGAAATAGGCTGCCTGCAGTATAATCAAATATAAAATCCTTACCATGGTTTTCTCCTCAATCAGTTTTTCAAAGCACTTTTAAAACTTGTCACATAGACAACGTTCTATCATTCACAAAAACCAAATAGTGTTTCGTTGCCTCTAAATCTTTAATATCGGATATAGTTATTTGTGATACGATCAATCAGATCGATTTCACTTTCATGATAGATCCAATCAAACCATTTCTTAGTCGTTCGAGTATAATTCCATCGCGTTTATTTTGTTTTTTTTGTTCGGATCATCGTGCTCAATATAAAACTGTATTGCTATCGATTGCTTGTCAGAATTTGTTGAGATCTCGACACGAAAAAAAGCAAGTTTATAATTATCCTCTTTATTACTAATTCGTTCCGATGTACCATCATTGAGAATCTTTATGATTGATAGCGATTTTCCGGAAAACGTATCAAACATATCATTCTCAAAATCCATATAAACGGTTTTAACTGATACTTCCTCGACAAATAACTCTCGGAAGCCTGCACGATCACCCGTTTCAAGCGCTGATAACAATAATTTAACGAACGGCCGCACCATTTCAATTTCTTTATCCGGAGAATAATATATCATGCCACATCCTTGAAACCATATTACTGAAATCAGTAATGTTAACGAAAATGCAACGATGGCTGTCTTTTTAAAAAAACTCATCCCGACAACTCCTTTTTTGATCATTTATTTTTTTGACCAGTTATATGTAGCCTTTGTGCCGTCAAACATCCATTCTTTGCTTCGTGAAGATGCCATAAGAGCCTCTAACAAATCTTGATGTTCTGAAAAGTCTATAGTAGCAGTAAGTATGAGGTCTTCAGCATAGACATTTTGATGAAAAGGAGAAAATGCGTTTATCCACCATTGTTTTTCCTTTGGATGATAATTTGCAAAGAAGTCTGCTCAGCTTCCCGTTGGTATCATAGGTGAAAAAAGTATCTTCGCTCGGTCCGATATCCCGGATCCGCACGTCTTCCGCGTTGTAGGTATAGGTATGACCGTATGCGGAAAGGAGCCTGTTTGCGGAATCGTAAGTATAGGAGCCAACGCCGTCGCTCAGCATATTGCCGTCAAGATCGTAGCTGACCGGGTTTCCGTTGAATGCAGTCAGCCGGTTGTTGGTATCGTATGCAAAGGTGCCGCCGGAAGCGCCGGTGACGTTGCCCGCCGCGTCGTAGGTAAAGCTCTCGGAAGACACGACGGAATTGTCGCTCAGCCTGCGGACCGTTCTGTCGGTCACCCTGCTCAGCGCGTCATAAGTATAGCATACTTTCACCGCGCCGGCAAGGATTTTTTCCTCGGCGATCCGCGAGAGGTCGTCATAGGTATACTCAAAGCCGGAGATCACAACGTTGCAGGAGGTACGCTCCACGGTAGACGTTACTCTTTGCTTGTTGTCGTAGATTTGATGCTCGTTCTGAGAAAAAAAGCGCGCTCCGCCGAGGAGCGCGCTTTTTTCTTTGTTATCCGCCCAGGCGGCAGGAAAGCATCCACTCCGCCACGGCAGGGTCCTTTGTGGAAAGGTTGAACACGTCGTGCGGGCCGTCGATCTCGGTGTAGACCACGTCGCAGCCGTGCCGGAGCAGGTTCGTGTTCAGCGTGCGCATCTGGTTGTAAAACCCGTACTGATCCTTGTCCCCGCAGAACATCCGGATCGGCGTTTTGGCGATCGCGGCAAGCTGCGCCTCGCTGTAAGAGCCGGCGCCGCCGGTCAGGACCGCGGCGGCAAAATAGCCGGGGTGCGCGGCAAGCAGGAGAAGCGAGCCCATCGACCCGTAGGAATGACCGCTGAGGTAGATCCGCGACCGATCCACGGACAGGTGGTTTTCCAGCTCCTTCATCAGATCAAACAGGATCTCTCGCGTTTCCGGGTTGTGCGGCCAGGTCGAGTTCGGCAAACATTGCGGGGCGACGAGGATGATCTCCCCGACTTCCTGAGTCCGCGCGTTGCGCAGAAGCCAGTGGAAGTTGATATCCTTTACGTCCATCGACTCGCCGCCGAGCCCGTGCAGGTAGTAGAGGATCGGGTACTCTTTTTCCGTGCTGTAATCTCGCGGCAGCCAGACCTTGTAGCGCATCGGCTTGCCGGGATAGCGGGCGCTTTTATAGGTCGCCACGCTCTCCTTGCCGTTCTCAAGTGAGTAAAGCGGGCAGGTGGCGTGATCTCCCTTTTCCTCCAGAAGCCGGCAGCGGAAGGAAAGCGGGGTGGCCGGCGGCTCGGTTGCCGGCGGCTCGGTTGCCGGCGGCTCCGTCGCCGGCGGCTCGGTTGCCGGCGGCTCGGTTGCCGGGGGTTCCGTCGCGGGCGGCTCGGTCGCCGGGGGTTCCGTCGCGGGCGCTTCGGTCTCCGGCAGAACGGTCGTATCGGCGGGATCCGTTTCCGCGGGGAGCGTGCCGACGGGGTCGGCCGTCTCCGCCGTCTCCGCCGTTTCAGCGGGCGGCGCCGGGGTCTTCCCGCAGGAGGCAAGAAGGGCAAAAACCGACACGGCGGCTAAAAACAAAGCGAGAAAAGAGCGTTTCATCGTGATCCTTTCCGGACAAAGCAAAACAGGGAGGACCCTCGTTTTGCCGTTTTTTTTTGATTGTTATCGGGACTCGCGGCTGACCGCTTCCTTTTCGAGGTCGGTCGCGGCGCGGATCTCCGCGCGGGTAATCACAAGACCGTCCTCCTGCTCGGCGCAGGACCAGATGATCTTGCGCGGGCATTTGGAAACGCAGGTGTTGCAGCCGGTGCATTTGTCGTAATCAATGGAGGCGACAAAGTCGTTCACCGTGATGGCGCCCGCCTCGCAGGAGCGCTCGCAGAGCCGGCAGGAGATACAGCCGACGTCGCAGTAGCTGCGGGTGACGGCGCCCTTGTCGACCGACATACAGCCGACCCAGTGCTTCGCGTTGTAGGGGATCAGGCGGATGATATGCTTCGGGCAGGCTGCCACGCACCGGCCGCAGCCGATGCAGAGGCGGTAGTCGACCGCCGCCACGCCGTTTTCCACCCGGATCGCGCCCGCGGGGCAGACCGAGGCGCAGGTGCCGAGCCCGATGCATCCGTTGGGGCAGAGTTTGTCCCCGCCGCCCATCCGCGCGGCGGCGGCGCAGTCCGGCGCGCCGCGGTAGCGGTACTTTTTGGCGGCGAAATCCCGCGTGCCGGAGCACATGACCTGCGCGCGGCGCCGGACGACGGGAGCGGCGGAAACGCCCATCACGGCGGCGACCGCCGCGGCGCTCTCAGCGCCTCCGACGACGCAGGCGTTGGGTCTGGCCTCTCCCCGCACGATCGCCTCGGCGAGCGCGGCGCAGCCGGTGTAGCCGCAGCCGCCGCAGTTGGCGCCGGGCAGCGCTTCCACGATCTTCGGGATCCGTTCGTCCACCTTGACGGCAAAGACCTTCGACGCGATCGCCAGCACGACCCCGAGGATCCCGCCGATCCCGCCGATCCAAAGGACGGGCAGTAAGATTTCTTTCATCTCATCCCCTCCTTAAAAGCTCATCCCGGAAAACCCGGAAAACGCCATCGCGGCCAGCCCCGCCGCGATCAGCGTGAGGGGGAAGCCGGCAAAGGATTTGGGCGGCGCCGAGTAGCGCATCTTTTCCCGCACGCCGGCGAAAATGACGATGGCGAGCAGAAACCCGAGCGCGGCGGAAAAGCCGAAGGCGACGCTCTCGACAAAGGAATAGCCGTTCTGGATATTGATGAGGGCGGAGCCGAGGACCGCGCAGTTGGTCGTGATCAGCGGCAGAAAGATTCCGAGCGCGCCGTAGAGCGCGGGGATGAACTTTTTGAGGAACATCTCGATAAACTGCACGAGCGAGGCGATCACGAGGATGAAGGCGACCGTTTTGAGATATTCGTAGTGGAAGGGCAGCAGGATAAAGTGGTAGACGCACCACGTCGCGGCGCTGGAAAGGGTCATCACGAAGGTAACGGCAAGCCCCATCCCGACGGCGGTATCGATCTTTTCCGATACGCCGAGGAAGGGACAGCAGCCGAGGAAGCGGGAGAAGATAAAGTTTTCGACCAGAACCGCGGTCAGCATCAACAGAAAGATCTCACGCATCGCGCTCCCTCCTTTCCGCCTTTTGGGCGGCTTTTTTCTTTTTTCTCGCTTTGACGGCGGCGAGGATCGCCGTAACGGCGGCGATCACGCAGCCGAGAGTGATGAAGGCGCCGGGCGGGGTGACGACCATCAGAGCGGGCTCGTACCCCTCCGAGAAGACCCGCAGACCGAAGAAGGTCCCGGCGCCGAGGATCTCGCGCACCGAGGCGATGAGAAAGAGCGCGAAGGTAAAGCCGAGCCCCATGCACACACCGTCCCACGCGGAGGCGAGGGGACCGTTTTTCGAGGCGAACGCCTCGGCGCGCGCGAGGATGATGCAGTTGACGACGATCAGCGGGATAAAGAGCCCGAGCGCTTCGTAAAGATCGGGCAGAAAGGCGGCGAGGAGCATATCCACCGCGGTCACAAAGCCGGAGATGATGACGATATACGCCGCGATGCGCACCTGATTCGGGATGATCTTCCGCAGAAGAGAAATGAGAAAATTGGAGCAGATCAGCACCGCCGTGGCGGCCAGTCCCATCCCGAGGGCGTTTTTGACCGAAGTGGTGGTCGCCAGCGTCGGACACATGCCGAGCAGCTGGACGAAGGTGGGGCTGTTCGTAAAGAGTCCGTCCCGCAGAGACGTAAGAAGGGCGGAGCCGAGTCCCTTTTTCTTTTCTTTTGTACCGGTCATCATGCTCCCTCCCCCCGGATCGCCGCGAGCGCGGCGTTGACGCCCGCCGTAACGGCTTTTGAACTGATGGTGGCGCCGGAAACGGCGTCGATGTTTTCTCCGACGGTCAGTTTTCCGCTTTTTCCGGCAAACTGCGAACGGAACGCCTCCTCCCCCGTCCTCGCGCCGAGACCCGGCGTTTCGGAATGCGAGAGCAGGGACACGCCCCGGACCTTGCCGTCCAGACTGACGCCGACGAGCAGCGAGATCTCGCCGCCGAATCCCTTTTCCGTTACGCTGACGGCGTAGCCGACGTTGGAGCCGTCCGCGCTCACAAGCCGGACGGCGCTCACCTCGGAGGTGAGGGGAAAGGCGTCGGTCTCTTTGGAGGAGGCCTTTTCCCCGAAGAAGAGCCGGACGGTCTCCTCTAATTTTTTCTGCTCGTTTGCCGCGATCGCGTCCGCGGTTTTCGCGTGGACGAGGGCGAGCAGGCCGGTCATCAGAGCGCAGACGAGGAGGAGAACCCCCGCGATCCGCAAAACGTAGCGAAGATCACGCATTCCGGTCCGCCCCCTTTCCGAGCGCCGAGAGGAGTCGGTTTTTCTTTTTGGGAGCGCCGAAGGGACGGGGTCTCGCCCATTTGTCGATCTGCCAGGAGAGCAGGTTCATGATGAGGATCGCAAAGGAAATCCCCTCCGCAAATCCGCCGAAATAGCGGATAAAAACGGTGATCAGACCGCACCCGACGCCGTAAATGAGGCGCCCGCGGGAGGTGAGGGGGGAGGTGGCGTAGTCGGTCGCCATAAAGACGGCGCCGAGCATCAGCCCGCCGGAAAAGAGCTCCGCGAACATAAAGCCGAAGTGGTCGGCGTTGCCGGAGAAGACGAAGGTCACGAGCGCGACGGTCCCGAGATAGGCGACGGGGATATGCCAGGTGATGACCCGCCGGAAGAGCAGGTAGAGCCCGCCCGCGAGGATCAGCAGGGCGCTGACCTCCCCGATGCAGCCGGTGTAGTTACCGAGAAAGAGATCCGCCCGGGAGAGAGCGGGCAGCTCGCCCGCCTTCAGGGCTTTCAGGGGCGTGGCGGAGGCGACGCCGTCCAGAACGGGGTAGTCCGACATCCGCACCGACCAGGAGAGAAAGAGGAAGACGCGGGCGGCGAGCGCCGGGTTGACGATGTTTTTGCCGATGCCGCCGAACAGTTCCTTGACGATCAGGATCGCAAAGGCGGAGCCGACGACCGGCAGCCAGACGGGCGCGGTGGCGGGGAGGTTGAAGGCGATCAGTACCCCCGTTACGCAGGCGGAGAGATCGCCGACCGTGTCCGGCCGCTTCATGATCCGGCAGAAGAGGAACTCAAAAAGAACGGCGGAGAGGACGGCGATCGCCGTGAGAAGCAGCGACCGCAGTCCGAAGCGGTACACGCCCCACACAAGGGCGGGCGCCATCGCGATCAGCACGTCGAGCATGATCGAGCGGGTGGTGTCCTCGTGGCGGATATGGGGGGAGGGAGAAACGGTCAGGAGCGCGGGATAGCCCGCGTTTTCCTTTTCCGGCTTTTGCGGCGCGTTCATGCTTTTTCTCCTCCCTTCTCCCCGGCGGGCGCCGGGTTTTTGGCGGCGTGCGCTTCCTCCGCCTGCCGTTTGGCTGCGGCGGCGGCGCGCTTTGCCGCGTTGATCCGGAACTTTTCCATCCGGATATACTGGACGATCGGAACATGCGCGGGACATACGTAGGAGCAGGAGCCGCACTCCACGCAGGAAAGGCCGGCGTACGCCTCGAAGGACGCCTGGTCGTCCGCCTGCGCGTAGGTCTGCAGCAGCGTGGGGATCAGGTGCATCGGACAATGCGCCGCGCAGCGTCCGCAGCGGATGCAGGCGGCGTTTTCGGCGCCGCGGTCCCCCGCCGCCTCGGCGGAGAAGACCAGCACGGCGGAGGTCCCCTTCGTGACCGGCGTGTCCTTGTCCCACTGGGCAAAGCCCATCATCGGACCGCCGACCACGATCTTTTCCGGTTTTTTCACCAGTCCGCCGCAGGCCTCGATCAGCTCGGAGACCGGCGTGCCGATCTTGGCGAGCAGGTTTTTCGGCGTTTTCACGCAGTCGCCGTCCACCGTTACGACCCGGTCGATCAGCGGCGTTCCCTCGGTAAAGGCGCGGCAGACGGCGGCGCAGGTCTCCGCGTTGAAGACCACGCACCCGACGTCCGCGGGCAGCTTGCCCGCCGGCAGCTCCCGGCCGGTGATCGCGTAGATGAGCTGCCGCTCGTCGCCCTGCGGGTATTTGGTTTTTACGATGCGGATCGCGATCAGGCGGCTTTCCTCCGCCGCCCGGCGGATCGCCTCCGCCCCGTCGAGCTTGTTGTCCTCCACCGCGATCTCCGCCAGCCGGAGACCGAGCGCGCGCAAAAGGATCTTTGCGCCGTTGATGATCTCCTTCGGCCGCTCGAGCATCAGGCGGTGGTTGGCGGTGATATAGGGCTCGCACTCCGCGCAGTTGACGATCAGCCGGTCCACCTTGCCCATCGCGGAGCGGATCTTCGCGTAGGTCGGGAAGGTCGCGCCGCCCATGCCGGAGATCCCCGCCTGCCGGATGACCTCGACGATCTCGTCCGGCGTATAGTCAAGCAGCGGCCGGTCCGCCGGGGCAAGCCCCGGGTCGCGCTCCTCCAGCCCGTCGTTTTCGATCACGACATTCTGGACGACGGCGCCGAGCGCGGTGCGTTTTTCCGCGATCTCGACGACCGTGCCGGAGACGCTTGCGTGGACGGGACAGCCGAGCGCGTTTTCCACCTCGCCGATCTTCTGTCCGAGAAAGACCCGCTCTCCCTTTGCGACCAGCGGTTTTGCCGGCGCTCCGATATGCTGGGAAAGGGGGATCGCCACCCGCCGGGGGGCGGGCGCCGCTTCAATTCTGCAGCCGGCGGTGTTCTTGTGTTCCTCCACGTGAACGCCGCCTTTGAAGGTGTAAATCATAAAACTCCTTCCTCTGGCCGACGCTTCGGCCGGTCTGATAAAGAAAAGTATATCATTTTATTTCCATACTGTCAAGGCGTCCCTCTTTTCGCCGTTCTTCTCCCCCTTTTCCAGAGAGAACCGGCCGCCCGCGGGCAAAGCGAGGAGCCGCTCCCCGCCCAACCGCTCCCGCAGGGCGGGCGCGAGCGTTTCCCCGGCGCCGCCGACCGTGAGAAGGACCGCCCCGTCGGAGAGCGGGAGGAAAAGCGGCGTTTTCGTTTCCGGCCCGGCGGTCCCGAGGATCACCAGATCCGCCTCCGCCGCCGCCCGGTAAAAGAGCTCGCGCGCGGGAGAGTCCGATACGCCGGAGGAAAGCCAGAGAAGCCGCGCCTCCCCGGAGGAAACGGAGAGAGAAAAGGCGGAGAGCGTACGGCCCGCGGCGGGCGCGCTCTTCTCCGCGAGCAGGCGCGTATCCCCGAAGATAAGCTCCTCTCCCGCCCTGAAATACCCCACGGCGGAGCCGCGCGAGGCGAGTTCTTCTTCCAGCGCGGGGTCGCGCCACGCCTCGGTCAGCCACACCGTCCGCAGCAGGACCCGGTCCGCCGCGCGGAGAAGGGCGCGGCGGCGCGCCTCCGTCGGCTCGTCGAAGACGAGGTAGTGCGCCGCCTCCGTTTTCCCGAGGAGGGAAAGTCCCTCGCCGAGCGCGGCCGCCTGCCGGGAGGTACCCGCTCCGCGGCCGCAGGAGAGGGCGAGCGCCCCCTCGGAGGAAGAGAAAACGAGCGTTTCCCCCGGCTCCAGCGGGAGGACGGCGCCGCAAAGAAGATCCCGCTCGCCGATCCTGCGGGAGAGGATCCCGGCAGCAGCCCCCGCGAGAAAGAGAGCCGTGAGAAGGAGGGCGGCATACCGCCGCCGCCGGACGGAAAGGCAGAGCGAGAGAAGGAGAAGAAGAAGGAAGACGGCTGTCAGCGCGGGGAAAAACGGCTCCCGCAAACTGATAAACAGACCCCGCGGGGAGGAAAGCGCGGCGCAAAGCCGGGTGAGAGCGTCCGAGAGAAAGCCCGCGAGAGCCGAAAGAGGCGAAAAGGGCGTTCCGACGACCGCCGCCGCGGCCGCAAGCGGGAGCAGCGCCGTGAGAAACGGGGTACAGAGCAGGGTTGTGAGCGGCGAGAGCAGCGAAACGCGCCGGAAAACGAGCGCGGTAACGGGCAGAACGCAGAGCGAGGCGAACACCCCGACAAACAGCGGCAGAAGAAAGAGAGAAAAGAGGGTCCGGCGCAAAACGCGCAAAGGACCGCCGTCCGTTTCCTCTTTCTTGCGTTTTTCGTCGAGCGAGAGGGCGTAGAGAACGCCGAAAGCGGCGAAGACAGACATCCAGAAGGAAACGGAGGCCGCCGCGCCGGGGGAAAGGAGAAGAAGAAAAGCGGCGGCGAAGACGAGGGCGCCGAGCGGCGCCTTTTTCCGGCCGCATACGCGGGCGAGCGCGTGACAGCCGAGCATAAACGCCGCGCGAAGAACCGAGGGGGAAAGCCCGGCGAGAAGACTGTAAAACCCGGCGGCGGCAAGAAGGATCAGCGAGCGGGCCCGCCGACCGACCGGCAGAACGCGCAAAACGAGGGCGAGCCCGCCGACGAGGACCGAGAGGTGCATCCCCGAAACGGCGAGAAGATGCGAAGCGCCGGCGCGTTCAAAATCCCGGCGGACGGAGCCCGCGATCCCGGAGCGGTCCCCCGTTAAAACGGCGCGGGCGAGGGCGGCGGCTCCCTCCTCCCCGCCGAGGGCGCGGGCGATCCGGTCGGAGACGAAGGCGCGGAGCCGCAGCGCGGCAAGGGAGGGGAGAAAGGGCGTTTTTCCGTAGGCGGGGATCGCGGCGCCCGCCTCCCCGGACGCGAGGACCCCCTCCGCCGACCCCTCCTTTGCCGGAGAGAAGGAAGCGCGTACGCGAAAATGCTCTCCGACCGCCAGCCCCGGCCGGTAGGAGAAGGTAAGGGTCACTTTGCCGCCGATCCGCTCTCCCTCAAGGGTATGCAGATAGCAGAGGCAGCTTTCCTCCCCGTAAGACGACCCGACCGAGAGAACGGTGAAGGTCCCCTCCCCCTCCCCGCGGGAGAGGACGCGCTCCCGCGGCAGGTTCAGCGCGAAGAAGTGCGAAAAAAGCCCCAGAGCGGCGAAAAGCGAGAGGAAAAGGCAGAGAGAAAAACCGGTCTTTTTCCCGGCTTTGCGATAGAGGACGAAAAAGAGGAGCGCAAGAGAAAAAAGAGCGGCGAAAAAGATCGCCTCCCCTCCCGCGGAAACCGCGAAAAACTCCGCCGCCGTAACGGCGGCGATCAGCGCAAGGCAGGAAAAAGAAAAGGTCAGCGGACGCAGTTTTTCCATCGTTCCCTCTTTGTCAGCCGCGCTCCTCCGCCTCTTGCCCGAGGCGGCGCAGATACGCGATACTCTCGTTGAAAACGGCGGCGTCCACGCCGCGTTCCCTCATCGAGGGGGACTCCATC
This sequence comes from uncultured Clostridia bacterium, assembly GCA_946410595.1. Taxonomy (GTDB): domain Bacteria; phylum Bacillota; class Clostridia; order Oscillospirales; family CAG-272; genus RUG12395. Next base: position 11,632 of record CAMKAU010000022.1, read on the forward strand.
GTGATCGCTCCCCCGTAGCGATAGCGGACGAGAAGGGAGAACACGGCGGGAAAATCCACCTCCCCCTTCCCCGGCTGCGGGACGGTTTTGCGCGCCTCAAAATCCCCCGGCGCGCCCCTGTGGTCGATCGCGTGCAGATGCCCGACGCGGCCCGCCGCAAGGAACGCTTCAAGCGAGGAGAGCGTTTCCCCGTGGAACTGCGCGGCGCGGGTGTCGAAGGTGATACGCGCCGTTTCCGGCAGGTAGGAAAAGAGCTCCGTCAGGCGTTCGTACGGAGAGGAGAAAAGACAGAGGCAGTTCTCCGGTATCAGGGCGGCGCCCCGCCCGGAGAAACGGTCGAACGCTTCCGCGATCCGCTCGAAGTTCCGCTTTACTTCCCCGTCGCTCTCGGGCGCGCCCCACGGGTGAAAGACGAGCGAGCGCGCGCCGAGCGTTTCCGCCGCTTCGAGATTCCGCTCAAAAAGCTCCAGCGCCCCGCGCCGGTTTTCCTCCCCGCGCCGCCCGAGCAGATCGCCGATCCGTTTGTCGGCGTGGACCACGGGGATCCGCAGGGAAAGGGCCCGGTATTCCGCCAGTATCTCCCGCATACGCGGGTAAAAGTCTTCATGGATCATCCACTCGAAGCCGTCGCACGCAAACGCCGCGTGATACGCGGAGAAGAGGTGCGGATCCCGGCCGTTCGGCCGACCGGTAAAGCATCCGGTGGACAGATAAACGGGATTGTTCACGCTTTTCTCCGTCCGGTCGTTCTTTTTCTTGATTTTACCACACTTTTTTCCGCGGCGCAACCGCGTTTTTTGAGAGAGAGCGAGGTTTTTTGTTTTTTTACTTGATTTTACGGGGGGATCCATATTATAATAAGACTACGCACGCGCGGAACCCATTTTCTTTGGAGGTCGTTATGAAAAAGAACAGATATCCGGGACTGATCGCCGTTATCCTTCTGATCGCGGCGCTTTTCGTTCCTACCTATATCGCGCTGATCTCGTACCGGAAAACCGCGAAAACCCCGCCGGACGTCAGCGCCGCCGAAACGCTGGAGATCTCCGACCGCAACGGCGTGACCTACCGCTTCGACGACACAAACGACGCGGGCGCCTCCGGGATCCGCAAGATCTTCTCCAATATGACGAAAAAGGCGGAACTGATCGACGCGCTGCCCGATCCGCTGCGCGACGAACGCTACTTCCGCGTGACCTTCCTGCTCGACGAGCCGAAGACCTATAAGTTCTTCTTCAGTCTGACGAGCGACTCCTATATCGAAGACTCCGCCGCAAAGGCCTACCGCCTTGCGCGGGAGGAGGTCACCCCCTTCCTTGCCACCCCGTACGCAAACTCCCTCTACGCCGCCTCCAAGCTCCCCTCCCTCTATCAGGACGGGGAGAAAAAGGTTGAGATCCTCCCCGAAACGGTCGAGTGGCATTACCGCGCCGGCTCCGGGCAGTTCTTCACCCTCCCGGACGGCTCCGCCGCCGTTGCCTCGGCCAAGCAGCACGTCGTCTCCGACGGCAGCTTCCTCTTCCCCTACTCCGAGCTGCCCGGCAGCCCGGACTCCTCCTACGCGAAGGTCTACGGCGCGGACGGCTCCCTGATCTACGACGGGAAGTTTGAACAGCTTTCCGGCACGCTGAACGTGCAGAAGAACACCTCCTACACGCTGGCGCTGACCGCCTCCTGGTTTGAAGTCTCCTCCCGCGATTACTACGGCACGCTGACCTACAGCGTGATCGTGGACGTGAACGCTCCCGCGCGTTTCTCCCTCTCCGCGGCAAGCGCGATCCGCGGCGGCGTTGCCCTGTTGACGGCGGAGAACGCCGCCGATCCCTCGAAGATCACCTTCTCCTCCTCCCCCGCGCTGACCTACGAGGGGAAAGAGGTAACGCCGGTCTTCTACTCGGACGGCAATACCAGCCGCGCGCTGATCGTGATGGATCCCGCCCTCCCCTCCGCTTCCTATACCTTTACGCTCACCTACGGCGCCGTCACCCAGACGCTCACGCTCACGACGGACACCTCCCGCTACAACTCCTACCGCGGCGGGTATGAAAGCGACGCAAAGAACGCCGCGACCACCCACTCCCCGGAGGCGCTCTCCGCCCTGACCGAGCTGCTTTCCTCCCTGGCGAAGAACTCCGCGAAGACCCCGCTGTGGTCCGGGAAGTTTACGGAGGTCGTTTCCCAGCCCTCCTACGCGCTGGGCTACGGCCATTCCTGCAAGATCCGCGCGACCGGCGAGACCTACGAAAACCGCGCGGTCGAGTATAACCTCGCCAAAGGGACCGACGTTCCCGCCGCCGCGGACGGCGTGGTCGCCTACGTCGGATACCTCGATTACCCCGGCAAGTTCGTTGTGATCGACCACGGTCTCGGGCTGATGACCGTTTATCTGCATATGGGCGAGTACACCGTGGAGACCGGCGCGCAGGTCAAGGCGGGCGACGTGATCGGCACGACCGGCGACAGCGGCTATATCATGAAGGCGGGCGTTTCCCACGCTTCCCTCTACGCCGTCGGCGGCTGCGCGATCTGCCCCTACGACCTGCAGGAACAAGGCCTGCCGGTCGACTGACGGTCAACTGATAAAAACGGCTTGGATCTGTTTGGATCCAAGCCGTTTTTTCCCGTCTATCCTCTTTTACCCCTCCCGGTTTGAAACGGTCATCATGTCCCCGTACGTGACAAGCGACACGTTTCCAAGCGCCTTTGCCTTGTCCGCGCAGCCCTTTGTGAAGCCGGATTTGGAAAAGAGGAAGAAGTGCTTGTTCTTGTAAGGGAACAAATTGCTGCGTTCGACGAGCGTTTCCAGGACGGACAGATCGACCTTTTCGTTCGTCCATTTGCACTCGGCGAAGAGAGCGGTATCTTTATCCTGCGCGCCCATGAGATCGATCTCCGCCTGACGTTTGTTGACGGGATCGTTGCCCCACCATCTGCCAAGGGAGGAGAACTCGACCGGAGATCTGCCGTCGAGCAGCAGCTTCCAGAGGTATTGCCTGCAGATTTCCTCGAACACCTTGCCCATATAGTCGGACAGCTGCGGCCCGATCCGTTTGTAGACGAGATCGTCCGCGCCGCGCGCGATCAGGGAAGCGTTCTCCGGCACAAAACGGTACCAAAAGCGGAACATATTGTCGTCGATCGAGTAGATCGACTTTTTGGACGCCTTCTCGCCGTACGGCGTTTCCTTTTTTACGATGCCGAGCGTCAAAAGACTTTTGATATAGGCCGAGCACTTGTTCGTATCTTCGCCGACCTTGCCTGAAATCTCGGACATTCGGGAAGCGCCGGCGGCGATGGCGGTAATGACCGCCGAATAGATTGCCGGCTCGCGAACTTCCTGCTTTAAAAGATTCGTCGGTTCCTCGTAAATTGAGGAAATTGGATTCAGATAGGTGTTTTTGATGTTCTTCTCAATGCTGAGTTTATCGTTAATTTGCAGAAGATACTGCGGCGTGCCGCCCATCATGCCGTAGGCAAGGGCTTTTTCCTCGGCGGAGAAGTTCTTGAAGTACCGGCAGGTCTCTTCAAAGCTGAAGGGGAGAAGCTTGATCTGAGCGGTTTTTCTGCCGTAAAGAGGCGCTTTGTAGGCAAGCACGTGATCTTCCATATACGACATGGAGGAGCCGCAGAGGATCAGCATCAGTTTTGATCGATCTTTGTATTTGTCGATAATCATTTGAAGCGTGGACGCAAAGCTCTTGGAAGCGCGCGCCACGTAGGGATACTCGTCGACAGCAAGAACGACGCGCTCCTTTTCCGCAATTTGAAACACGGCGTCAAGTGCCGATTGAAAAGAGCCGTATGCGGCGTCGCCGCGATCCGTTCCGCTTATATACTCAAAAATACTTCGGCTGAAGTTCTCCAGATTCTGTTTGGCGCTGCTCTCGACGCCTGTAAAATAAACGGCATTTTTGTCTTCCGTAAAGCGTTTGATCAGCTCGGTCTTCCCGACCCGGCGGCGACCGTAAAGAACGACAAACTCGAATCTGCCGGAATCGTATAACGCATTCAGGGAAGCAAGCTCCCTCTCTCTTCCGATAAACATGATCATATCCTCCCTGTCAGACTGTCATCAGTATATCACAGATCGAAAAAATAGTCAAGTACGATTTGCCGAATCGTACTTGACTATTTTTTGTTTCCGGTCCCGCCGGGACGGGCTTCCGGGAGAAAACGCCGTTCCGGCGCTTTCTCCGACCCGCCGCGGCGGGTTTTTCTCTTTCAGATCTCCAGCGTGAGCGTGCCGCCGGTATAGGCGACGGTCACGGTCCCGCCCTCCCGCTCGACCGAGCGAAGGTCGGCGGGGGAAAGGGTCTTTGCCTCTGCGAGCAGGCGCTTTTTTTCTTCGTCGTAGGCGCCGACGTTATCGGAGGTAAAGAGCACGCCGCCGCAGAGGGCGTTTACCTTGAGGAGCGTTTCCCGCTCGGCGGGCGTCATCTTCATATTGTCGTCCCGCAGTAAAAAGACGTCCGGGTCGCAGAGGAAGGCGCGGCCGTTCAGCTGCCGGCGGTAGAGGGTGTTGAGAAGCGAGTTTTTCGTGGAGGGGCGCTCGCGGTGCATCGGCCGGAGGACAAGGTCCCCGTCAAAGGAAAGGGACACGTCGCAGCCGATCCGGCAGTAGTCCGCCTTGCCGAAGACGGAGGCGAGCGGCACGCCGCAGGCAAGGATCTCCGCGCCCTCGGTGAGCCGGAGGAGAAGATCCGTCGCCTTTGCCATCCGCTCCCCCCGCGTGGCGCCGGGGGTCGGAAGAAGGCAGGCGGCGTAGAGAAAATCGAGCTTGAGGAGGCGGTAGCCCCATTCATGGATCACGGTGGAAAAGACCTTTTCGAGATACGAAACGACCTCCGGACGCTCGAAGTCGAGCGCATAAAAGCCCGACCAGTTCCCGCCGGCAAAGACCGGCTTTCCGTCCCCGCCGCAGACAAACCACTCCGGGCGCTCGGCAAACAGGCGGGAGGTACGCTCCGCGGCGAAGGGGGCAAGCCAGATCCCCGGCGTCATCCCCGCCGCGCGGATCCCGTCCGCGACCGCCTTCATCCCGCGGGGGAACTTTCTCCCGTCCACCGAGAGCCAGTCGCCGACGGCGGTCTGATAGCCGTCGTCGATCTGGAAGAAGTCCGGCTTTTCGCTCTGCGCGGCAAAGCCGGCAAGATCCTCCGAAACGCTTTCCTCGCTGATGTTCTGGTAGCGGTTATACCAGCTCGTGTAGCCGTTTACCCGCTTTTTCTCCTGTTTCGGGATGCCGAGATCGGCAAAATACGCGTCGAACACCCCGTTCTCCGTCCCGCGATACACCCGCAGAGAGAGCGCGCGGTAGGGGCCCGTCAGGCGCCGCCCCTGGCAGTCCTTTTCAAAGGTAACGGTATTTGCGCGCGTGTCGAACCGGATCACGGTAAAGCCGCTTTCCTCCGCGAGCGAGCCGAAGAGGATCCACTCCTCCCCCCGCCGGACGTAGGCGTAGGAAAAGCCGTGCATCCGTCCCCGCCGGCGGTCGGTTTTGGTAAACCGGTAGTCGCCGTAGGCGGAAAAGCCGAAGCGCCCGTCAAGGAGCCGCGGCAAAAGCCCGAGGGCGCGGGTCCGCTCGTTTACCGTATGCTCATAGCTGTCCGTCCAGCTCTGGTAGCCGTTGAGAAAGAGCCGGTCCTCCGGGGAAAAGGAGAACGCGTACCGGGCCGAAACGGTCCCGAGTACGGCCTCCCCCTTCGGGGTCAGGGTCAGCTCGATCCCGTCCGCGTCCGCCCGGAGGTCGGCCGAAAGAGCCCCGACCTCCGCGCTCTCGCGCAGGGAGACCGCCTCTCCGCCTTCCGCGGCGAGCGAGACGGAGAGAAAACGAAGACCGTCCACCGTCAGTTCTCCCCGCCGGCGGCGTCCGCCTCTTTCGCGGCGCGCAGCTCGCGGATGCGGGAGAGGATCTTTTTCTCCCCGTAGAGGAAGAAGAGCAGCGCCCCGGCAAGGCAGGTCGCGGCGGCGACGAAGGCGACGGCGCGGTACTGGCTCTCGAGGACGACTTCCTTGCCGTCGACCAGCGTTTTCACGGTGAGCGAGGTGTAAACGAGCATCGAGAGCGCCTGCCCGAGCTTCATCGCGAAGGTGCGGGCGGCAAAGAACATCCCGCTGCGGTCCTCGCCCGTTTTCAGGGTGTTCAGCTCGGAAACGTCGGCCACGCACGCCTGCGGCAGGATACCGAGGATCGCCATCGGGATCCCGGCGGCGACCGCGACGAGGATGCCGAAGAAGTGGACGGATCCGATCATCGCGCCGGAGGAGAAGGCGGTAATGAGGAAGACGCCGGCGTAAACGAAGAAGCCGACGATGATCATCTTCTTCTTGCCCGCCTTCGGCGCCAGCTTGTTCACGACCGGATAGAGCGAAAGACTGACGACCGTCATCAGAACGGTGAGAAGGAAGGTCTTATCGGAGGAGATGCCCATCAGATTCGTCTCAAAATCCGCGAGCCCGGTCTGGAAGAGGGTCACGGCGAAGAAGTAGATCACGTCCGAATAGACGAAGCGGCGGAACTGCCCGTCCCGGAAGGTGGCGGCAAGGGAGCGGAACGCCGGGGTCTTTGCGGGTTTGGAATCGATATAGGCGCGTTCCTTGATATAAAAGGCGGGGATCATCATGGCGATCGCGGCGATCGCGCACATCACGCCGATCGCCAGCCGGATCGACGCCGCCTGGCTGCCGGCGACCCCCTCGAGCATCCCGGCGAGGTTGGGCATAAAGGTCGCGAGCGAGAAGCCGGCGATATAGGTAAAGGAAATGTAGGTGGAAACGTTGATGCGGTGCTGCTGCGTATCTCCGAGCTCGGCGATCAGGGCGTTATAGGGGGTGCAGTAGATCGTCATAAAGAGGTAAAAGAGCATCAGAAGAACGAAGATCATCGTATCGTTGAAGGCGACCGAGGAGGTCACGGGGACGCAGAAAACGGCGACGGTGATCGCGGCGAAGGGAACGGCAACCGCCTTCATAAAGGGGATGCGCCGTCCGCCCTTGAAGTCCGAGCGGTCGGACCAGCTGGCGATCAGCGGGTCGGTCACGGCGTCGAAAAGCCGCCCGACGGCGGTAATGACCCCGAAGAGGGTGAGGGAGGCGAGGATCGGCGCCTGGGTGATGAGGGAGCTGAAAATGCCGTTGGTCCCGCCGAGATCCGCGTTGCCCGCGTACAGATGCACGAGCCAGGTGGAAATGATGCCGGAGAGCAGACTCCAGCCGAGCTGCCCGACGGCAAAGATCCAGAGTACCTTGTTGGTGATCGGTTTCTTTTGCATACTGTTCCTCCGTCAAAATCGTTTGTCTGATCCGTTATCCGCGGGAAGCGCCCGCGGCGAGCTTGACCACTTCATAGGCGCCGTTATAGGTCCCGACGCGGTCGGCCTTTTCGATCCTGCCGCAGAGATAGCGCAGGATATTCGGGGACTCGGTCATCCGGTCGAGCATCACCTTGATCTCGTCGGCGCGTTCGCACTCGAAGGTCCCGTCGCCGAGCTCGGCGGCGGTGATCGCGCCCCACGCCTCGTGCCCGCCCACGCGGCGCATCATCAGCTTGGGGACGGGGTAAAAGGCAAGCTCGCTCGGCTTGGTCACAAGGAAATCGGTGACCCGCATCAGCAGGTTGGTGAGATAAACGGCGGCGAAGATCTCCTTGTTGCAGTAGACCTGCACGCCGGAGAGCGGCGCGTCCGGGGTGAGGGTCTTTCTGACCGTTTCGTAGTCGTCTTCGTGGAAAACGGCCGCTTCGGCAAGCCCGGGAACATGCGCGGCGATCTCCTCCCAGACGTTTTTGTGATCGCCGACGTTGACGAGCAGCGTGACCTTTCCCTCCTTTACCTTCGGGAGCAGGTGGGCGGCGATCTCCTCAAAGAGCTTTTGCTGCGCGCCGGCGCCGCCGACGGTGAGAAGGAAGCGGCGGGGCTCCCCCGCCTCCGCCCGCGCCAGGCGCCGGGCGTTGTCCGCGGCGATATTCTTTACGAATTCGTCGTCCACGTAATGCCCGACCTCGCAAATCGCCTCCTCCGGCATCGGAGAGAGCGCGCGCTTCGGGTCCATGCCGCGCAGGGTAAGATACCCGAGATAGGAGGACGGCGTCTGCACGGTGTGCACACTCCCCTCCGCGAGGTGCAGCGCCATCGGCCAGTTATCGGGGATCGCGTTGACGACCCGCGTGAACCCCGCGTGGATCGCCGCCTGCGCGGGCCACGCGTGGGTGGCAACGTAGGGAACGTCCTTCGGCAGTCCGGCGAGCAGCGGCGCCATCAGCTCCGCGTTTTTCTGATCCGCGGCGTTATAGCTGAGCTTGCGGAAGCCCTCCGAGTTGATCGGCTCCCAGACCAGCTTGTTGAAAAGGGAGAACTTCTGCGAGAGGCGGGAGCCGAGGGAGTAGAGGTCGTTCTGGCGGGAGATGATCCCGGTCGCCGCCGTACCGGGGAAGGAGTTGAGATCAAGCCAGTAAGGGCGGTAGCCGAGCGCGCGCGCCGCCGAGGCGATCGCCATCGAGATCCGGTAGTGCCCGTAGCCCATCCGGATATTGCCGACGATCAGGGCGTTTTCTTCAAAGGAAACCGGCTCGCCGCCGGAGAGGACGAGGTTTTTTACCCCGAGCGGTTCCCCGAGCACCGGGTTTTCCGCCGCCGAGAAGACGAACGTCTTCCCTTCGTCGCTGCCGAACTTCTTTTCGTACTTTTTCTTGCTTTTCACCGCTTTGCGGTAGTCCTTTTCTCGGATCTCATTACCGAAAATACGCCGGGAACGTTCCATATTTCCTCTTTTCCGCTTGACAAAGACGCGTTTTTGTGATAGTATGACTATCAAGCTGATATTTAGCATATCACAAAAGGAACGGAAAGTCAAGATGAAAACCGGAAAATACCAAAAAGAATACCGGGAGCGGCGGGAGAGCGAGGCGGTTTACGCCGCCGCGCAGCTCTTTCTCTCCCGGGGGATCGAGGCGGTCAAGATGACCGATATCGCCGAGGCGGCGGAGATCGGGGTCGCCTCTCTCTACCGCTATTTCGGCACGAAGGAGCGGATCGTCGTCCGCGCGGGGATCCTCTTGTGGGGGGATCTGCGCGCGCTTTTTGACGAGGTGGTCAGGGAGGCGAACTCCCCCGCCCTCTCCGGCGCGGAGCAGGTCGCCTCGCTCCTCGGCGTTTACCGGACGCTCTACCGCGACCACAGGAGCTTTCTCCTCTTTCTCGAGGATTTCGACCGCTTTATCCTCTCCGCCGGCGTGGCGCAGAGCGAGCTTGCCGAGTACGAGCAGAGCATCGGCGACTACTATCCCCTCTTTGAGGCGGCGTACCGCCGGGGGGTGGCGGACGGCTCCCTGCGCGCGGGGGTGGATCCCGCGCTCTTTTACCGCACCTTTACGCACGGGATCACCGCCCTCTGTCAGAAGCTGCTGCGGGGCGAGATCCTCTCGCAGGACGACTTTTCCTCCTCGCGGGAGCCGGACTGCTTCCTTGAGGCCGCGCTCCGCTTCCTGCGGCGGGACTGAAAATCGGAAAAACGCTTGTATTTTTGCGGTTTTTGTGCTATCCTTGAGACGGGAAAAAATTGCTTGCGGGAGGTGAAACGATGAAAGTCCGGCAGCTCTTCTCTCTCTTTTTGATCCTGGCGCTTTGTCTGGCGGTTTTCCCCGTTTCCGCGGAGGAACCCCGGACCATAACGGCGGAAGCGGAAGCTCCAAAGCTCTCTCTTGCCGCCCCCGTCCCCGAAGAAACGGACGGAGCCGCGCTGCGGGCCGCGATCCTGGCCGGCGCGCGGGCGCAGGAGGAATGGATCGACATCAGCGCCTTCGGCCTCTCCGCGGACGGCGACGCCGCCTATCTGAAACATATCATCCAGAACGAGATCCCCGAGCTGTGCAACCTCGCTGACGGCGGGTACACCTTTTCCTGGAGCAACGCCTCCGGCGCCATCCTCTCCCTGAAGCTCCATTACGCGGAGCTGACCCGCGAGGAAAGCGAGGCGCGCTATACGGCGTTTTACGCCGCCGCCGACCGGCTGCTTGACGGGATCCGCGGAAACGACGCCCTCTCCGAAACGGAAAAGGCGCTGCTTTTGCACGACCGGCTGGCCGTTTGCGCCGCCTACGATACGGAACACCTGTCCCAGAACAACGTCCCGCACGATTCCTATTCCGCCTACGGCGCGATGGTACTCGGTACCGCGGTCTGCCAGGGGTATTCCGCCGCGTATCTCTACCTCTTGCGCGAGGCGGGGGTCGAGGCAGAGATCTGCACCTCCGACGAGATCCGCCACCAGTGGAATATCGTGTATATCGGCGGCGTTCCCTACCACGTGGACGTGACCTGGGACGACCCGGTCGAGGATCTGACCGGGCGCGTGACGCACGACAACTTTCTCCTTTCGACCGATACGATGCTGGCGCGGCACGAGATGAAGGAGGCAGACCACACGACCGCCCCGGTCGATACGACCTATGAAACCTACGCATGGACCCGCTCCCATTCGCAGATCGTCCTCTGCGGCGGGCGGCTTTATTTCCTCGACAGGAAAACGGGGGACCTCTGCCTGCTCAACGCGGCGGACGGGACCGCCGAGACCGTGACGGCCTTTTCCGCCGTCTGGGAGTATTATGAGCCGGGCTATGTCTGGAGCGCGTTTTTCGGCCGGCTGGAAACGGACGGAGAGTCCCTCCTCTATTCCCTCCCCGACGGGGTCTTCCGTTACTCGCCCGAAACCGGGCTCTCCGAGCGCGTGGCAAAAGCCGATCTGAAAAACGAACAGGGCCGCGCGGTCTTCGGCTTTGCCCTGGACCGGGAAAACGAACGGCTTGTCTGCGAGATCCGCACCGATCCCGGCTCGATCGAGGACCGGGAGTTCCAGTATTATCCCTACGCGCTTCCCGCGCCCGCTCCTCTCCCCGCGCTCTCCCTCACCCTCCTCTCCCGCGCGGACGGCGGCTTTGCCGCTTACGCCGCTCTCTACCCCGCCGGCGAGACGGACGAACGGATCCTTTCCGACGCGGGCGGAGCGCTCGCCCTCGATACCGCCCTCCCCGGCGAGGCGATCGCGGCGGGCGGACTCTTTGCCCAGCCGGTCACCTTCCCGGAGGTGGCGCCCGGCGCCTATAAGCTCCTCCTCGCAAAGGAGGGCCGGCACGCGCCCCGCGTCCTCGCCGTTACGGTCGGAGAGGAGAACGCCGACCTCGGCGAAATTGTCCTCCGTCTTTACGGCGACGTCAACGGCGACGGCGCGGTCAACGCAAAAGACGCCCTCCAGACCGTCCGCTTTGCGGCGGGCAAAGCGTCCCTCTTTGACGGCGGCGCCGACCCGGAAACGGCGGCGTACCGGCTGCGCGCGGCGGACGTCAACGGCGACGGAGCCGTTGATCGGGAAGACGCCCGGCAGATCGCCCTTTTTGCGGCGGGCAAAGCGTCGCAGTTCGATCTGCTCGCGTAAAAAGAAAACAAAAAAGCGCTTCGGACAAATCCGAAGCGCTTTTTCCTTTTTGACCGGACCGGAAGCTTCTGCGCGGAGCGCGCCTTTATCCGAAGTAGGCGCTCGGATCCTTCATCGTTTCATAGGCGGCGTTTTTCAGAGCGGCCGCGGTCTTTTCCGGGATCGTGCCCCGGTAGGAGATCGTCCTGACGTCGGCGTCCGGGAAGACGGCGGCGTAGATCGTCATCGCCGCGAGATAGCTGCCGGCCGGCGAGGGGTGATGGTCGTCGGTATAGTGGAGATTGACCGTGTTGGCGGGATCCGCGTACACCTTCATAAAGGCGAAACCGGCGTAAGCGACCGGCGCGTCCAGCTCCCGGGCGATCATCGTATTGCGCTTTGCGAGGGTCGTTGTTTTTCCCGTGTCCATCTTGTTTTCCGAAAGCCGGTTCCCCCAGGTGGAGTACAGGACCGGGACGGCGCCGTTTTCCCGGATCCGGGCGGCAAGCGACCGCACCGCCGCCTTGTAGCGCTCCGGATAATACTTCGACGACATGAAGACGTCGCTGTTTTCCTGGAGGACGACGTAATCAAACCGCTCGTTTCGCAGGAGCCGGTCGACCTCGGCGCCGCACTCGTCGGACTTGTCTGCGTGTTTTTCCAGCGTCCAGCCGCCCTTTGTGACAGACTTTACCGAGATCTTCCGTCCGTCCGCCTTTGCGATCCGCCCGAAGATCGCGGGCATGTCGTTGAAATACGTGTGGCTGTTGCCGATAAAGAGCACGGAGACCGGGCGCGCCGGCTCCTCCGCCTCCGGCGGCTCCGTTTCCGCTTCCGTCTCCTCCCCGGTCGCGGCTTCGGTCACAGCGGAGACTTCCTCCGTTCCGGCGGGCTCGCCGGCGCCCGAAGCGCAGGCGAAAAAGGTCCCGAAAACAAGCAAGCAGAGCAGAAAAAGGGCGATCCGCCCTTTGGTTTTCGTCCGGTTTTCTTTCATCGCCGTTCTCCTTTTGCGGGCTCCGTTTTTCCGTGTCACAGAAAGAAGGGCACAGGAAGCGCTTTTCCCGTCCTTTTTTTGTTTCAGTTCTCTTTCCCGATCGGGAGGGTCAGCGCGGGGAGGCCGGTAAAGCGCCCCTCGGCGTCGAGGTCGTCTTCCGTATAGAATACGGCGGAGAGGAGGATCTCCCGCACCTCGGCGATCTTCGCGCGTCCGGTCAGCTTGATCGAGGTGAGGGTCGTTTCCGCGGTATAGGCGCTTTTTTCCACGTGGGAATACCAGACGCCGGGCGTTTGATGATAGTCGTCGTAGAGGTAGATATCGAGATAGTCGGTGAACGCCCCCTCCGTGTCGGCGGGGGAAAGGACGGTCAGCTCCTCGCGCCGCCCGTCCGCGAGCGTATAGGAAACGAGAAAACCGAGCCGGTACCGGGCGAGATCGGGGTAAGCGGCAAACGCCGCGCCCCAGAGGTCCTGGTAGCTTTTTCCCTCCGCGCCCTCCGGCTTTACGCCGAGGCAGAGAATATCCCTGTCCCGCTCCCAGCGGGCGGAATAGGAGGAAAGCGGCTCGAAGGTCCGCGCGCCCATATCGGCAAAAAAGGCGAGCGCGGGCAGCTCCGGCGCCGCGGCCGTTTCCGCGTCCGTCTCCGGCGCCGCGACCGTCCCGGCGGGCAGGTCGGTTTCGACCGGCAAAACGGCCGGCTCCGGCGCCGTTACGGGCGCGTCGGGTACGGCGGGCGCTTTCCCGCAGGCGGTAAAGAGCAGGCAGAGAAGCAGGAGCAAAATCCGGCCTTTTTTCATGGCGCACCTCGCATCTTTTTGTTTTTCCGCTTTTTGCGCTTTACCACGGCGCGCGCGCCGCGGGGAGCGGATCCGCCGTGAGCGCTTCCCGGTCGCACAGCGCTTCCAGGAGCCGCAGCTTTTCCCCGGTGTAACGGGGGTCCCCGTACAGATTGACATGCTCGCCCGGATCGGCAGCGAGATCGTAGAGCTCGCCCGGGCAGTCGCGCGGCAGATCCGGCGCGAGCGCGTGGATCTTGGTCAGCTTCAGGCGCCCGTTGGAGAGCATCGTGCAGAACGCCGTGACCCCGCCTTCTGCGTCGGTTTTATAGTACTCGGAATAGACCGTGTCGCGGAAAACGTCCGCCGGCGCGGTCCCGGTCAGGATCCCGGCAAGCGACCGCCCCTGCATCCCGGGGGTTTTTTCGATCCCGCACGCCTCCAGAAGCGTGGGCGCGAGATCGACGAGCTCGACCAGCGCGTCCGAGCGCACGCCGGATACAAAACCGTTTTTCCAGGATAAGATCAGCGGCACGTGGACGCTCGCTTCGTAGAAGTAGCCTCCCTTCAGGTAGAGGCCGTGATCTCCCAGACTTTCCCCGTGGTCGGAATGGAAAAGGATGATCGTATCGTCGAGCTGATCCGTATCCCGGAGGTAGGCAATCAGCCGGCCCGTCTGCTCGTCGATCAAATCGATCATCGCGTAGTACGCCGCGCGGATCAGGCGGTGGTCGTATTCCGTCATATCGCCGTAGGCAAAGCTCCCCGCCTTTCCGTACGCGCCGAGATGATCTCTTCTCTGCAGCGGGGATTTGTTCTCCAGCTCGCCGGGGCGGTACTCGGGCAGCGGGATCTCGGAGAGGAAGGGCAGGTAACGCTCCAGATACTCCGCGGGGGGATCGAACGCGTGATGCGGGTCGAACCAGTTCACCGAGAAAAACCACGGCCGTCCCGCTTCTCTCGCCGCTTCCATGAATTCGACGGCACGATCGGCGCACCACTTTGTCTGATGGTATTCGGCGGGCATCCCCGTCCTCACGTACCGGCAGTCCCGGCGCGGAGGGTGCGCGTATGTCACGCCCTGCCTCTTCAGCCACAGCGCGTAGTCGTGCATCGGCCACTCGTGCGCGGGTCCGTGCCCGTGGCTCCAAGCAAAGCTGTCGTACCCGTCGTCGATCCTGCGTTCCCTCGTCGGACAAACGGAAAAATGGCAGGCGGAGAGATGCAGCTTGCCGGAAAGGCCGCCGAGATAGCCGTTTTCGTGGAGAATGCGCGTGACGGGGATCTCGTCCGCCGGAATGTCCTGCCCGTTCTGCCTTGCGCGGCAAGTCCGCGGATAGCGCCCGGTCAGAAAAGAAGCCCGGCTCGGCGTACAGACCGGATTCTGACAGTACGCGCGGGAAAACAGCACGCCGTTTTCGGCGAGACTGTCGAGGTTCGGCGTGTGAACGAAGCGGTTGCCGCAGCAGCCGAGCGTGTCAAAGCGCTGTTGATCGGTGCAAAGCCAGAGGATGTTCGGTCTTTTCATCGTTTTCCTGTCCCGCGGCGTGGTTCCGCCGCGGAACGCGGCGCGCCATGCGCGGTTTTTCTGATTTTATTGTAACTCTGATTTTATTGTAGCAAAACGCGGTAAAAAAACCAAGGGTTCTTTCGGCGAGGCGGCCGGAGAAGTTTTTTGCGCGCCGCCGCCCGGGATCGTTTGCGGCGGGTTTTTGCGGGCGTCAGGCGTCTTCCAGCAGAAGATTGCGGATGGAGCGGATCTGTTCCGCGGTTACCCCCGCGCCGAGAAGATAGTTTTCGATTTTTTCGTTTACCGTGGATCCTTCGTAGCTTTCCAGACCGCCGAAGAGCCCGTTGATCCGGACGTTGTCTTCAAATCCGTCCACGAACGCGCCCGTCAGCATATAGTCGTCCGTCATCTGCTTTTCCGGGATCCCCAGCGCCCCTTCGATCAGGAAGGCCACCGTTCCCGTCCGGTCCGCGCCGTCCGTGCAATGGAGGTACAGGGGATAATTCTGTGGGTCGGCCAGATCGGCAAAGATCTCTTTGACCGTTTCTTTCCCCTTATCTGTGAAGATCTCCTTGTAGGAAAGCCCGCTTCCGTACTGTTTGTGGACCACGCCGTCTCCCAGCCTTGACCGGTAACCGTCTTCAAACCGGATCTCCGATCGCAGGTCCATTTCAAAGGCGAAGCCGAACGGTTCGGCCGCCTCTTTTTCTTTCAGGAAATAGCATTTCCCGTCCGCCGTACCGCCCAGGCCGTCCACCTCGGTCCCGCGGATCAGCATCCCTTCTCTGACCTTTTTGCCGTCGATGGTGGTATAGCCGCCGACGTCGCGCGTATTATATACGCCGGGAAGACTCAGAAAACGGGTGGATTTTGCCGTACAGAAGGAGCCGGGATAGGTCTCGTCACCGACGGTCACTTTGTAATAATACGTCGCGCCGGTCTTCAGATTGTCGATCGAAAGGGACTTTTCTTTGGCGGACAGGACGTACTCCCTGGCGTCCCGCAGATCCGAATATTCGCCGAGGAGAAGCGTTCCGTCCCGGTCCGGAAGCTGATACTCGAACACAAACGGTCTGTACGGCTCCCCGGCCGCCAGCGCGTCCCGGATCGAGATCGTTCCGTCGTACGCCTGCCGGAAGGCGGAAACGCAGAGCGGCACTTCGTTTTCAAAGCTCGGCAAAACCAGCTCGGCGGTCTGTCCCCCGACTTCCTCCTCGGGCTCCTTGTCGTAGAGGATCCAGGCGATCACGATCTCCGCGGCAAGCAGCGCGATCACGGCGGCCACGATCAGGAGCTTCCGGGTAACGCTCATTCTCTTCGCGGCCTTCTTTTTGTGCCCTTTTTCCTTCTTCGGCGGGATATACGAGTCGGGGATCAGTTTATAATCCTCGCCGAAGGTATAAGTCCCGCGCTTGAGGATACCGTTTGTCATCTCGCTGTGGACGTTGTGCACCCCCCTGACGGCGCGACCCCCTTTTCCGATGTAGTAGATCGCTCCGTTCTCCCGAATCGCGCCGGCGTGGCGCGGCTCGTCGTCTTGATAGAAGACCAACCCCCCGTCTTCTTCGATCAGGCCGTTTTTCATAACTGTGTCCTTTCAAAAGATTCAAATCCTGTACAAAAAAGGACTTTTCCCCCATTTTTCGACCCCCGTTGTACGTCTATATGGTACCACTCGTTTCGCGGCAAGTCAACCTTGCGTCCGTTTTTTTGCTTTCCCTTTTTTTGCCGCCTCGATCCGCCCGCCGCGCTTGACAATCGCAGGGGAGATGTTGTATAATGCAGAAACAGACTCCACCGGCGCCGCGCGGGCGTGGCGGAACTGGCAGACGCGCCGGATTTAGGATCCGGTGGGCAACCTTGCAGGTTCGATCCCTGTCGCCCGTACCAAACGGAAAAACGCCCCTTTACGGGGCGTTTTCCGTTTGGTCTGATCATTGGAAGGGATCGAACGGTCGGGAGTGAATGACGCTCCGGGGGAGCGTCAGAGCCGACCGGACCGGAGCCCGTCGAGGGCGGAGAATCGATCCCTGTCGCCCGTACCAAAAATCCTGCGCGTCAGCGCGGGATTTTTCCTT
>CAMKAU010000023.1 GCA_946410595.1 uncultured Clostridia bacterium
GTTATGGATACTCGATTTTATTATTCAAAACTCTTAACTGTTTATTTTATAATTGTTTTACGAAGTTACAAAATGAGGTGCATAATGAATACTGAAATAGTCAAACAGTTACAATTGAATTACTGGGATCATTGTAGATATTTGCAACTCAAATATGGTTTGCCACCCCGTGATTATTATTGCAATGAATTGTGTATTAGCAAATCTAAAAACATAACCCGTACCGCCGAAGGATTAGTAATACATCACAATGCTGAGGGTTTAAACAATGGTGGAAATCTTGGAGAACCACATCTAGCAAAGCTATACCCTTTTGAATTCCAAAAAAAAGAAAACCTTTCCTACTGTAATCTAATTGAACACTTGTTGTTGCATTTAAAAATCAACGCAAGAAGTTGCTCCAGTTTTGTATTTCCTTTTGAACTAAATTATTTCTTTAATTCACATGGCTTTTTTTGGATAGGAAATTTTATTAATACTCTGTTCAAAGAACAAGGAAGCGCGATAAAATGGCAAGATAATTGTTTTAGAGCAATATACTCACTTTTTGATGATTATATAAGTATTTTAAAAGGTGTGCTTTGCTTTTTAGATAATAACTATACCGGCGAGAAACGCATTCAAATTGCAGAAGGAAAACAATTATTCTTCGATGTTATCGATCAAAACATTATTGATTTTCGACAATCATTTAAAGAGAGACGTTATACTGACGAAAAAAACATTAAAAGTCATTACAAACAAATTCCTTTCATAATAAATAGAATTATTCCGGACAAGGACACTATTGAGATCCTTTTAGATGGGAGAATAATCGAAAAGAGCTTATCAGAATTGCAATCCGAGTTTGATTACAATATAAAAAAGAAATGCTATACTGATGTTATGTGCTCTTTAGGGGATGGTTCAATATGGTCTGATTTGGTTGATATAGTATCAAAACCGTATTCATTACAAGAAGAGAATATTGCAGTTTGGATAAAAGAGAATAGCGATTGACTTTATGTTATTATTGACACATATCATACTCTCAACACTTTTTCATACATAGCAAATAAGTTCACGTTTAATTGAATCTGTTTTCATTAATTGCCGCATATCGTGCATCCATAATAGATTCAAGTTATGAATACTGGATTCTCTTTATCATCACAGCCTCGCCACCATCAGTGGGGAGTAAGTGCGCTCTTTGCACTGTTTCCGATCTGTTGCAGCAAAGAATGTAACAAAGGAGACCACATATGATTTTTCACCATTCTTTGAAAAACCGATTCCAGAACCTCTGAAAAAACGGTTGAGGAGCTTCTATACTATATTCCTCATTTTGTTGAGTATTTTTCTTCAGAGCACATGATATCGGACCGCGAAACCTTGATTTTTGGTTTATATTTGAAACTGATAACGACCTGAAAAAAGCCTGCGATTCTGGATTGAACGATTAGAATAATTCTACGGTTATTACCAATCTAATTGGCGTAGGATATTCAGGTAACGCTTTTCTGCGTTTCTTATACCACAAAAGAAAATAATGACAGTACAGCAAATGCTTGTTATCACATTTATTATTTATGACCTGTATTAAGGCTCGGATTCAAGTCCGTTATCAATACTCGCACCAAACAGTACAAATCCGAACCCAAGGCCTATTGGCGAAGGGTTCGGATTTGTCGTTTATTTCGACGATCTGAATTTGACCTCAAGCAAAACAAACCAAATTGAAAAACGGAGGTCAAGAAAATGAATTTGAACATCGGCAACATCGGAGTCTGGGGCTTTAGGCACTATGAGTTTCTCAAGCAAAACCGCCCTTCAACTGTTGGCGTTATGCGTATGAACGGATTGCTTGAAGGGTATCTCAAAGAGGTCAACCAAGAAGCAACTGAAATGCTTGAAACGCTCGTCCGGCAATACGCAAAAGCGGAAGGCGTCTCAGAGACGCTTAAGCGAACCGACCAACTCGGCTGGGTTCAGCGTATGAACAACATCCGCAATCGCGCCGAAGAGGTCGTGCTGAACGAGATCATATACCGATAAACGCACGAGGCGGGGAGCAATCCCCGCCTACTCTTGCGTATACATTATTCAGATAGTGCCAATTCTTTGTTTAAAAAGCTCGTAAGTTCTTGTATTTCAGAAGTGTTTTGATCAAGAAGATACTTCACTACTCTTTGTGACAAATCATTTTCATCTTTTCTAATCTGTTGTAACTCATGTCGAATAATACCGTAAAACGCCTTCCCGTTTTTAATCTTTTCTTTATCGTTTATTATACCATTTTTAACTTGAGTACTATATTGCAAAATAATATCTTGTAAAGACGTTCCCTGAAAGATATAATCATCTAAGTCTTTGTACAATGAATGATCCACTTTTATTACCAAATTCTTAAGCAAATACTTTTCTAAACTTTCTACTGGTAAATAACTCGGCTCAACCGAAAAGCCAATGCGTTGTTCTTTCATGAACGAGGGAACATCATCTTTTATATCTCTATCGAGTATTATTAGTATTTTTGAGGTTTTCAGCATAAGATTTGATCGAATAGTGTCATATGCAAATCTAAGTACTTGATGCCAACCGCCAACGGCTATAGTTAAAATTCTTTTATTGCCTCTAAGCCTGTTTTGATCAAGTATAATGTCGACCAAATTCTTTGCCAAATCATCTTCCACCATTATGATAAAATCATGACCATAGTTTGATGACTCAAGATTCCTTGTAGCATAAACGGGATAGCATGGATTTACAACATCAAGACTGTTATCAATAAAACGTTGTAAGTAATAGATGTTTGCTGGGTTTATACTTCTAATCAATTCGATGGAATGGGTTGAAAATAGTATAACAATATTATCACTATCTGATATTTCACGCAAAAACACAACAAGCCTTCTAAGCGCTGACGAGTGCAAAGCCAATTCAATTTCGTCTAATAATATTAGCATTGGGTTTGGCCCATAATTCTTTCTATTGAGTCTATTTTCTAAAGAATACAAAATAGTTAATAACAAGTTTTCACCCGTGGACATATTAAGCTGATTTATATACCTATCGCTGATTTTCAGATAAAAAGAGGGCCTATGCAAATTTAACCCATCAGTATCGGCATCAAGTATAAATAGACAATCGTAATATGACGTATCGTCATGCAGTATTCTTCCTAAATTTTCCTTAATAAAACTTGAGGCTTCTGAAAGCTTTTCTGGATTTACTTTATTAAGCTTTTGTAAAAATCGAAAATCAATATCCTTAAATCTGTTTCCGAAAACGATACTGCCCTCGTAGAAACCAGTTATTCCCAACGAACCAACTGGATCTAACCATCGTTTACCGGCAGATAATACTCTTCTGGTTTTTTCTTCATACTCAAACTCAATTTTCGATCCTTCAAATGGATAGCCAAAGTATGAAAGAAGAATAGGCTTGTAAAAAGCAGTAGCAGCACATGACATAATTGTACTTTTACCAGATCCATTTTCCCCGGTAATGGCATACAATCCTTTTTGTGTTGGAATTTCAAAAACAAAATCATTAACAGATTTGATATTGTGAATAGTCATTTTTATAGCCATAATAGCCACCTCATTATCTATTGTTTTTGTTATTGTTGACAAGTATAAGTGTTTCACTTTTTGCGCGCTCGGCTTTCCATTCTTCAAACTCTCGCTTGCCTTCTTCGGATTCAAAGAATGCGCGGATGTCGGGGAGCATATCGTCCACGATAGCTTACAGGACGTATTTCGGCACGTCGCATTCAGCGCGACGCTTGGCGGTTGGGGGGGGAGTATGGTTTCCGGCCCCGCCGCGTGTCAACGGCGGCGGGGCCGGGGTGTGTCGGATCTTTCCGCGTATCAGTTAGCGGCGGGGGTTTGCGCGGGGGTCCGGGCGGGCGTCTCGGCGGAGGCCGAGCCGCCGAGGATCGGGATCACGCTGTCCACGCCCGCGACGTAGTTCTCCGGCAGCTTGCCGTCCCACTGCTTGGTCTTATAGTATTCGACGAGCAGATCGGTGAGCGTTTCCGCGACCGCTTTGTTGATCGCGGCGTCCTTCTGGCCCGCGTACTCGGCGGCTTCCGCCTGGATCTTGATGACGTTGGCGTCCGCTTCCGCCTGGATCACGGCGACGGCGGCTTCCGCCTCGGCGGCGATCTTCTGCCGCGCGGCGGCCGCCTGCTCCTCCATCGTCTTCTGCTCCTGCTCGGTCTGCGCCTTCAGCTTGTTCTGCTGAGCGACCTGCTTGTTCTCGACGGCGGTGGTAAAGGCGTCTGAGAAGTCGAGACTTTCGATCGCGGTATTGACGACGTCGATGTTATAGGGGTGGAGGTTTTCCTCCAGAATAGAGGTGATGCGCGCGGAAAGCTGGTCGCGGTTCTCGATCAGACTCTCGGCGCTGTATTTGGCGATCACGCTGCGGACCGCCTCCTCGATGCGGGGCTCCATCACGATCTGATAGTATTTTTCGCCGATGGTCTTATAGATCGTCTGGGCGTTTTCCTTCTGGATCTGATAGTTGATCGAATAGATGACCTCGACTTCCTGGATGTCGCTGGAGAAGCAGGGGAGCGTCAGGCGTTCCTTCTGCGTGCGGTTGTCCATCACAACGACCTCCTGGATCGGGAGCTTGAAGTGCATCCCCGCTTCCAGCGTTTTGTTTTCCACCTTGCCGAAGGTCGTCAGAATACCGGTATGTCCCGTCGGGACCATCGTGACCGAGCCGACGACGAGCCAGACGAGTCCGACAAGACAGAACCACTGGCGGGGCCGGCGGTTCCACGTCTTGCCGTTGACGCCGAGGAGGATGAAAAGCGCTACCACGGTAACGAGTGTCAGAACGATCCAAATCATAACAGAGTTCTCCTTTTTGTTTTTTCGTCTTATTCTACCATATTCCGCCGGGAAAAGCAAGAAAAATCGGGGCGCCGCGGCGCCCCGGTTTTTCGTTCGTTTATTGCGCTTCCTCCGCGCAGCGCCGGAGAAAGGCGGAAAGCTCCCGCCACGCGGCGTTCTGCTCGACCCGGTATCCCATGCCGCCAAAGAGAAGGATCCCCTCTTGCTCCTTCAACACGATCTCGCTTTCCCCGGCCGTCCGGTCGAAAATCCCGCCGGCTTGCAGAAGACCGCTGTCCTCTTCCGCGGTGAGCGCTCCGATCAGCTCCTCCAGCCGGGCGATCCCCGCGGGATCGGACAAAAGAAATTCGGTCTCCTCCTCTCGGGGAGAGGCGGTCGGGAGACCCGTCTCCCCGTCAAGGATCCGGACGCGCACCGGCCCGCTCGCTTCTCCTTGGCTGTAAACCGACGTCTCCGGGGCCGCTTTCTGCGGACTTTTCTCTTCGCAGGACCGCCCCGGCGCCTCGGTATCCGGCTTTTCTTCCTCCTTGTTCTGCCCGTCGCGCGAATCGGCCGCCGAAGGCGCCGGAGCCGCCGTACCCGACTTTTCC
Source organism: uncultured Clostridia bacterium (assembly GCA_946410595.1). Lineage (GTDB taxonomy): Bacteria > Bacillota > Clostridia > Oscillospirales > CAG-272 > RUG12395. Next base: position 5,438 of record CAMKAU010000023.1, read on the forward strand.
GCTACGCCGGGCTCTTCCTGCGCGCAGTTCTCCGCCGGAACGGAATAATGGCTCTCCGATCTCGTCATGTCGGAAAGGTTCCCCTCCCCTTTCCGGAGGGCGGGGAACAACCCGATCACAAGGAAAAGGCAGGCGGCGGAGGCCGCCGCGAAGGAAAGGCGCCGCACGAGCCGCGCCCGTTTTTTCTCCGCTTCCCGCTTTTCCTCCACCCGCCGCCAGACGGCGGCGGTGAACTCTTCCCGCGTTTTTTTCATAACAGCGCTCTTCCCTCCTCTCCCAGTAATTCTTTCAGCCGTTTTTTGCCGCGCTGCAGCAGATTGTCGATCTGTTTCGTATTCTTTTTCATGACGGCGGCGATCTCCCCGTAGGACATCCGCTCAAAATACAGCAGATAGATCGCCTGCCGCGCCTCCGGGTCGAGCTCTCCCATCGCGCGGGCGAGCGCCCGGTTGCGGACCGCCTCCTCCGCCCGTTCCTCCGGGCGGTCCTCCGCGCCGGCGAGCTCCGGCAGCTCCTCCAGCGGGGCGGTATTCGCCAGACGCCGCTTCTTCCGGCGCAAAAAGTCAAGCGCGCGGCTGCGGGCGATCATGTAAAGATACGTTTTGACCGAGGAACGCCCGTCGTACAAAGCGCGGCGGAGGTACAGCTCCGCGAACGCGTCGATCGCGAGTTCTTCGGCGTCCGGCTCGCTGCCCACCATCCGGGTAAGGAAAAAGAACAATCCGTCCCGGTACAGGGCGACGCATTCTTCAAAATCTTCTTCCCGTCCTGACAGGAAACGGCGGTCTTCGCGCTCACCGTTTTCCATACCTTCTCCTCTTTCCTTCCCTTATACGGCGAAAAAGGAAAAACTCCTTTTTCTTTTCTACGTTTTTATTATAAAAAAAACGCCCTCTCCTGTCAAGTTCTTGACTTTCCCCCGCGAAAAAAGTATGATATAGATAACAGAGAAGAAAGGAGGTTCCTTTATGTCTCTTTTGAAAACCCTGTGGCCGACGCCGTTCGGTGTCAAAAAGGGCGACGCCGCGTCCTTTTTCGTCCGGCTGATCGTCTTTATCGTCGTCTGCGCCGTCGTGGGCTGGCTGATCGGCCTGCTCGCCGGGATCCCGGTGATCGGCGTGATCTTCTCGATCCTCGGATGGCTTTTGGAGATCTACGGCTTCATCGGCATCGTCCTTTGCATCCTTCGTTTGATCGGCGCCGTCTGAACCGGTAAAAAACCGTCCGCCCGGAGCTTCCGGGCGGACGGTTTTTTTCTTATCCGAAGTAATTGCGGCGCGCCGAGCGGCTTTTTTTGCGCTGCTTGCGGCGGCGCAGGAGCAACCGGAGATAGAGGACGAGCAAAACGAGCCCGAAGATGAGGGCGAGGATCAGAATGACGAGAAGGACGGTCAGGATCACGCTCCGGGGAGAGGAGAGCAGCTCGGCGGAGGCGAGGGAGAGGGTAAAGCTCTCCATCCCCTTCGTGTTCACCGCCGCCACGCGGATGCGTTTGACCGAGCCCGGGTCGCGGATCCCCTCGAGATTGACGAAGATTTCGCTTTCCTCGCCGTCGGCCGCGGAAAAGAGCGAGGTATAGACGGTACGGACGCCGTCCTTTTCCGCGATCAGATCGACGCGCAGCTCCACGCGCGCGGCAGCGCCCGCGCTGTCCGGCAGCAGGGCGAGGCGGAGCCATTTTGCCTTGCCGGTCAGGACGTCCGCGGGGATCGGAGCGGAAACGCCCGCCATCCCGTCCGAGCCGCCGCGCAGGACGGCGTACAGGCGGTTGACCCCCTCGGCGGAGGGGAGGATCTCGAGCGAGCGGGCGTTATAGGAAGGATAAAAGCCACAGAGCGACCCGCCGGTGAAATCGAAAAGCGAAAGCGTTTTCAGTCTGGCGTCCGGCTTGACGGAAACGCTTGCCAGAGACGCTTCGAGATATACGGGATCCGGGTCCGTCAGCCCCGGGATCACCGAGGACCAGTTCCCTACCCCGACAAGCGGGAGATAGGGCGCGGCGCAAACGTCCGCCCTGTCCGTATCCGCGAGGCGGAAGACCTCACAGATCGGTTTTTCCTGCGGCAAAAACCCGTCCGCCGCCGGATAATAAAGTCCGTTTGACGCCGTTTCCGTATCGACGCGGGTCGGAAGGATCCAGCCGACGACGGTCGGAACGGTAAGCAGCCGCCGGTAGGCGTAGGCGAAGGCCGCCGCCTGCTTCTTTTCCGTCGTTTCGTTATCGCGGACGGTGGAAACGGGCAGACCCGTTACGAGGATCTCCCGCGGCTCGCCGCGGTAGGTCCTTCCCTCCGCGGAGAGAAAGTCGGCGAGGATCTCGACGTTCGAGAAGGAGATCACCTCGGCGGAGAGGGTCTTTTCCGCTTTGGGATCGTTCCAGAGATCGGGCGTTTCCTCCCGCACGATCTCGGTATCAAGGGCGATCCCGTAGGGGATCTCGCCGGCCGCCGCCTGAGAGAGGAAGAGCGAGGAGAGCAGCTCGGCCGAGCCGCCTCCTCCGGCGGTATGGAAGGCGCCGGAAACGCCGAAAAACAGACGGCAGGCGGCGTTTTCGCTTCTGATCGCCGTAGAAAAGATCCGCAGCAGCATATCCGCCGCGGCGGGGTCCTTCTCCGGTTCGCGGGGCGCGAGGATCACGGCGGAGACCGTCCCGTTTTCCCCTCCGGCGTACCGCTCCGCGAGATAGGAAAGGAGCGCCCCGTAGGAGAGGGGATCCTCTCCCCCGAGAGAGGGCGAAAAGCGCAGCATCACCGTCACGCCGGCGTCGGTGAGGGTTTTGACCTCGTAATCGAGCCGGGCGATCTCCTCGCCGCGGATCTTATACGTCTTCTGACCGACGGACCGGGCGGTCCCCTCTCCGCTCCCGGAGATCAGAGCCGCCGCGTCGAGGTCGAGGACCGTCTGGGACACGAAAAGCTCCTCCGCCTCGCTCGCCTTCACGCCCGCCAGTCCCTTTTTGGAGAGCGGGGGAACGGAGGCGGAGAAGGAGGCGAGCGCCTCGGGGTTTTCAAGATAGCGGATCTCGCCGAGCTTCGTATAAACGCCGTCCCTGCGGATCGCCAGAACGAATCTGGCGTACAGATCCGCCTTCAGCTCGGAGCGTTTCAGCGTGAAGGAAACGTCCGCCGCCGCGCGTTTTTCCGCCGCCGGGGTCATCACGGGCAAAGCGGACGCGTCCTCCTCCGGCGAGAGGGCGAAGAGATAGACCTTTCTCCCCTCCGCCGCCTCCAGGGCGGCGGCGGAGAGCTGCGCGTCGAGCGTGAGGGCGTCCCCCTTTTCGCTCAGCCGGGCGGAAAACAGCCTGTCCTCCGTGTAGTCGCTTTTCGGCGCGCAGGCAAAAAAGAGCAGGGAGCACGCCGCCAGACAAGCCAGCAGAAAAATGATTTTCACTCCCGTCCGTTTCATAAGCGTACCCCCTGTATGCGATTATTGATTTTTCAGTTCTTTTCGTTGGCCGCCGCCACGATCGCGGCGAAGGCGGCGGGCTTGAGAGAAGCGCCGCCGATCAGACCGCCGTTGACGTTCGGCTGCGCGAGAAGCTCCTCGGCGTTCTTTTCGTTCATCGAGCCGCCGTACTGGATCACGAGCTTCCGCGCCGCCTTTTTGCCGTAGAGGGAGGCGACGGTCGCGCGGATGACGCCGCAGGTCTCGTCCGCCTCTTCCGGCGTGGCGGTCAGCCCCGTGCCGATCGCCCAGACCGGCTCGTAGGCGATGATCACGCTGCGCAGCTGCTTTTCCGTCACGTCGCGGAGCGCCAGCTTGGTCTGCATGGAAACGACCTCGTCGGTGATCCCCTTCTCCCGCGCGTCCCGCATCTCGCCGAGGCAGAGGATGACCTTCAGCCCGGCGGCGAGCGCCGCTTTGACGCGGAGATTGACCGTTTCGTCCGTTTCGCCGAAGTACTGTCTGCGCTCGGAATGTCCGACGATCACGTAGGAAACGCCCGCTTCCCGGAGCATCGGGGCGGAAATCTCACCGGTATAAGCGCCTTTTTCCATAAAATGCACGTTCTGCGCGCCGATCTTGATCCCCGTCCCTCTCGCGCCGCGCACGGCGGCCGCCAGATCGGTAAAGGGAACGCAGAAGACGACGCCGCAGCTGTCTTTTGCGTTGACGAGCGGCGCGATCTCGCGGAAAAACGCCTTCGTTTCCGCGCGGGTCATATTCATTTTCCAGTTTCCGGCGATGACTGTTTTTTTCATGATACCGTCCTTTCCCGCTTCTTCTTATTTATCCTGCAGAACGGCGATGCCGGGAAGCTCGAGCCCCTCGAGGAACTCGAGAGAAGCGCCGCCGCCGGTGGAGATATGCGTGATCTTATCGGCAAAACCGAGCGATTCGCAAGCCGCGGCGGAGTCGCCGCCGCCGACGATGGTGACCGCCTTGCTCTCCGCGAGAGCGCGGGCGACCGCCCGGGTCCCCTCCGCGAGGATCGGGTTCTCAAAAACGCCCATCGGGCCGTTCCAGACGACCGTGCCGGCGTCCCGGACCGCCGCCGCGTAAAGCGCCGCGGTCTTCGCTCCGATGTCGCAGCCCTCTTTGTCCGCGGGGATCTTGTCGGCGTCGACCGTCTCGGTTTCGACGGGCGCGTCGATCGGATCCGGGAACTCGCGGATCACGACGGTATCGACGGGAAGAAGGAGCTTCACGCCGTTCTTCTCCGCTCTTTCCATCATCTCGCGGCAGTAGTCGACCTTCGTTTCGTCAAAGAGAGAGGTACCGATCTCGTAGCCCTTGGCGGCAAGGAAGGTGTACGCCATACCGCCGCCGATGATCAGAGTATCGACCTTGGTAAGCAGATTTTCGATCACCTTGAGTTTGTCCGCGACCTTGGCGCCGCCGAGGATCGCAACGAAGGGACGGGCGGGATCGGAGAGGGCCTTGCCCATCACGCCGATCTCCTTCTGGATGAGGTAACCGCAGACGGCGGGCAGATAGTCCGCCACGCCGGCGGTGGAGGCGTGGGCGCGGTGCGCCGTGCCGAACGCGTCGTTGACGTAAACCTCCGCGAGGGAGGCGAGGTCTTTTGCGAACGCGGGATCGTTCTTTTCCTCCTCCGCGTGGAAGCGGACGTTCTCAAGGAGCATCACGTCGCCGTCCTTCAGCGCCGCCGCTTTGGCGCGCGCGTCCTCGCCGATCACGTCCTTCGCCATCACGACCGGCTTGCCGAGCAGTTCGGCGATCCGGGCGGCGACGGGCGCGAGGGTGAGCTTTTTCAGATCTTTTTTCGCTTTTTCAAGCATCTCCGCTTCCGCGGCGGCGCGCTCGCCCTCGGGGAGCGCCTCGAGCTTCGCCTTTTCTTTTTTATTGAGTTTGATCTTCTCGTTGAACACGTTGTGGGGCTTGCCCATATGGGAGCAAAGGATCACTCTGGCGCCGTGGTCCGCGAGATAGCGGATCGTGGGCATCGCGCCGACGATGCGTTTGTCGCTGGTGATCACGCCGTCCTTCATCGGGACGTTGAAGTCGCAGCGGACAAGGACCCGCTTGCCGGAAACGGCAAGGTCTTCTACGGTTTTCTTGTTGTAGGTGGACATGGCAAAACCTCCGTCATAACGCCGCTTTTGCGGCTTATTTTTTACCATTTTTTATCATAACACATATTTTCCGCATAATCAATAAAAAAATTGTTAAATATTTGACAGTTTCGCCCTCTTTTTTTTGTATTGATTGCCCTTTCCCCGAAAACGGCGAAAAAAGAGAGCCGCTTTTTGCGCTTTTCGGGCGTTTTTTTCGTTTTTTTCGCCGCGCAAAAGACCGGCGGCGCGAAGGGGGCGCTCCCCTTCCGGCGGGCGCGGATTTCTTCGTTTTTCTATTGACATATCCCAAAACGGACTGTATAATTATTTTGAAGATTTTTTACCTATCATCGGCAGAACTCCCCTTTTTCTGCCGCCGCGAAAGGAAGTTTTATGGAAAACACCGCCACCGACCCCCGGATGCTCATCAACGCGCTTCTTCGGAAACTCTCTCTCATCCTTGCCTGCACCATTCTCGGAAGCGCGCTGTTTTTCGCCTACGCAACCTTTTACATTCCCGACCGCTACCGGACAAGCGTTCACATTATCGTCCTGAACGCGAACACGACCAGTCAGACCTATATCTCCTCTTCCGATATCAGCGCGGCGAGCATGCTCTCCGAACAGTTCATCGCGATTTTGAAGATGAACGCCGTGCTCGAGGACGTTTCCCGCTCGATCGGCAACGATCCGCTGACCGGGGAACGCAAGATCAGCGCAGCCCGGCTCGCCGGGGTCCTCTCCTTCTCCGCCGAAAACTCGATCCTCACGATCTCCGCGACCGACGCAGACAAGGCGCTCTGCGTGGAGATCTGCGAAGCGATGGCGACGACCGGCGCCGAACGGCTCAAAGCGGCGGTCGAGGCCGGCTCCGTCTCCCGCGTGGAGCGGACGGTCGACGAGATCGCGGAGCCGGCCCGCGTTTCCAAACGAGTCCTGCAAAAAACGCTGCTCGGCGCTCTGCTCGGCCTTTTCCTCTCGGCGGGATCCGTCGTTCTGATCAATTATTTTGACGATACCGTCAAGACGAGCGAATACTTCACGGACGTCCTCGGCATCCCCGTGCTCGGCGAAGTCCCGTCCCTCAAGAAAAACAGGGAAAACGACTATAAGGCAGGTAAGAACTATGTCAAATAACCATCCGAACAAAACCGCGGAAGAGGATCGCACCGCGAACTTTTATATCACGGAGTCCTACAAAACGATCCGGACCAATCTCCAGTTTTCCCTCGCGGCGGCGGAAGACAAAAAAGTAACGGCTATCACGAGTTACGAGCCCAACGCCGGCAAATCCATCACCACGGCGAACATGGCGATCACGATGGCGCAGACCGGCGCGCACGTTCTCCTGATCGACGGAGATATGCGCAACGCCTCTCAGCACAAGATCTTCGGCGTGACCAATACCAACGGGCTCTCCAAGCTCCTTTCCGGCCTCTCCCGGCCGGACGACACCTCGTTTTTCCGCGGCGTCCGCCCCAACCTCGACCTGCTCCCCGCCGGTCCCACCCCGCCGAACCCCTCCGAGCTGCTTTGCTCCAAGAATATGAAAAAGCTCCTCGACGCGCTGCGGGAGGCGTACGACTTTATCTTTGTCGACTGTCCGCCCGTCGGCGTTATCTCCGACACGCTCTCCCTGCTTTCCAACGCGCCGAACGTTCTGATCGTCGTCCGCCAGCGCCAGACGAGGCACGACGATATCAAACGCTCGATCGAAAAGATCCGGGCGGTGGGCGGAATGCTGCTCGGCGTTGTGATCACCGACGTTTCCGACTCCGACTCCCCCTTCGGCGGGCGGTACGGACGGTACGGAAAGTACGGAAAATACGGCAAGTACGGCAGATACGGAAAGGGCGACAAGTACAGCGCCTATACCAAGAGCGGCGAAATCCATTATATCAGCAACGCCCCCTCTAACACCCAGTCGGAGGTGAAGTGAGATTTCAACCGCGATCCGGACTGATTTTCACTGTCATATCCTTCCGGGAATAGACGACGGAGCCCGCAACCCGGCGGAATCTCTCGCCATGCTCGCCCTTCTGCGAGCGCAGGGGATCGGCGCCGTCTACGCCACGCCGCATTTTTACGCGGACACGGTCGCGCCGGAGGGCTTTCTTGCCGCCCGGGAACGCGCGTACGGCGAACTGACCGCCGCCGCCGCGGGGCGGCCTCTGCCCGAGATCCGTCCCGGCGCGGAGATTTTGCTTGCCAAAGGGCTTTCCTCTCTGGACCTGACCGGGCTTTCGATGGGGGATCTCCCCTATATGCTCTTTGAGTTCGGCGGCTGCGAGTTCAGGCCGTGGTTTTGCTCCGAGATCGACAAAACGGCCTCGAAACACGCCGTCTTCCCGATCATCGCGCATATCGACCGTTTCCCCTGGCTCGGCGTCCGCGAGCTGTCCGAGCTGATGCGGCTCGACCGGGTCGTCTTTCAGGTCAACTGCGAGGGGCTCTCCGACCGCTTCACGCAGAAAAAGCTCGCCTTTCTCCTTGAAAAAGGGCAAAAGATCGTCCTCGGAAGCGACGCGCACAACGTTTCCGACCGCGCGCCGGATTTCCACCTGGCAAGCGCGTTTTTCGAGGGACCGTCGCCCGTTGAACACAAGCTCTTTTCTCACCGCCCGCTCCTCGATCCCGCCGCGCTGAAAGAGGCGGTCCTCCGCTCCTCCGGGCATCTCGCGGAAAGCGGACGGGAAGAAAGCGGCCTTCTTTTCTGACAAAAAACGGTCTTCCGGACGAAAGACCGTTTTTCTTTTTTTATCCGAGGACCGCGGCGACAGCCGCCGCGCTGATCTCCGCCGCCCGCTCGCAGAACGCGCCGAAGTCCGCGGGCGCGTCTCCGTCCCCGCCGTCGCTGATCGTGCGGATCGCGGCGAAGGGGATCCCGTTCACGCAGCAGACCTGGGCGATCGCGCCCCCCTCCATCTCCGCCGCGTCGGCGGAAAAGAGGGCGCGGAGGCGGGTTTTTTCCTCCGGAGAGGCGATGAACCGGTCGCCCGTGGCGACCGTGCCGGAAACGGCGTGTCCGCCCGCCCCGCGGATCGCGTCCGCAAGAGCGCGGGAGAGCGTTTCGTCCGTTTCAAAATAGATTTTGTTGATCCCCGAGATCAGCCCGACGGGATCACCGAGCGGGGAGGTATCCATATCGTGCTGGACCAGGCGGGAGGCGACGACGGTATCGAGACAGCGCAGAGAGGGGGAAAGCCCGCCCGCGACGCCGGTATTGATGATCCGGTCCGGGCGGTAGGCGGCGATCATAGCCGCGGCGCAGGACGCCGCAAAGACCTTGCCGACCCCGCAGACCGCCAGCGCGACCTCTTCCCTGCCGATCCTTCCTTCGTAAAAGGCAACGCCGCAGAAAACGCGGGGTTCCTTTTTTTCCGTCATCCGCTCCATAAGGCGTTCCGCCTCGCACGGCATGGCCGCAATGATTCCTGTCATCTTTCTTCTCCGCAGAATAGGATTTTGAGACCGGTTCTTACGCCTTCTTTTTGGCGATCGCCGCTTTCGTCTGCCGCGCCAGATCGGCGGGGGTAAGGCCGTACTTTTCCAGAAGCGCCGCGGCGGAGCCGGACTCGCCCCAGCAGTCGGGCATTCCGACGCGCGTGAGCGGGATGGGGCAGCTCTCGGAGAGCGCCTCGGCGACCGCGCTCCCCAGCCCGCCGATGATATTATGCTCTTCCGCCGTCAGGACGCAGCCGGTTTTGGCGGCGGAGCGGCAGATCAGAGCGGTATCAAGCGGCTTGACCGTGTGGATATTGATCACCTCGGCGGAGATCCCCTCGTTTGCAAGGAGTTGTGCCGCCTCCAGCGCCATCGAAACGGTCAGCCCGGTGGCGATCACCGTAACGTCCGTTCCCTCGCGCAGCAGGCGTCCGCGTCCGATCTCGAACCGGTACCCCGCCTCCCCGGCGGAGAGATCCGGCACGGCGGCGCGGCCGAAGCGGAGATAACACGGCGTTTTCAGCCGGGCGCACGCCTCGACGGCGAAAAGCGCCTCGGTATAGTCCGCCGGGTTGACGATCGTCATCCCGGGGAGGGTGCGCATCAGCCCGATATCCTCGTTGCACTGGTGAGAGGCGCCGTCCTCGCCGACCGAGATCCCCGCGTGCGTTGCGGCGATCTTAACGTTGAGGCCGGGATAGGCGATGCTGTTGCGGATCTGCTCGAAGGCGCGGCCCGCCGCAAACATGGCAAAGGTGGTGGCAAACACGGTCTTGCCCGCCGCCGCAAGCCCGGCGGCGACGCCCATCATATTTCCCTCCTGGATCCCGCAGTTGAAGAACCGGTCGGGGAACGCCCGCCGGAAATACTCCGCGCGGGTCGTCTCCGCGAGGTCCGCCGTCAGGACCACCAGCTCCGGCATGGAGGCGCCGAGGGCTTTCAGCCCGTCGCCGAGCGCTTCTCTGGTCGCTTTTTTCTCTGCCATATCACGCCTCCCGCGCGGCGGTCAGCTCCGCCATCGCTTTTTCGTATTCTTCCGGGCTCGTCGCTTTTCCGTGCCAGGCCGCCTGGTTTTCCATAAAGGAAACGCCCTTGCCCTTCACCGAGTGGGAAAGGATCGCCGTGGGGCGGCCCTTCGTTTGTCTCGCCGTTTCAAAGGCGCGCTCGATCTCGTCGAAATCGTGGCCGTTGATCTCGCACACCTCCCAGCCGAAGGCGCGGAGCTTGTCCGCCATCGGCGCGATATTCATCACCTTTTTCACCTCGCCGTCGATCTGGAGGCCGTTGAGATCAAAGACCGCGCAGAGGTTGTCAAGCCGGTAATGGGCGGCGAACATCGCCGCCTCCCAGACCTGCCCCTCCTCGCTCTCCCCGTCGCCGATGACGGTATAAACGCGGTAGTCCTTGCGGTCGAGCTTGGCGGCGAGCGCCATGCCGCAGGCGGTGGAAACGCCCTGTCCGAGGGAGCCGGTGGACATATCGATACAGTCCAGCGCGTGCATACTGGGATGCCCCTGGAGCCGGGTGCCGAGCTTGCGGAGGGTAAAAAGCTCCTCCCACGGGAAAAAGCCCCGCAGCGCGAGCGCCGTATAGAGAGCGGGCGCGGTATGCCCTTTGGAGAGAACGAAGCGGTCCCGGTCCGGGTCCTGCGGGGCCTTCGGGTCCACCCGCATCTCCCTGAAATAGAGCCACGCGACGATTTCCGCGATGGAGAGCGAACCGCCCGGATGCCCGCATCTGGCGGCGTTGGTCGATTCGATCACGCCGACGCGGACCTTCCGGGCGAGCTCGGTGAGTTCTTTTCTTACGGAAGCTTCCATGTTCTGCCGTCCCTTCTGTTGCCGCGGTCCTCGGACCGCGCGTCTGTCTTTTTTTTATTATAACCGATTTGCCGCCGCAAGGCAAGACGTCTTCTTCATTTTCTTTTCTCTTTTTCCCCGTTTTTTTTCAGGCGGAGGCAGGCCTCGCGGTAGGAGGAAAAGAGCGCCTCCGCGAGGGTGGGCGAAACCTCGTCGAACGGCAGGCGCATCTCCCCGCCGCAGAGCCCGAGCGAGGCGAGCAGCGATTTGACCGGCGCGGGATTGGTCTCCGAAAAGAGCAGGCGGGTCAGCGGCTCGAGCGCGAGGGCGATCTCCCGGCTCTCGGCGATCCTCCCTTCCGCAAACAGCCGGCAGAGCCGGACGCACTCCCCGGGGAAGACGTTGGAGAGAACGCTGACCGCGCCCCCGCCGCCGAGCGCGAGGGTGGGGAGAAGCTCGCCGTCGCAGCCGGTATAAACGTGGAGATCCGTTTCCCCGTCCGCAAGGTAGCGGGCGATGCGTCCGATCTCGCCGGACGCCTCCTTGATCCCGACGATCTCCGGCTCGCGCGAGAGGAGCCGGACCGAGCGGTAGGAAAGATCGGTCCCCGTGCGGGCGGGCACGTTGTAAAGCAGGATCGGCAGACCGATCCCGCAGGCGCGGCGGTAGCTCTCCCGCACGCCGCTCTCCGTCCCGCGGTTATAGTAGGGGGTCACGATGAGCAGCCCGTCGCAGCCGATTTTCGCCGCTTCGCGGGAGAGGGAGAGCATTTTGGATACGTCCGGACTTCCGGTGCCGGCGATCACCGCCGCGCGGCCGGCGGCCGTTTCGCAGGCAAAGGAAAAAAGAGAGAGCTTTTCCCGTTCGCTCAGCGCGGGGGCCTCTCCCGTCGTTCCGGCCACGACCAGGGCGGGCACGCCCGCCGCGATCTGCCTCTCGATCAGGCGCGAGAGGGCGGGGTAGTCCACCTCCCCGCCGGAAAAGGGGGTCACGAGCGCGGTACAGATCCCGTAAAAGGGGGCTTTTTTAGCAGTTTTCAGCATATTTTTCTCCCGGACTTGCATCAGCGCGTCCTTTGTATTATAATGAGGGAAAGGAAAGAACGGATCCGTTCTTTTCCAGTATATGACCGCCGCCAAGAAAGCGAACCGAAAATATGATCGTCAATCAACGTCCGGAAACGACCCTCCGCACCTCCGACTTTTTCTACGAGCTGCCGCGCCGGCTGATCGCGCAGACGCCCGCCGAGCCGCGGGACTCCTCCCGCCTGATGGTCCTCGACCGCAGGACCGGCGCGATCTCGCACCGGATCTTTCGCGATATCGCCGACCTTCTCCTCCCCACGGATACCCTTGTGATCAACGACAGCCGCGTCATCCCGGCACGGCTTCTCGGCAAGACCGACGACGGCACCGGCCGCGAGATCGAGCTTCTGCTTTTGAGCGCTCTCGGGGAAGACCGGTGGGAATGTCTTTCCCGCCCCGGCAAACGCGCCAAACCGGGCGACGCCTTCGTCTTTGCGGACGGGGCGCTGCGAGGGGAGGTAACGGAGGTAAAAGAGGACGGCAACCGGATCGTCCGCTTTTTCTACGACGATCCCGCCGGCTTTTACGCCGTGCTGGACCGGGCGGGACAGACGCCGCTGCCGCCGTATATCGAAACGCCCTGCGCCGACCCCGAGCGCTATCAGACCGTCTACGCGCGGGAGCGCGGCTCCGCCGCGGCGCCGACCGCCGGGCTGCATTTTACGAAAGAACTCTTGGAGAAGATCCGGCAAAAGGGCGTCGCCGTCGTGCCGGTGATGCTGCACGTCGGGCTTGGGACCTTCCGCCCCGTCAAGACCGATCGGATCGCCGAGCACACGATGCACGCGGAGTTTTTTACCGTCACGAAGGAAGCGGCCGACCTTATCAACGAAAGGAAACGGGCGGGCGGACGCGTCGTCTGCGTCGGCACGACCTCCTGCCGCACCCTGGAGAGCGCGGCGGACGAGGACGGGACGATCCGGCCCCAGAGCGGGGAGACCGGCATCTTTATCTATCCCGGTTACCGCTTCAAGGCGACGGACGCCCTGATCACGAACTTCCATCTGCCGGAGAGCACGCTGATTATGCTCGTCTCCGCCTTTGCGGGCAAGGAGAACGTGATGGAGGCCTACCGCGCCGCCGTCCGGGAGGAGTACCGCTTTTTCTCCTTCGGCGACGCCATGATGATACGGTGAACGGCGCCTGTCCGCGCCGTCGGAAAGAGGGATAACGATGAAAACGTCAACGGAAATCAACTCGATCGCAAAAATCGTCGGGGAAGAGGAGGCGGTCCGGCTCGTCGCCGAGGCGGGCTTTGACGCCTACGACTTCTCCATGACCGCGATGGCGCCGTACGACTGGAAAAACCGCTCTGTGGCGGAGACCGACCACCCGCTGCGCTCGAAGGACTATCTCGCGTTTGTGAAAAAGATCCGGCGGATCGCAGAGGAAAACGGCATCGTCTGCAATCAGTCCCACGCGCCCTTCCCCGTTTCCCATCCGCAGATCCGGGAGATGCTCCCGCGCGCGCTGGAGTGTACGGCGGAGGCGGGCGGCGAGCATTGTATCATCCATCCGGACAACAACAAACCGGCGGCGGAAAACGCCGAACTGTTTTTCGAGCTGCTCCCGATCGCGCGCGCGTGCGGCGTGAAGATCGCGACCGAGAATATGTTCAACTGGAACAAGGAGGAAGGGCACGCCGTGCCCGCCGCCTGCAGCGACGAAAACAGTTTTCTCGAACATCTCGAAAAAGTGAACGACCCCTTCCTCGTCGCGTGCGTCGACGTCGGTCACGCGGAGATGGCGGGGCTGGGGACGAGCGCCGCGGGGATGCTCCGCAAGCTCGGCTCCCGGGTCGAGGCGCTGCACCTGCACGACAACGACCTCCGGCACGACTCCCATCAGCTCCCCTTTACGATGCGGATCGACTTTGATCCGATCGTCGACGCCCTCGCGGAGATCGGATACCGCGGGTATCTCACGCTGGAAGCGGATAAATACTGCGCGGGGATCTCGCCGGAGGAGCTGCCCGCGCGGGTGCGGGAGATGTCCGCCGCGGCGCGGCGGCTTGACGTTATGTTTACGGAAAAGGAAAAAAAGTACCATGATTTCGATCGGCTTTGATTACGGCGACCGCCGGACGGGCGTGGCGGTCTCGGACGCTTCCGGCTTTCTCGCCGGCGGGGTCACGACGATCACCGCCTCCTCGATGACGAAAACGGCGGAGGAAGCGATCCGCCTGATCGGAAAATACCGGGCGGAGCTCGCCGTGGTGGGTCTGCCGCTGAATATGGACGGCAGCGAGGGAACGCGCGCCGAAACGGCGCGCGCGTTCGGCGCGATGCTTGTTTCCCTCTCGGGCGGGAAGATCCCCGTCCTCTTCTGCGACGAGCGGCTCTCCACGGTGGAGGCGCACGGCATCCTCTCCGAGGTCGACGTCCGCAAAAAGAAACGGAAAAAGGTGATCGACACCCTCTCCGCCGAACTGATCCTCCAGTCTTATCTTGATGAGGAAAGGAAAAAAAAGGCGGCGGGCGGCCGGTGAAATTCAAACGTTTTTCCGGTTTTCTTCATCCAGTTTTCACATTTCGGGGGTAGAATAGGGACAGAAAGAAAAAGCCAAGGAGGTTATCGATATGGCAGAATATACCTTCCGTCCCGAAGACGAGAACCCCACCCCGGAGACCGAACCCCGGGAAACCGCCGAAGCGGAAAACGCATCCCCGGAACGGGACGCGCCGCAGAACCCGCAGGAAAACGCCGCCGGACAAACCGGCGCGCGTGTGGAATACCACTACGCGGGTCCGCAGATCGACCGCGAAACGAACGCCTGCGGCGCATACCGCGGAGCCGGCGCCGGCTACGCGCAAAATCCCTACGCGCCGCAGAACCCCTACGCGCAAAACGCCTATGCGCAGCAAAACGCATACGCCGGACCGCGGTACGGGCAGTACGCCTACGCGCAAAACCCCTATGCCGCGCCCGCGGCCGCCCCGCAGAAAAAAGAAAAGAAAAAGAGCGGCGCGGGGCTCGCCGCCCTGCTCGTGGCCCTCTGCATCCTCTTCTCCGCCGCGGGCGGCGTCGGCGGCGCGCTGCTCGTCCGTTCCCTCTCCTCCGGCTCGACGGATACGACGGTAACGAACCCGCCGGAGACCGGCTCCGCTTCCGCCGCAAGCTCCCCCGCCTCGACCCCCAGCGTCGTGATCGTCAATAACGGCCGGGACGTTGTGGAAACGGGCAGCTACGCCCAGGTCGCCGCGGCGGTCAAGGACTCCGTCGTTGAGATCACGACCGAGACGGTCCGCACCAGCCAGATCTACGGCCAGTATGTGACCGGCGGCGCCGGAAGCGGCGTCATCATCTCCACCGACGGGGTCGTGATCACCAACTACCACGTCATCGACGGCGCAAGCACGGTAACCGTCCGCACTACGGACGGAAAAGACTACGCCGCCACCGTCACCGCCAGCGACAGCGAGTCGGATATCGCGCTGCTGAAGATCGAGGCGACCGGACTCACCGCCGCCGCGCTCGGCAATTCCTCCGCTCTTGTCGTCGGCCAGGAGGTCATGGCGATCGGCAACCCGCTCGGCTCGCTCGGCGGAACGGTCACCAACGGCATCATCAGCGCTCTCGACCGCGAGATCGAGATCGAAGGGCAGACGATGAACCTGCTGCAGACCAACGCGGCGGTCAACCCCGGCAACTCCGGCGGCGGCCTCTTCAACCTCGGCGGGGAGCTCGTCGGCATCGTCAACGCCAAATCCGCCGGCAGCGACGTGGAAGGGCTCGGCTTTGCGATCCCGATCAACGACGCGGTCGAGGTGATGAAGGAGCTGAACGAGTACGGCTACGTCCGCGGCCGGGTGCAGCTCGGGATCACCTATTACGAGGTAGACTCCTCCTCGATCTTCACCAATCCCTTCTCCGCTTACAGCACCCCCGGCATCTACGTGAGGACATCCGAGCTGAACCCCGATCTGAAAAACGGGGACCGCATCATCTCGGTCGACGGCAAGGAAGTCTCCTCGGCCGCCGGGATCAAACGGGCGCTGCAGGGGCATCAGGTGGGAGATACCGTGGAAGTCACGGTCGTGCGCAGCGGGCGCACCGTGACCGTTACCGCCACCCTCTATGAAAAAGTGCCCGCCGGCGCAAAAACCGAAAGCTGAACGTTCTCCGACCGGAGGCGGGATCTCCCGCCTCCGGCGGTTCCTATGAGGTCGTTATGGTCAAGATACTCGTTGTCGACGATGAAAAACTGATCCGCGAGCTGATCCGCAAGTACGCGGAGTTCGAGGGGCACGCGGTGAGCGAGGCGTCCGACGGGCTCTCCGCCGTGCGGATGTGCCGCCAGAACGCCTACGATATCGTCATTATGGATATTATGATGCCGGAGCTGGACGGCTTTTCCGCCTGCCGGGAGATCCGGCGCTTTTCCGACGTGCCGATTTTGATGCTCTCCGCGCGCGGCGAGGAATACGACCGGATCAACGGCTTCGAGCTGGGGATCGACGACTACGTCGTCAAGCCCTTTTCCCCGAAGGAGCTGATGCTGCGGGTCGACGCGATCCTCAAACGCGTCCGCTCGGGCGGGGAGAGGGAAAACGCGGCAAAGCCCGTCTTTGAGGTCTACCGGCAGGAGGGGCTGGAGGTCAACTTTACCTCCCGCACCGTCTCGGTGGACGGGGCGCGCGCGGAACTTTCCCCCAAAGAATACGACCTGCTTTTCTATCTGATCAAAAACCGCAATATCGCCCTCTCGCGGGAAAAACTGATCTGCGACGTGTGGGGTTACGATTTTTACGGCGGGGACCGGACGCTGGACACGCATATCAAGCTGCTGCGCCGCCAGCTCGGTCCTTACGCCCGCTTGATCGCCACGCTGCGCGGTATGGGGTACCGCTTTGACGGGCCGGACGGACAAAGCCATGACTGAAAAAAACGAAAAGAAAACGCGCCGGAAACGCAGACTCCCGCTGAAAGGAAAGCTCTTTCTCTCTTTTGCGGGATTTCTTGCGTTTCTTCTCGCGTTTTTGTGGGTCTTCCAGATCGTCTTTCTGGACGATTTTTACTATTTTATCACCAAAAACTCGCTGGAGCGGGCGGGCGCCGAGATCGCGGAAACGAGCGCGGACGACCTGCAGACGGTCTGCGACACCGCCGCTTTGCAGTATAATATCTGCGTCCGGGTACTGAACGCCGAGCTGGAGGATCTCGCGTCCTCCGAGATCAGCGCGGGCAGCATCATCCACCGGCTCGGCAAGACCTCCGTCGGCGATCTCTACCGGGAAGCGAAGGAAAAAAAGACGGTCGTTTCCTCCTTTGTCTTCGGCTTGGCGCCGACCGGGAGCGAGGAAAAAGAGACCGCGGACGCGCCGGAGACCGAAAAAAAGAACGGCGGGCCCGGGCGGTATTTCGATATGTCCCGGATGGTGTACGCCGGGCTCTTTTCCGAGGGGGAGGAGGGGGAGCGCCTGATCCTGCTTGACACGGCGCTCACGCCGGTCGGCTCGGTCAAAAACACCCTGAAGATCCAGCTTCTGCTCGTCTCCGCGCTGGCCGTGCTGATCGCCCTCGCGGGCGCCGGGATCCTCGCCCACCGCCTCTCCAAGCCGATCGTCGGCCTCTCCGAGAGCGCCGCGCTGCTCGCCTCCGGCCGCTACGACGCGACCTTCCGGGGCGGGGGATGCCGGGAGATCGACGAGCTCTCCGGCACGCTGACCTACGCGGAGCATGAACTCTCCAAGGTCGACCGGATGCAGAAGGAACTGATCGCCAATATCTCCCACGACCTGCGTACCCCGCTGACGATGATCTCCGGGTACAGCGAGGTGATGCGCGATATCCCCGGCGAAAATACGCCGGAGAATATGCAGGTCATCATCGACGAAACGAAACGGCTGACCGCCCTTGTCAACGACCTGATCGAGGTCTCCCGGCTCCAGAACGGGAGCCGGACGCCGAAGCCGGAGTTTTTCTCCCTGACCGAGGCGCTGAAGCAGACCTGCGGGCGGTTTGAAAAGCTGACCGAATGCAAGGGCTACACCATCCGCCTGGAAAGCGACGGGGAACACGGGGTCCTCGCCGACCGGACGGGCATCCTGCAGGTCCTTTATAACCTGATCGGCAACGCGATCAGCTACACGGGCGAGGATAAGACGGTTTTGGTGCGCGAACGGGGCGAGGGCGCCTTCGTGCGGGTCGACGTGATCGACTCGGGCGAGGGGATCCCGGAAGAAGACCTCCCCCGCATCTGGGAGCGCTACTACAAGAGCGGCGAGCACCGCCGCGGCGTGGGCGGCTCAGGGCTCGGGCTCTCGATCGTCAAGGGGATCCTTGAAGAACACGGCGCCGCCTACGGCGTCTCAAGCGAGCCGGGCAGAGGCAGCGACTTCTGGTTCCGGCTTCCGGAGGCGGATCCCGCGTCCGACCGACAGGAGGTGCCGGAATGAACGGATGCAAAGCCGCCGTCTTCGATCTGGACGGCACGATCCTTGACACCCTCGACGATCTTGCGGACAGTCTTGCCGCCGTCCTGCGGAGCGCCGGGCTGCCGGAGCGGACGCGGGAGGAAACGCGGCGCTTCGTCGGCAACGGGATCCGGCTGCTCATTGAGCGGGCGGCGCCGCCCGGCACGGAGAAAGAAAAAATAGACGAGGTGCACGCCGCCTTTCTCTCCTATTACGGCGCCCACTGCGCCGAAAAGACCGTCCCCTATCCCGGGATCGCGGAAACGCTCGCCGCTCTCCGGCGGGCGGGGATCCGCACCGCCGTCGTCTCGAAC
The DNA here is from genome assembly GCA_946410595.1 of uncultured Clostridia bacterium. Lineage (GTDB taxonomy): Bacteria > Bacillota > Clostridia > Oscillospirales > CAG-272 > RUG12395. The sequence continues at coordinate 24,015 of CAMKAU010000023.1, forward strand.
AAAGCGGACGCGCCGGTCAAAACCCTCGTCGCCCGCTACTTCCCCTCCCTGTTCGACGCCGCCGTCGGCGAGCGGGAAGGGATCCGGCGCAAGCCGGCGCCGGACTCTCTCTTTGAGGTAATCCGGCTCCTCGGCGTCTCCCCCGGCGAAACGGTGTATATCGGGGACTCGGACGTGGATATCGAAACGGCGAAAAACGCGGGGATCCCCTGTCTTTCGGTTACCTGGGGGTTCCGCTCCCGCGACTATCTTTGTCGGCACGGAGCCGGCAAACTGGTAGACAGGCCGGAAGAGCTGATCGCCCTTCTCGCCGGAAAGGAGAGCTTTTATGGTTGAGATCACGCTGAAGATCGAGGGGATGATGTGCGGGATGTGCGAGTCGCATCTCAACGAGGCCGTCCGCGCCGCCCTCCCGGTCAAATCGGTCGCCTCCTCCCGCAAGACCGGCGAGACGGTGATCGTGGCAAAAGAGGATATCCCCGACGAAGAACTCCGCCGCGTGATCGGCGGGACGGGGTATGAATTGAAGGGCATCACCCGCAGACCGTACGAAAAGAAGGGGCTTTTCTCCTTCTTCAAACGCTGAAAAAAGTCCCGACGCGAGCCGCGCCGGGACTTTTTTCATAATGCTTTTTCGTAGATTATGCGCTGCGGGGCCATTCCAAGCGAGCGGTAGAACGCCTCCGCCTCCCGGTTGAAGGACCAGACCGTCAGATCGACGCGGACGGCTCCCCGCTCCCGCCCGAGGCGGACCGCCTCGTCAAAGAGCGCGCGGGCCACGCCGCGGCGGCGGAAGGGAGCGGCGACGATCAGGTCGTCGAGAAAGAGAGAGGGGACGTTTTTCATCGCCGTGCGGGGACGGATCCCGGCAAAACAGAAACCGATCGGCTCGCCGTTTTCCTCCGCCGTGAGGGAGATCGCGCCGGGCTCCGCGAGCCGACCGCGGACCGCCTCCTCCGAAAAGAGGGGGTGCTCCCCGCCGACGAAGAGATCCGGGCGGTTTTCAACGTGCAGCCGGTGCAGCTCGTCCGCCAGCGGCTTCAGCGCCGCGCGGTCGTCCGGCGTAAAGGGGCGTACGGTCACGGTTTCCGGCTTTTACGCCCAGGGATCGAGGGATTTCGGCTTTTTGATATCGGGGGTCAGACCCTGATGGTTGCGCAGATACCAAACGCCCGTGCCGGCCTTTCTGAGGTCGACCTGTCTCGGGCTGTCGGCGCCGCCGGAGGTGATCCACAGCGTCGCGTATCCTTCGTTTTGGAAGGAATAAGGATTCGAGGAGATCTTGAGAGTAAACGGCTCCGCCGGCGCGTATTCGTTCTCCGGGGTCGCTCCCTCAAAGTAGGAAAAAGGAACGTAAAACTTTTCGTCTCCGAATCTGTCCTTGAGGAACTGCTTGTCGATCGGAGAGAGCGGTCCGCCGGGTCCGCGCAGGAAGTCGAGCATCGTGATGCCGATCTCCTTATCCGCCGCGTAAGCGCAAAGCGCGCAGACGGTAAGCGCCGCGGTCTTGAACGGCGTGTCCATCGCCGCTTCCGGCAGCGCCTTCAGCTCGTCGAGACTCTCGGGCAGCTTCCCGATCACGATCGTCTCCGTCTGATTGCCGGATCCGACGGCTTCGCGGGCCGCCTTTGCCACATCGCTGACGGTTCCCTTCAGTTTGTCAAAAATGCTCATGTTTGTTCTCCTTTTTCTTATTTTAACGGTCTCCGACCGCAAAACACAAAATCAGTCCGCCTCCCGCGAGATGCGCTGGCGGTAGGCGCTCGGCGTCTCTCCCGTCAGTTTTTTAAAGGTGTTGGAAAAGTGATAAACGCTGGAAAAGGAAAGGGTGCCGGCGATCTCCTTGATCTCGCAGCCCGGGTCGGCCAGCAGTTCCTTTGCGCAGGCGATCTTGCGGGAAAGCATATACTGCTTCGGCGTGACGCCGTATTTCGCCTTGAACACCGAGGTAACGTAGTTGCTGTTGAGATGAAAACGCTCCGCCAGCCGCTCCACCGTCATCGAAAAATCCCAGCTGTTGTCGAGATAGATCTTCACCCGCATCGGGAGATCCACCTTGCCGACGGCGTCGCGCAGATGGCGGTCCATCCTGCCGATCAGCTCGATCACCTTCAGGGAGGCGCGGTAGTTGCGCTCGGCAAAATCCGCGTCCCCGGCGGAGACGTAGATCTGCCGGATCTCCTCGAAGATCGGGAGAGCGTCCATGCGGCAGATCACGACCTGGCTTGTGATCCCGTACGCCTCCAGGACCTTGTCGATCAGTTTGCCGCGGACGTTGAACCAAACTTTTTTATACGGATCCGACTTGTCGGTATAATAAACGTGCGATGCGTTCCGGCCGAGGAAGTAAAAATCCCCCGCCTCCACCGTGTACCGGATCCCGTCGCACTCGACGTAGCCCTTGCCCTCGAGCACGTACTCGAACACGAAAACGCCGAAGCGCCCCACGCCCTGCCGGACCCGCTCGATGCGGTAATCGGGGTTGGGGTTTGTCACGCCGATACATTCCATAAAAAAGGGAACGCCGGGCGAGTACGGCATACAGCTCATGTAGAAGCACTCGTCCGCGGGCGCGCTTTTTTTGGAAACCAAAGGGAGCGAAAACGCGTTTTCCAGCATTCCCCTTACCTCGAGTTGGGATTTTTGTAACAATCCAAAGAATATTTGCATTGTTTTTTCTCTGCTTTTATCTTAACATAAAGGAAAGAAGATGTAAAGTCCTTTTTTTCATTTCCGTTTTATCCTTTTCCCCGTTTTTTATATCTTTCCGGGAAACCCGGGATTTCTGAAAGGAGAATCCATGAAAAAACCTGTTCTCATCTGCCTTGCCCTTCTTCTCGTTTTCTCGACGCTGCTCGTTTCCTGCAGCGAGAGAACGGCGCCCGCGGGAACGGTGACGGAAGATCCGCAAAACTCCGGGGAGGCGGCCGGCGACACGACCGCGAGCGAAACCCTCGGCGTTCCGGACGATCTGAAGTTTTCCGACTCCACCTTCAACATTCTCTGCACCGCGTGGATGGACAACGGGATCAACCCCTTTGCCTACGCGGAGGACTCCGCCCTTGTGATGGACGACGCGATCTACCGCCGCAACGCGAAGGTGGAGGATACCTACGGCGTTACCCTCACGACGACCGATTTCTTTAAGAACAGCTCGTCCGGCGCCTCCTACCTCACCAAAAACCGCGCCTCCGGCGACTCAGAATACGACGGCGCGCTGATGGGCGTGTTCGATACGAGCGCCCTCGCCTATCAGGGCTACTTCCTCGATCTCCAGGAGGCGCCCTACGTCACCCTGAAAAACTCCTGGTGGGATCAGAACGCGACCGCCGACACGAGCATCTACGGCCAGACCTTCTACACCACCGGCGACATCTCCTACGCCGACAAGGAATACACCTTCGGCGTGATCTTCAACAAAACGATCCACGAGGAAAAGAAGCTGGAAGACGTCTACAAGCTCGCCCGCGAGGGCAAATGGACGCTGGAGGTCCTCTCCGAGATGACGAAGACCGTCAGCGAGGACCTGGACGGCGACGACAAGCTCACCTCCAACGACAAGTACGGCATGATCGTCTGGGACGCGATGCTGACCGCGATGATCAACGCCTCCGGCAACACCATCGCCGCGATCAAGGACGACCAGCTCGCCCTTACCCTCAACAACGAGCAGACCGTGGCGGTCGTGGAGCGGTTCGTCTCCCTCTGCCAGGATCAGTCGGTCATCAACTTCCAGCATATGGACTCCGCCAAAAAGTGGCCGGAGATGTTCGAAAGCAATCAGTCCCTCTTCCTCCTGGAATATCTGAAGGCCCTCCCGCTCTTCCGCGACGGCGATCTGGAATACGGCATTCTGCCGATGCCCAAGCTGACGGAGGATCAGGACCGCTACTACTGCGGGCTTGCCGGCTATCAGGCGACGATGTACGCGATCCCCGCCGACTGCGCGGACGAGGAAAAGAGCGGCGCGATCACCGAGGCGCTTGCCTACTACTCGAAGGAGATCGTTACCCCCGCCTACTACGAGAAGACCTTAAAGGGCAAGAACGTCCAGGATCCCGACAGCGCCGAGACGCTCTTGCCTACTACTCGAAGGAGATCGTTACCCCCGCCTACTACGAGAAGACCTTAAAGGGCAAGAACGTCCAGGATCCCGACAGCGCCGAGACGCTCTTGCCTACTACTCGAAGGAGATCGTTACCCCCGCCTACTACGAGAAGACCTTAA
>CAMKAU010000024.1 GCA_946410595.1 uncultured Clostridia bacterium
CTTTTCTGTTACGGTTTTTATCAGGTCTGCGATCAGGCGTTCCCCTTTTCCGGGATCCGCAAGGAGCGCGGGGAGGGCGCCGGGGTCGTGGCAGCCCTCGCCGTCAAGGGAGGAGAGGACGAGAGAGGGGGCGCACTCGTATTCGGAGGCGAGCTTGAGAAGGACCTCGTCGTCCGGCTCGGCAAGGGAGCCGTCCGCCCGGATCCCGGCGGAAAAGACGCAGAGCCGTGTAAGATACGGGAGGGCGCGGCGCAGAGCGGCCTCGTCGGCGTCCGGCATGGCAAAGCCCTCTGTCACGGCGCTGCCGATCCGGGCGTCCCGGTAACGGATCACCAGCGTCTGACCGGGGAAAATGTCCGGCAAACCCCCGAGGACGGGGTTGGCCTGATAAAGGGAGCGCATCGTAACGCCGAAACGCCGGGAGAGACCGAAGAGCGTTTCCCCCTTTCTCACCCGGTGCGTAACGGCGGGGGAGAGAAGCACCAGCGTCTGCCCCGGGACAAGGCGGTCCGCGTCGTAGAGCAGATTGTCCCCCACGATCTGCGATTCGGACAGAGAATGCTTTTTGGCGATGGAATAGAGGGTGTCGCCCTTTTGTACGGTGTAAACGGTCATAAAACGCCTCACAGAAAAAAGATCAGTTATCTATATGCAAAAACGGCGCCAAAGATTTCTCACCTTTTTTCAAAGCGATAAAAAATAGTCTTGACAAGAGGGGATGGCGTATGTATAATATTACTGTTGCCAAAAGCGGCAACCTTTTAAGCGAAGGGGGGGAAACAAGTCGTGGCAGAGATTCGGGTAAAAGATGGCGAGACTCTTGACAGCGCCCTTCGCAGATTCAAACGTCAGTGCGCCCGCTCCGGTGTCCTTGCGGAGCTTCGCAAGAGAGAACACTACGAAAAGCCGAGCGTCAAACGCAAGAAGAAGTCGGAAGCTGCAAGAAAACGCAAGTATAAGTAATCTTCTATCACAAGAAAAACGGCGGAACTCAACGAGTTCCGCCGTTTTTTCGTATCTTACCGCTCCGGGAAATAGGACGTTTCGGCGGCGCAGATCACGCGCCGGTAAAAGAAAGAAAAGAGAAGAAAACGGACAAGAGAGAGAAAGGAAAGAAGCAGAAACCGGATCAAATACACGAGAGAGAGGGCGGACGCGGGATCCGCAAGAGAGGAAAGCCACGGCGGAAGAAGAAAGAGCGCCGCCGCAAAAAAACGCGCGATCAGAAGGAGAAGCGGCAGGGAGGAGGGCAGCGACGGGCGCGCGTTGAGGCGAACGGCCCGCGCGGCCGACCGCGCCGCCGAAAAGAGGAAGAAAAACGCAAACGCGTTGCAAAAGAAAAGCAGATCGGAGAGGATAAGCCAAAGCGGGGCTTTCAGGATGAAAACGAACGGATCGGGGAGGATGATCCCGCCAAGCCCGGGGAAAAAGAAAAGCAAAACGGACGCGGGGATCAAAAGAAGAAAGAGGACGGCAAAGATAAGGGAAGCGATCTCCGTAAAGCGGAGCGCGCCCGCGCGCATCGTACCGTCGGAGAGCCGCTTTGCCGAGAAAAGGAGCAAAAAGGCGGCGACGGTGAAGACAAGGCAGGGAGGATCAACGGCGGGGAGGAGGGAAACGGCCCCCCCGCTCTCACGGAAAGAAAACGAGGAAAGAAGAAAAAAGAGAAGCTGAACGATCGCAAACGCGCAAAACGCGCGGGAGCGGACGGCGTTTGAGAGGATCTCAGAAAAGGTGAGATGGATACTGTACCCCTGACCCGGCCGGTAAGGCGGCGGGGTGTAGGCGGTCTTTTCTTCTTTGCGGTTTTGTTCATTCATGGGAAACGTCCCCTTTCCATTTTTCGTTCGGAACGGCGGTCAGGATCACGTCCCACGCGGGACATACGTCGGCGCGGGAGAGATAAAAGCGGTACGCGGGACAAAGCTCCGCGATCAGCAGCGGAAGGGAGAAAAGATCTTCTGCGCGGTGATAAACGGAAACGGACAGAACGGGGCGGTCGCGGATGATCAGTTCTCTTGCTCCGAGGATCGCGTCCCGTTCGCACCCTTCCACGTCGAGCTTGATCCAGTCGCATCCCGCGGCCTCCGGCAGAGAGTCAAGGGCGCAGGTTTTGGCAGGCGTTTTTCCGTCTTCCGCAAAGTGGGCGCCGCGGTTGCCCCCGCCGGAGAAGGGAAGCTCGCCGTCCCGGCAGGAAAGCCCCGCGGGATAAAAGCGAAGGCGGACGCAATCGGAAGAGAGGGTTTGAAGACGGGAGAAGGACGCCGGATCCGGCTCAAAGCAAAGCAGCTCCCGCAGAGCGGGGAAGCGGGCGATCATCTCTTTTGCGGTGTCGCCGCGGTAGGCGCCGCCGTCGACCGCCTTGCGAACACTCTCCGGCTTGATCAGGTCGAAGAGCCGCTCCTGCGGCGCTGCGGCGGAAAAAAGATCGGCGGGCGCCGCGGTCCGTTTGCAGCGCAGCAGCGCGTCAAAGAGGGTAAGCGAAACGGGGTCGGTATAAAGAGCGCGGGCGCGGGTGATCTCGTCTTCGCGCTTTGCGAGGAACGCTTCGTCCGTCCACTCCTCGCCGAACAGCGGCAGATCGGGAACGAATACGATCCCGCCGGCGGCTTCGACCCGCGCAAAGAGAAGGCGGGCCTCCGGGCCGGGGCAGCCGAAGGAAACGATCGCGGCAAAGCCGTCCGGCTCTCTTGCCGCAACGTCGGACAGAGAGAGAACGGGGAAGCCGGCAAACGCCTGCCCCCGGACGAACCCGTCGCTGGCAAAGACCCCGGAGGGGGAAAGACCGCTGCGAGCGAGATACGCCGTCGCCTTTTCCGCTCCGTTTCCCATCCCGTAAAGATAGACCGGGATCCCCGAGCCGCGGAGAAAAGCGGCGGGGGAGACGCGCGAAGGATCATAAAAATAACGCTTCATGCTTGACCTTGCAAAAAAAAGAGAGTAAAATAGAGAGGAAAGAAAGAGGTGATGGTATGGATTGTCTGTTCTGCAACATTATCGAAGGGAAGATCCCTTCCGCTCCCGTCTGGTCGGACGACTGGTGCTACGCCTTCAAGGATATCAATCCCCAGGCGCCGGTCCACGTGATCGTCGTGCCGAGGGCGCATATCCCGAGCGCGGACGGGATCTACGAAGGCAACAGCGTGTACGTTGCCAAGATCTTTGAGGCGATCCCGAAGATCGCAAAAGAGCTCGGCCTCGAAAAGGGCTACCGCGTGATCACGAATATCGGCGAGCACGGGTGCCAGTCGGTCAGGCATCTGCATTTCCATCTGCTCGGCGGAACGCAGCTCCCGGAACGGATGGCGAACTGAAAAAGAACGCAAGGCGGTGAGGTAAACTCGCCGCCTTTTGCTTTCTTTATTTGACAAACTCTTCGTAAACCGCTTCGATCGCCCGGGGGTAGTCCTCCTCGTCGACGCCGAGGATGATGTTGATCTCGCTGGATCCCTGGTCGATCATGCGGATGTTTACGCCCTTCGAGGCGGCGGCGCGGAAGACGCGGCCGGCGGTCCCCTTTGCGCTGATCATCCCCCGTCCCACGACGGCGATGATCGCAAGGCCCCGTTCCACCGAGATACTGTCCGGCTCGACCGCGCGGGAAATATCGTTGACGACGGCTTCCTTCTTTCCCTCAAGCTCCTTGTCGGCGATCACAACGCTCATCGTGTCGATGCCGGAGGGGAGATGCTCGAAGGAGATGCGGTGCCGCTCCAAAACTTCGAGGACCTTGCGGCCGAAGCCGATCTCCGCGTTCATCATATCTTTTTCGATCGTGATGACGGAAAAGCCGACCTTGCCCGCGATCCCGGTGATGACCGTTTCGTAGTTGTAGAACTTGCTCGTCGGGACGATCATCGTCCCCTTTGCCTCCGGGGCGTTGGTGTTTTTGATATTGATCGGGATCCCGGCGATCCGGACGGGGAAAACGGCGTCCTCGTGCAGGACGGTCGCGCCCATATAGGAGAGCTCGCGCAGCTCCCGGTAGGTGATCTCGTCGATCGTACGCGGGTTGCGTACGATACGCGGATCCGCCATCAGAAAGCCGGAAACGTCGGTCCAGTTTTCGTAGAGAGAGGCGGACACGGCTCGCGCCACGATCGAGCCGGTGATATCCGACCCGCCGCGGGAGAAGGTCTTGATCGTGCCGTTCGGCATCGACCCGTAAAAGCCGGGGAGGACGGCGCGCTCGTGCTCGCGCAGCACGGCGGAGAGAGCGGCGTTCGTCTGTTCCGCGTCGAAGGTCCCGTCTTCCTTGAAAAAGATATACTTTGACGTGTCGATAAAATCATAATCCAGATATTTGGCCAGGATGATGGCGTTGAGATACTCCCCGCGGCTGGCGGCGTAATCGCGGCCGGGATGGTGGAGGAGCGCCGCCGAGATGCGCGCAAACTCGGCGGAGAGATCGAGATCAAGCGCAAGCCCGGAGATGATCGCCTCGTAGCGCCCGCGGATGCGGTTGAAAAGATCCTCAAAGGGCAGGTCGCGGGAGGCAAGATCGTAGACCTCGTAGAGCATATCCGTGACCTTGACGTCCTCCGGGCGGCTTTTGCCCGGCGCGGATGCGACAACGTAGCGCCGGTCGGCGTCCGCGCGGACGATCTGTGCAACTTTTTTGAACTGTTCGGCGTTCGCAAGAGAGGAACCGCCGAATTTTACGGCTTTGACTGACATGTTATCACCTGTTACCTAAACGTGAAATCATACGTTGATTATAAGACAGAAGGGAAGGATTGTCAAGAAAAGCGGGAAAAGAGAGGAAAAATCAGTCGCGTTCTTCTCCGTCCGGGGCGCGGTATCCCTCCGCGTATTTCTCGGCCTGCGCAAGGAACATCCGGCAGTAGATCCCCCGGCGGTCCATCAGCTCGGCGTGCGTTCCCTCCTCCGCGACCCGACCGCCGGAGATGACGATGATCTGGTCGGCTGAAACGGCGCTGGAGAGACGGTGGGAAACGAAAAGGGTGGTCTTGCCGGCGCGGAGCGCGTCGAACTTGCGGAAGATCTCCTGCTCGGCGAGCGCGTCGAGGGACGCGGTCGGTTCGTCTAATATCATTATATCGGAATCTTTAAAATATGCCCGGGCGATCGACAGCTTTTGCCACTGTCCGGTGGACAGCTCGGTCCCGCTTTCCTCAAAGAGACGGGTAAGAGGCGTGTCGTAACCGCGGGGCATCGGCTCGATAAACGCGTCGGCGCCGCTTTCGCGCGCGGCGTAGCGGATACGCTCCTCCCGGTCGGTCCGGGAGAGATCGCCGAAGCTGATATTGTCCCCGGCGGAGACGGCGTACTGGCCGAAGTCCTGGAAAAGGATCCCGAAGAGATCGTAATAGGCGGTGGGATCGAACGCGCGGATATCCTCGCCGTCCAGCAGGATCGTTCCCTCGGTCGGATCGTAGAGGCGGGTAAGGAGCTTGATGATCGTGGTTTTTCCCGCTCCGTTGATCCCGACGAGCACGGCCGTGCTGCCCGGACGGATGGTAAAGCTCACGTCATCGAGGACCTTTCTCTCCGAGCCGGGATAGGAAAAGCTGACGTGGCGAAACTCGATCTCGTGCGGGATCCCGCGCCCGGGCTGGACGGGCGTTTCCGCCGTGGAGACGATCTTGCGTTTTTCCTTTAAAAAAAGCATCAGGTTGTCGATAAAGAGCGTGCCCTCGTAAATCGCGGACCCGGAAACGATCAGAGAGGAGATCGACCCGCTGATCGAAGAAAGCGCTCCGGTGTAAAGACTGTAATCGCCGATCTGCAGCGCGCCCAGATAGACCTGATACGCCACGTAGAGAAAGAGGACGCAGTAGCCGGACAGGGAGAGCAGGGAAAAGCCGGTTTTCCACAGACTTTCCCGCACGATCAGGCGCCGGATCCCGCGGTAGTATTTGGTAAAGACCGTTTTATAGCGGCGGATAAAATCGTCGGAGAGCCCCATCAGGCGGACTTCCTTTGCCCGGTCCTTGTTGACGAGGACGTCGGTGTAATAGTTCATCTCCCGGCGGTCTTTGGAGTTGCGGCGCATATAGAGAAAGGTCTTTTTGCGGAAGATGAAGTTGATCAGCGCGGTCGGAACGGCAAGCACGAGCATCACAAGCGGCGCCCAGTAGGAAAGACCGGCGAGGATCACGACGAAGGAAATCATCGTGATCACGTGGCTGAAACCGTCGAAGAAGGAATTGATGATCTGCACGGGCCGGTTTCCCGCCTCGCGGTTGGCGTTTTCCAGCCGCTCGTAAAAGGAGGGGTCGTCAAAGCTGGCAAGATCCAGCTCTTTCGTTTTCTCCGCGATCATCATCTTGATATGGTTGGAAACGAGCTCCCCCGCCAGCCGGTAAACCATCTGCGAGTAAACGGTGATCAGATGGCTGACGAAACGGTAGACGAAATAGAAGATAATCAGCGTCAGAATGATATGAAACGCGGTGAGCTCTCCGCTCAGCGCGAGATAGAGCTTGTTTAAGATCTCCTTGGTCAGGAGGGCGGCGAGCGCGGGCAGGATGCCGCTTGCAACCGAAAAGAGCGTCATCAGGATCAGGACGGCGGGACTGGCCTTCCACGAGATGCGGAAAATGAAAAAAAGATGAGAGAAAAAGCCGGACAGGAGACGGCGCAGATACCCCGGCAATTCCTTCAGCGTTTTCGGCAGCGGTTCCTTGAACTTATCGGGACTGGCGCCGTATCCTCTGAAGTTCATCGCGTTCCTCCGTATAAAATGGAACCCGGCATAAGACCGGAGACGGTACCGGCCGGGCAAATTATCTATATTTTAGCACAGCGGGGGCGTTTTGGCAATAAAAAAGGGAAAAAAGTTCAGCTCAATTTGGCTGAACTTTTTTCGGTTCCGGGCGGTATGGGGAGAGCTCCTTGCTGATATAGGAGCTGATCTCTTCCGGGGAGAGATAGGCGCGCAGCAGCGCGGTGAGATCTTCTTTGGACGGCAGATCGGCCGTTTTCAGCATCCGCTTGAGCCGGTAGAAGATCACGTTCTCCGATACGAACAGCCCCGAGGAGATCCGGTTGTACGGGTAGCCGCGCAGGAGCCCGCTGATGATCTGAAAGTCGAGGATATCGCACTTGGAGAGAACGCCGTCCACCTTCAGGATCCGCTGGCTCTCCTCGTCGTTGTAAAAATTGATGCCGGAGGAGATCAGCGGGACGGTATAGGTCATCGGTTTGATGTACGGCGTGGCGAAGTTGGTGGAGCGGCGCACCTGGAGGGTGGAGGAGACCTTGGCGGTCATATAGACCTCGTCCGCCGCTTTGCGGAGATAGGAGTAGGCGAAGATCGCCTGCCGCCCCAGCGTTTCGTGATCGACGGAAACGGTGGTAAGAGAGGGGGAACCGAGCTGGGAGAGCAGGGACCCGCCGAAGGAAACGACGTAACAGTCCTCCGGTACAATAACGCCGTTTTCCCGCAGATTGGTGATCAGCGAGTAGGCGACGATATCGTTGGCGCAGATAAAGGCGTTGTATCGGCCGAGGTTGGGTTTGAGGGTGGAAAAACAACTTTCCAGATCGGAATTGTTATAGTAGATATCCTCCGCCCGGAAGCGGTCGGGCGCCTGCCGGATCAGTTCCTCGAAATACTCCTTTTTGATCATGTCGGTCGAGGAGTTACGGTTGATGCCGTAGAGGGCGAAACGCTCGTGTGAGGTCCCCTCGAGGTATTCGACGATCGAGCGCATGGCGGCGGTGTAGTCGACGATGATGCTGGAGCAGTGGACGGAGGCGGCGACGTTCTGGTGGTTGATGTAGATCGCGTGGATGCCGTTGACAAGGAAAAACTCGTTCAAGGCGGCGGAGCTTTCGACCGCGGTGGAAAGGACGAGCAGCAGCCGTTTTTTCTCCTCGCCGAAAAACGCGTCCAGATCGGTCTGATAGAGCAGATCGGGATCCAGCTTTTTGATCGGATAGCGCTTTTTCGCGGCTTCCGCCGCGATCGCGCCGAGGGTGCGCCGGCACCAGAGCGTATTCTGATACGCGGGTTCCACGTAGAGATAGATCGTCATAAGCGAACTCCTTTTCCCGATTATTTTACCATCCCCCCTCCGGCTTGTCAACCCCGTTCCCAAGGATAAAAACCGCAGGAAAAAATCCGGGCAATTTTGTCTTGACAGAGAAATCGCGTCTTGATAGAATTGAAGGTGGAAATAAGGAAAAGGAGATATTGTATCTTGGGTATTATTATCGCGCAAAGAGAAAAAATCGTGATTCCGACCTATCCGGAATCTCCCCGGGAAGAGCTGCCGATGTTTGCGGAAAACCGCGTGCATCAGCGTTCCTCCGGCAACCCCTATCCGAACAAGGTCGTGATCAAGACCCGCAAAAAGGAAAAGATCGACCGGGAGTACGACGCGATCCGTCTGGAAAACGACTATCTGGAGCTGATCATCCTGCCGGAGCTCGGCGGACGTATCTTTTCCGCGAAGGACAAGCGTACCGGCTACGACTTCTTTTACCGCCAGCACGTGATTAAGCCCGCGCTGATCGGGGCGCTCGGCTCCTGGATCTCCGGCGGGGTCGAGTTCAACTGGCCCTTCCATCACCGCCCCTCTACCTTTATGCCGGTGGACAGCGAGATCGTGCGGGACGGCGACGGATACACCGTCTGGCTCTCCGAGCATGATCCGATCGACCGGATGAAGGGAATGGTCGGCATCCATCTCGACGCCGACAAAGCGTATTTTGAAACGCAGATGAAGGTCTCCAACCGCACGCCGATGCGCCACTCGTTTTTGTGGTGGGAGAACACCGCCGTGCCCGTCAATCCCGATTACGAGATCTTTTTCCCGCCGGACGTGGACTACGTGAACTTCCACTACCGCCGCTCGCACACCACCTACCCCATCGCGGAAGGGCTCTTTAACGGCTTCCGCTACCCGGAGGGCGGAACGGATATCCGCAAGCATTTCAACACCAAAAACGCGACCTCGTATTTTTCCGCCGATTCGGATTACGACTTCTTCGGCGGCTACGATAACGGCAAGCGCTGCGGCGTCGTCCACGTGGCCGACCACCACACCTCGACCGGCAAAAAGATGTTCACCTGGGCGTACAATCAGCTCTCCAAGTCCTGGGAGCGGGCGCTGACCGACACGGACGGCGCGTATGCCGAGCTGATGGCGGGCTCCTATTCCAACAATCAGCCGGACTTCTCCTGGCTGGAGCCCTATGAAACGAAGAACTTTTCCCAGTTCTGGTTCCCGATCGCCGAGATCGGCGTGCCTACCTACGCAAACCTTTACGCCGCCCTCAGCATCCGCGACGGGAAGATCAAACTCCAGACGACCGTCCGCGTCCGCGGGGAGAAGCTGATCCTCACCGCGGGAGGGAAAGAGATCCTCAAGGAAAAGGTAACGCTGGAGCCGGGCGAGATCGCCTCGTTCGATCTCCCGTCCTTTGATACGACCGAATATACCGTTTCTCTCGGCGAGATCCTCCGCTATGAAAAGCGCGTCCGCGTCAAAAACCCGCTGCCGCCGTTTTTCCCGGAGGTCCCGATGCCGGATGAAATCGCATCCGCCTACCGCGCCTATCTCTCCGGCGTGCACTTTATGCAGTTCCGCGATCCGAACGCGGATCCGAAGCGCTATTTCCTCCGCGCGGCGGAGCTGGATCCCGAGCTTGCGCCGGCGTACGAGCGGCTCGGCGAGCTGGCGATCGCCGACGGGAACTTTGAAACGGCCGAGTCCTTCCTTCTGACCGCGACGGACAAGTATAATTACTACAACAAAGAAGAAGAAAGCGGACGGGCCTACTACCTTCTCGGTCTGGCCGAACGGTATCTCGGCAAGGATATCGAGGCGGACCGGCACTTCCGCAAGGCGGCGTGGTCGGCTGATTTCGTTTCCGCCGCGATGACCGAAGCGGCGATGCTCAACGCCAGACACGGCCGCTACGACGAGGCGCTCTTCTGCGCCGAGAGCGCGCTCCGCGTCAACAGCGAAAACGTCTGCGCCGGACCGATGGCCGCGCTCTTCCTTTACACCAAAGGTGAAAAGAACGAGGCGAGAAAACGGCTCACCGAGATCCTCGACGCCGATCCGCTCAACCATCTCGCGCGTTACGCCTCCTGCCTCTGCGGGCGGCTCAGCGAGCGCGAGTTCTATGAAAAACTATCCTCCAATCCCTCCCAGACCTGTCTTGACGTTGCGATCGACCTGAAGACGGCCGGGTACGGCAAGGAGGCGGCGCGTCTTCTCGAGCGTCTCCCGGACTTCACGGGGGACGTGGCGCCCACCGTCGCTTACGCGATCGGAAAGCCGAAGCTCGCTAACCCCCTGCACCCCACCTTCCCCTTCCGCCCCGAGGAGCGGGAGATCCTCGCGGGGCAGAGCGACGAGCTGGCCCGGTATCTTCTCGGCTGTCTTGAATACGCAAGAAGAAGATACGACAAGGCCTACGATCTCTGGAAGACCTGCTCCGGCTGGGAGGCGGCGAGATGCCTTGCCGTTTACTTCTGGAAGAAGGGCCGCTTTGACGAAGCGTTTGCCGCCCTTGACCGGGCGATTGCCCTCAATCCGTCCTGCGAGCAGCTGATCTACGAAAAGGCGTACCTCTCCAATCACGCCGGCAAGGACGCGAAGGAGACGGAAGCGGCGATCGCCTCGCTTGTGAAGGATCTCGCCTCCGCGCGCGACGATATCTGTACCGAGTGGGCCGCCGCGGCGATCCGCGCAAAGGACTACGACAAGGCGCTGTGGATCCTTGAAAACCACGAATATATCCCCTGCGAGGGCGGCGAGACCGCGATCGCCCGTCAGCATATCAACTGCCACGACGGCCTCTCCGATCTCTATTACGGGCAGGGAGAATACTCCCGCGCTCTGGACGAAGCCCGCGCGGCGCAGGTCCTCCCGCAAAACCTCGGCGCCGGACTCTGGCACGAATGTACGATCGTTCCCGCCAAGTACCGGGAGGCGCTCTGCCTCATTAAGCTCGGACGCAGCGACGACGCGCAGCCGATCTTCGCCTATATCGCGGGTCTTACCGTGGATTTCTTCTCCAACGGTCAGCTCCCTGAACTGCCGGTTTACCAGGCGCTCGCGCTGATCAAGCTCGGCAGGACCGAAGAGGGGCTCTCTCTTGCCCGCCGGACAAAAGAAGTGTTTGACGCGGAAGGGAAGAGAAAAGACAGCGGCTTCTTCGGAACGACGCCGTTCTTCCTCTCCTATCTCGACGATCCCGCCGCAGCGCGCGCCGCGTTCTATCGCCGTCTCTCCGATTTTGCGGAAACCGTGATCAACGGCACGAGCGACCTCTTCTGAAAAGCCGCGCGTTCTCAATAAACAGGAAAGGAAACCGTATGAAAAAAGCGATCATCATTCTTCTGACCCTTTGTCTTTTTCTTCCGATTCTTGCTTCCTGCAAAGAAAACGCCGGTCCTGCCGATCTGACCGACTCCGCCGTTCCGGAGACGACCGAGGCGCCGGAGGAAAAACCGAACCTTCCCGACGAGACCTTTGACGGATACGATTTCAGCGTTCTTGTGACCGGCAACTTCCAGAACAACGATTTTGCCGTGATCGAAGGCGCCGAGGATCCCGTCAACAACGCGCGCTACATCTGGCTCTCCGATCTGGAAGAGAAATACGACGTCAAGCTCTCGCAGACCGAACAGATCAGCTTCGGCTCCTCGACCGGGAGCGGCCCCGGCTACAACGCCGTGCAGAAGATCAACAAATCGCAGGATCCGATGTACGACGCCTGTATGATCGGGACCTACGACGTGGCCAAGTCGGCGCAGCACGGGTATCTTTACGATCTCAATTCTCTTGACTACGTCGATCTTTCCCGCTCCTGGTGGGATCAGAAGGCAAACGAGGATCTGATGATCCAGGGGAAAACGTTCTATACCACGGGAGATATCAGTCTGACCGATAATATCGTGACCCATTGCATCCTTTTCAACAAGGAGTTGATGCGCCAGACGACCTCCGAAGACCTTTACGAGCTCGTCCGGCAGGGGAAATGGAACTTTGAAAAGTTCGCCGAGCTCGTGATGCAGGTCAGCGAGAACGTCAACGGCGACGACGTGATGGACGCCGCCGACCGGTACGGCCTTCTTACCTGGAACGATTCGATGCTCCAGATCCTCGGCGCGGGCCGTGAGCGGATCTGCACCGTCAACAAGGACGGGCGCATCGAGCTTTCCCTTTACTGCGACCGGACCGTTTCGATCTATGAAAAATACACGTCGCTGGCGTACAAAGACGAATACGTTTTCAACTACCAGGTCGACCGGAAAAAACCGAGCACCGGTACCCCCAAGGAAACGTGGGACCCCACGAGAGACGCGATCTTCAACGAGGGACGGGCTCTCTTCTATATGTCGGTGTTCACCGCCGCCGCGCGGCACCGGGATTCCGACGTTGACTTCGGGATCCTTCCGTTCCCGCTGATGACGGAGGAGCAGACGGAATACGGCCATCAGGTCAGCGCCTATCATTGCCAGTTCCTGTGCGTGCCGTATTATATAGAAAACGCCAAGATCAGCGGTACCGTTCTCGAATATCTCGCCTATACCGGCAAAAAGCTGATGACCCCCGCCTACGCTGAAAAGACGCTGGTCGGCACTCAGTTCAGAGATGAAGAAAGCGGCGATATGCTCGATATCATCTCCGCCTCCCGCGTTTACGACGTCGGGATCTACTACGGGATTCCGTACCGGGATCAGCTGATCGCGCTGTTCAAGAACCGGTCCGTCTCTATGACGACGATCTACGAAAAACTGAAAAACGGCTCGCAGATCCTCATCGACCGCATCAACGAGAGTTTTGACGAGCTGGGAGATTAACCGAAAGGAAAAAGGACTTTTCGCCCAAAAGCGGGGCGGAAAGCCCTTTTCGGAATGATAGGATGAAAAAGAAAATCTGCTTGTTGCTCGTTTGGGCGCTCCTCCTTGCCTCCGCGCTCGTTTTGCTCGCCTGCGAGAGGGAAACGCCGCCGGAACCGGGAGAGACCGGTTCCGATACCGCTGCTCCGTCCGACCCGGAAACCGAGAAGACGGCGGAAACGGCGGATGATACCTCGGCCGAGCCGCGGGAAACCAACGCCGGTACGACCGCCGCGCCGACCGGCGCCGAAACGGCGAAGGCGGCGGACACGACGTCCGAGCCGCGGGAAAGCGACGCCGTTACCACCGTCCCCGCCGTCCCGGAAACGGGGAAACCGGCGGAAACCGAGGCGATCCCGGATTCGGATTTTACCGTCCGCTCCTTTTCCGATTTCAACGCCGCGGGAACGGTCGACTCGCACGCCTCGGACGGAAAAGCGGCTCTGGAATGCTCCTACCGGGAAAATTATGAGTTCACCAGTTCGCTTCTGAAGGCAACAAAGTCCTATTATCCGCGCGTCAAAAAGATGGCGGACGGGCGCTATATCATGTTCTATCAGCAGGGTCAGCATTCCTGGAACGTTTACGTGACGACCGGGGACGAGATCGGAAAGTGGAAATCCCCGACCGTTCTTTTCGCGCAGCAGTCTTTACCGGAAGTGAGCGACACCCGCTGCTATATGACCTGCGACGCCGTCGTTCTCTCAAACGGCGATATCCTCGCCGTGACTTCCTTCCGCGCGAACAAGCTTTATACCAAGCGTCCCGAACTCGGCGGGCTTGCCGTGCGCCGTTCGACCGATAACGGCAAGACCTGGTCGCCGATCGAGGTGATCTACGTCGGCGTCAACTGGGAGCCCTACGTAATCGAAACGTCAACCGGCGAGATACAGGTCTTCTTCACACAGATCTCCCCCAAGATCGCGCAGGAGAACACCACCGGGTCCAGCGGCGTCGGGATGATCCGCTCGACCGACGGCGGCAAGACCTGGACGCCGAACGTTACGGACTCTCCTTACCGCGCCCACACGGTCGCCCAGCTGCAGACCAAGACGGAAAACGGCGTTAAGATCTTCAGCGATCAGATGCCGTGCGTACTTGAGCTGCACAACGGAACGATGGCGATGGCGGTCGAGGACCGCTACCCGGCCTCTTCCGGCAAGGACACCTACGCGCTCTCCATGATCTATTCCACCGACAACTGGGCGACCGAGGTCGGCTATGACGAGCAGGGACCCTCGAACCGGAAAACGAAGATGTTTTCCGCCGCCGGGCCCTACCTCGCGCAGTTTCCGTCCGGCGAGGTGCTCCTCACCTACCACTGGTCGAACGTACTCTACTACCGTTTTGCAAACGGGGACGTAAAGAGCTACTCGACCGCGCAGAAGGCCTTTTCCGACTGCGGCTACTGGGGCTCCTCCCTGATCGACGGCGACCGCCGCGTGATCATCGCGACCAACAAACGCACCAACGCGGGTGAAAGCAACGAAACGGACACCCTCCGGCTCGCCCGCTTCTATCTCAATCACGCGCTTGCGGCCAAGAGGCTTGCCGTT
The DNA here is from genome assembly GCA_946410595.1 of uncultured Clostridia bacterium. Lineage (GTDB taxonomy): Bacteria > Bacillota > Clostridia > Oscillospirales > CAG-272 > RUG12395. Next base: position 14,386 of record CAMKAU010000024.1, read on the forward strand.
ACGATCGACGGGCGCAGCGCGGAATGGGACGAAAAGACCGAAACTTTCTTTATCGGCAGCGAAACGCAGGCGCAGACCTCGATCGGTATGGCGTACGACGGGACGAATCTCTACCTCCTTGCGGAAACGCTTGACGACTACGTGACGGCAGGCGACAAGATTTCCTTCTATCTGACAAGCAATTCCCGCGCCCTCTACCGCGTCACCGTCAACGCCGACGGAACGGTCGCCGTCGCCTACGACGAAGGGAAGTCCTCGTTCGGGAGCGCTTTGAAAGATAAAACGGATACCGGTATTTGCGCCGCCGTCGCCGTTTCCGGGAAGATCGACGATCCCTCCTCCGCCGATCAGGGCTACGTGATCGAGGTGGCGATCCCCGCTGCGCTCTTTGACCTTTCCAAAAACAAGATCTCCTTCAACGCGATCCTCTATAACAAGGATGCTCAAAACGGAAAGACGGTCAGCGACACCTTTGACACCGCAAGTCTGACCGCCCCGTCCGGCTGGTTTACCTTTTCGCTTTCCTGAGCGGATTGATCCATAAGACAAGCACGCCTCCGCATATACTCTCACAAAGAGGAATGCGGAGGCGTCTTTATGGCTTTTTTTCCACTTCTTTTCGCGATCAACTACGTGTTTGTTCTCCTCGGACTGGGAAACGAAAACTACTATCCGCCGCCCCTCAGGCAGGAGGAGGAAACGGAGCTTTTCCGCCGGGCGCGCGCGGGCGACGGGGAAGCGAGAAACCGCCTGATCGAGCACAATCTGCGGCTTGTCGCGCATATCATCAAAAAGTATTACTGCGCGTCGAAAAACCAGGAGGATCTCATCTCGATCGGAAGCATCGGGCTGATCAAGGCGGTTGATACCTTCAAGGCGGAGTCGGGGACGCGGTTTGCCACCTACGGCGCAAAGTGCATCCAGAACGAGATCCTGATGTATTTCCGCTCCCAGAAAAAGCTGAGCAACGAGATCTCCATAAACGAAACGATCGATATGGATAAAGAGGGAAATCCGCTGACCTATATCGACGTGATCTCGGTGGAGGATACCATCGCCGAGGATATCGAAAAAAAGATCCATACCCAAAAGGCGATCCGCTGCGTCGATGCCATCCTTGACGAGCGGGAAAAAACGATCGTCGTGCTGCGCTACGGGCTCGGACGGGACCGTTCGATGACGCAGCGGGAGGTGGCGAAAAAGCTGGGGATCTCCCGCTCCTACGTTTCGCGGATCGAAAAAGGAGCGCTGGAAAAAATAAAAAAGCGGATCGAATGAATAATATCCCGCGCGCGGACCAAACTAACCGCAGACGAAGAGAAACAGGAGGTAACTATGGTAATCGATATCGTGGCTCTCGTCCTTGTGATCATCGGCGCGCTCAACTGGGGCAGCATCGGGATCTTTTCCTTTGATCTCGTTTCCTGGATCTGCGGCGGCAGCGGAACGCTCGCCGCGCGGATCATCTACGTTCTGGTAGCGCTTGCCGGGATCTGGTGCATCTCCCTGATCTTCAAGGTAAAAGAGGAGGATCAGCGCGCGGAGGTCCATCCCGTCTGAGGGATAATAGAAAAAACGCGGACGGCGCCGGAAAGCGGCGGTCCGCGTTTTTTCTTTGTTGACAGCATGGAGCGGAGATGGTAAAATAAACGGGAGGTGATGAAAATGAAAAGCGTTCTGATCACAGGCGGAGCGCGCGGGATCGGACTGGCGGCCGCGCGGGCGTTTGCCGCTGCCGGTTACCGAACCGCGATCACGTATCGCTCTTCCGCGCGGGAAGCGGAGGATCTGAAAAGGGAATACGGTACGGCTGTCTACCGCTGCGATTTTTGCGATCCAAACGCCCTCGGGGATCTCATCCGGGCGCTCCGCGCCGATTTTCCCGACGGGTTTGACGTTCTCGTCCATAACGCGGGCATCTCGCTCCGTAAGCAGCTCCAGGACGTTACGCGGGAGGAGTGGAACGATATGGTGAACGTCCATCTGACGGCGCCGTTTTTCCTCTCGGGAGAGTTTGCGCCGGATATGATCCGCCGCGGGTCCGGGAGGATCATCCATATCTCCTCCGTCTGGGGAAAACTCGGCGCCTCCTGCGAAGTACCCTATTCCGCCGTTAAGGCCGGTTTGATCGGGATGACGAAGGCGATGGCAAAAGAACTTGCACCTTCCGGGGTGCTCGTCAACTGCGTTTGCCCCGGCGCCGTCGACACGGATATGAACGCCGATCTCAGCGAAGACGAAAAGCGCGCGTTTGCCGGAGAAGTGCCTCTCGGGCGGTTTGCGGCCCCGGAAGAGATCGCCCGCGCGGTCCTCTTTCTTGCGGGAGAGGATGCCTCCTACGTCACGGGTCAGGCGATCAGCGTGGACGGGGGACTTGCCTGATTTTTGCAGGATTTCCTTTCGGATTGTGCAAAATGCCTCTTGACTTGTCGGGAGGATGAATGTATAATATGGTAGTATTTTAATATTTCAATTCGATTGACAAACCGAATGATAAGAAAGGAACGCGCGATTGCGAGTACAACGATGAAAAGGGTTTTCAATTTTTCCGCAGGACCGTCTATGCTGCCCCTTCCGGTGCTGGAAAAGGCAAAAGAGCAGCTGATTTGCTACGAGGATTCCGGGATGTCCGTGATGGAGATGAGCCATCGCTCTCCCGTCTATGAAAAGATCATCAAAGATACGGAAAGCAACCTCCGCACGCTTCTTTGCGTCCCGGACAACTACCGCATCCTCTTTATGCAGGGCGGCGCCTCCGGGCAGTTTGCCGCCGTCCCGCTCAACCTGATGACCGGGTCCGGCAAAGCGGATTACATTATTTCCGGTCAGTTTTCCGGCAAGGCCTTCAAAGAGGCGAAGAAATACGGCGACGTCGTCGCCGCCGCCTCCAGCGAAGCGGATAACTTCTCTCACGTGCCGGAAACGACGGCCGCGAGCTTCCGCGCCGACGCCGATTACGTCCATATGTGCTTCAACAACACGATCTACGGGACGAAGTTCCCGTATATCCCCGATACCGGCAGCATTCCGCTGGTCGCCGATATGTCCTCCTGCATCCTCTCCGAGCCGGTCGACGTCTCAAAGTTCGGCGTGATCTACGCCGGAGCGCAGAAGAATATGGCGCCCGCCGGCGTGACGGTCGTGATCGTCCGGGACGATCTGATCGGGCGGGAAAACCCGCTGACCCCCGCCGTTCTGTCCTATAAGAATATGGCGGAGAACGATTCGATGTATAACACCCCGCCCTGCTATTCGATCTATATGTGCGGACTTGTGGCGGAGTATCTCCTCTCGATCGGCGGTCTCTCCGAGATGGAGAAGATCAACAAAAAGAAAGCCGCGCTTCTGTACGACTATCTCGACAGTCAGAATTATTATATCGCTCCCGTCGAGCCCTCCTCCCGTTCGATGATGAACGTAACGTTCGTGACGGGCGATAAGGATCTTGACAAAAAGTTTGCGGCGGAGGCGGACGCGGCCGGCCTGAAGAACCTGAAAGGGCACCGTTCAGTCGGCGGGATGCGCGCTTCCATCTATAACGCCATGCCGATAGAAGGCGTGGAAACTCTGATTTCGTTTATGCAGCGGTTTGCCGACGAAAACCGCAAATGAGGACGCTATGAAAACAATTAAACTCTATAACAAAATCGCCAAAGTCGGGACCGACGTGTTCGATCGGACCCGCTACGAGGTGGGAGAGAACGTGGAGGCGCCGGACGCCATCATGGTTCGCAGCGCTGCGCTGCACGATCTCGCCTTCAACCCCGAGCTGAAAGCCATTTCCCGCTGCGGAGCCGGCGTCAACAACATTCCGATCCCGCGCTGCACGGACGCGGGCATCGTCGTCTTCAACACGCCTGGCGCCAACGCAAACGGCGTGAAGGAGCTGGCGGTCGCCGCCCTGCTGCTCGCCTCCCGCGACATTGTGGAGGGGATCAACTGGAGCGCCACGCTCGCCGGTTCGGAGGACGTTGCCAAAGCGGTGGAAAAGGGCAAATCGCAGTTTGCCGGCAACGAGATCGCGGGCAAAACGCTCGGCGTGATCGGGCTCGGCGCCATCGGCGGACTTGTCGCCAACGCCGCCGTCGCGCTCGGGATGACCGTTGTGGGATGCGACCCCTACCTCAGCGTCAACGGCGCGTGGGCTCTCTCCCGCCACGTCAACCGCGCCGCGACCTATGAAGATATTTTCAAGCAGGCGGACTATATTACGCTCCACGTTCCGGCTACCGACTCCACGCGCAATATGATCAACAGGGAAACGCTCTCCCTGATGCGGGACGGCGTGCGGATCATCAACCTCTCCCGCGCGGATATCGTCAACGCGGACGATATGCGCGAGGCGATCGCCTCCGGTAAGGTCAAAAAGTATATCACCGACTTCCCGACCGAAAAGACGATCGGTACCGACGGGATCGTTACGATCCCGCACCTCGGCGCCTCCACGGCGGAAAGCGAAGATAACTGCGCCGTGATGGCGGCGCACGAGCTGGTCGAGTTCCTGGAGCTCGGGAATATCAAAAACAGCGTCAACTTCCCGAACGTTTCGCTCCCGGCCGGACTTGAACACCGGATCTGCGTGATGCACAAGAACATTCCCGCCGTTCTTTCCAAGCTGACCACCGCGCTCTCCGACATGGGGATCAACATCGAAAATCTGGCAAGCGGCTCCAAAGGCGACGTTGCCTACACGATCATCGAGATCGGCTGTGAGGCGCCGGCCGCCGCGCTGGAAAAATTCGGCTTGATTTCCGACGTCATCCGTGTTATAGTAATATAAGAGAAAAAGGCTGCGGCGCCGACGGCTCCGCGGCCTTTATTTCCAAGGAGACGCTATGGTTCGTATCACAACGGTGGAAATAGGTTCGCTTGCGGAAAAGCGCGGTGTTCTTCCCGGCGATGAGCTGCTTGCGGTCAACGGAAACGAGATCAACGACGTTCTCGATTACCGCTTTTATCTTACCGACCGCTTTGTCACGCTCTCTCTCCTCCGCGGCGGGGATCGGTACGAGATCGGGATCCGCAAGGCGGAGCACGCGGATATCGGCCTGGAGTTCGAGACGCCCTTGATGGACCGCAAAAAGACCTGCCGGAACAGATGCGTCTTCTGTTTTATCGACCAGATGCCGAAGGGAATGCGGGAAACGCTCTATTTCAAGGACGACGACGAGCGGCTTTCCTTCCTTCACGGCAATTACGTTACCCTGACCAATCTCACCGATCACGATATCGACCGGATCATCCGGATGCACCTGTCTCCCATCAACGTTTCAGTCCACACGACCAACCCCGGGCTGCGCGTGAAGATGATGAAAAACAGGCGCGCCGGCGAGGTGCTCGCGTATCTCTCCCGACTTGCGGACGCGGGGATCCTCCTAAACTGCCAGATCGTTCTTTGCCGCGGGATCAACGACGGGGCGGAGCTGGTCCGCTCCCTCCGCGAGCTTGCCCTTCTGCGGCCCGCTTTGCAGAGCGTTTCCGTCGTACCGGCCGGACTGACCGCGCACCGGGAGGGGCTCTACCCTCTGGAACCGTTTACCGCCCGGGAATGCGGGGAAGTGATCGATCTTGTAAACGCGGAGGGGGAGAAGATGCTGGAGAAGTCCGGGGAGCGCGTCTTTTACCCTTCGGACGAGTTCTATCTCTCGGCGGGGCGGGAGCTTCCGCCGGAGTCGTTTTATGAAGATTTTCCCCAGCTTGAGAACGGCGTGGGGATGCTCTCGCTTTTCCGCGGCGAGGCGGAGGACGAGATCGAGCGGCTGCGGGAGGAACGCTTCGCGCTTCCGCGTGAGCGTCGGATCTCCGTTGCGACGGGGCTGGCGGCTTACGGCGAGATCTCCCGTCTTGTCCGGAAGATGGAGACCGTCTGGCCGGATTTTCGCTGCCTCGTTTACCCGATCCGCAACGATACCTTCGGGGAGCTGATCACCGTTTCCGGCCTTCTCACCGGGCGGGATCTTGCCGCGCAGCTCGCGGGGCGGGATCTCGGCGAGGTTTTGTATTTCCCCCGGAGCGCGCTGCGCAGCGGGGAGAACGATTTTCTCTGCGGGATGCTCCCGGAGGAGCTTTCCGCGCGGATCGGAGCGCCCGCCGCTCCCGCCGGGGGATCCGGCGCGGAGTTTGTCGATACGCTGCTCGGCGTACCGGCGGATCGGGACTGACAGAAAGGAGAGGACATGAGCAAACCTGTTTTTGCGATCGTCGGACGGCCGAACGTGGGAAAAAGCACGTTATTCAATAAACTGATCGGGGAACGCCGTTCCATCGTGGAGGATACGCCCGGCGTAACGCGGGACCGTATCTACGGCGAGGGGGAATGGTGCGGACGCCGGTTTCTTCTCATTGATACCGGCGGGATCGAGCTGCGCTCGGAGGACGTGATCCTCCGGCAGATGCGGATCCAGGCGCAGCTTGCGATGGAAGCCGCCGACGTGATCTTTTTCCTCTGCGATCTCAAGACCGGTGTTACGCCGGACGACCGCGAGATCGCAAGCTTTCTCAAACGCTCGGGAAAGCCGGTCGTTACCGTCGTCAACAAGGTGGACCGGGTCGGGGATACCCCCCTCGGCTTTTACGAGTTCTACGAGCTCGGCGTCGGGGAGGAGGTGCTCGCCGTTTCCTCGGTGCACGGGAGCGGAACGGGCGACCTTCTCGATCTCGCCTTTTCTCTTTGCGGCAAGGCGGGGGAGGCGACCGAGGAGGAGGATAGGATCCGCGTTGCCGTGATCGGGAAGCCGAACGCCGGCAAATCCTCGATCATCAACCGCATCCTCGGCGACGAGCGGCATATCGTTTCCGATATTCCGGGGACGACGCGCGACGCCGTGGACTCCTATCTGGAAAACGACTACGGAAAGTTCAATTTCATCGATACCGCGGGCATCCGGCGGCAGAGCAAGATCGAGGACAGGGTCGAGCATTTTTCCGTTCTGCGGGCGAAGGCGGCGATCGAGCGGGCTGACGTCTGCATAATCGTCATCGACGCAAACGAGGGGATCACCGAGCAGGATGAAAAGATCGCCGGGCTCGCGCACGAGGCGGGCAAGGCGTCCCTGATCCTGATGAACAAGTGGGACCTTATCAATAAAGACAACTCAACGACGAGAGAATATGAAAAAAAGGTCTACGACGCGCTTTCCTATATGACCTACGCCCCGCTCCTTTTCGTTTCCGCCGCGACGGGGCAGCGGCTTTCCGACGATTTCTTCCGCCAGATCGTCTATATCGACAATCAGGCGAAGACCAGGATCACGACGGGGCTCCTCAACGATATGCAGAACGACGCGGAGGCGCGCCATCAACCGCCCTCCGACAAGGGAAAACGCCTGAAGATCTACTACGTGACCCAATCGGGGATCCAGCCGCCCACCTTCGTCTATTTCTGCAACGACGCCGAACTGTTCCATTTTTCCTATCAGCGGTATCTGGAGAACCGGATCCGCGATACCTTCGGCTTTAAGGGAACGCCCATCCGGCTGGTGGTACGGGAGCGCGGGGACCGGGAGGACTGACGATGTTTATTGATCTGATCGAAATCGAAGTCAAAGCGGGCGACGGCGGCAACGGCGCGATCTCCTTCCGCCGGGAAAAGTACGTTCCGAACGGGGGACCGGACGGAGGGGACGGCGGGCGCGGCGGCAACGTCGTGTTTTACGCCGATCCCGGCTCCAACACCCTGCTCGCGTTCCGCTACAAACGCAAGTTCGCCGCCGAAAACGGCCAGAACGGCATGGGCGGCAAGATGCACGGCAAAAACGGGGAAGACGTACGCATCCCCGTTCCGCCCGGCACTCTCGTGCGGGACCGCGAGAGCGGAAAACTGATCTGCGACGTCGGAGACGGGGAGGAGTATATCGTCTGCCGCGGCGGACGCGGCGGCTGGGGGAACCGCCATTTCGCCACCCCCACGCGCCAGATCCCGCGCTTTGCCAAAAACGGCACCCGCGGAGAGGCAAAAACGCTGACGCTGGAGCTCAAGATGCTCGCTGACGTCGGGCTCGTCGGTCTTCCCAGCGTGGGAAAATCCTCGATCCTCGCCCGCATCAGCTCGGCAAAGCCGAAGATCGCGCCCTACCACTTTACCACCCTTTCTCCCAATCTCGGCGTCGTGTCAGCGGGCGAGGGCAAAGCGTTCGTCTGCGCGGACGTGCCCGGTCTGATCGGTGGCGCTTCGGAAGGCGTCGGCCTCGGGCTCGCCTTTCTCCGCCATATCGACCGCTGCCGTCTGATTTTGCACGTCGTCGATATCGCCGGAACCGAGGGGAGAGATCCGTCCGAGGATTTCGACGTGATCAACCGCGAGCTCGGCGCGTACAGCAGAGAGCTGCTTTCCCGCAAGCAGATCGTCGTCGGAAACAAGGCCGACGCGCTGCTCCCGGACGCCGATCTTTCCGCCTTCAAGGAAAAGGTTCGCGCCGCCGGGTACGATTATCTCGAGGTCTCCGCGCTGACGGGCGCGGGGCTGACGGAGCTTGTGCATCAGGTCGCCGCGGAACTGGAAAAGCTCCCGCCGCTGATCAAATACGAGCCGGAGTACAGCGAGGAGGAAGAGGCGCCGGTCGACGCCGCCGATACCGTCGTACGCCGGGAAAACGATACCTTCTTTGTGGAGGGCGAGTGGCTCTATAATATGATGGGGCGGATCAACTTTGACGACCGCGAGTCGGTCGCCTATTTCCAGCGGATGCTGCTCAAGTCCGGGATCATCGCTCTGCTGGAGGAAAAGGGGATCCGGGACGGCGATACCGTCAACATCTACGATTTTGAGTTCGATTTTATCAAATAACGAATAAAAACGGAAAAAGCGGGCAAACGTTTCGCCGGAGGTACTGTATGAAACGTTTGCTTGCTTTTTGTTCTCTCATCCTGATCGGCGCGATCTTTTTGGCCGGAGCCGAGGCCGCAAGCTTCCGAGGGCAGTTCATCCGCCTGCATATTCTCGCAAACTCAGACTCCGAGCGGGATCAGCAGATCAAGCTCGCGCTCCGGGACGCCGTTCTGGAAGAATACGGCCCCACCCTGTTTGCCGCCGGAAACAAGGAGGGGGCGGAGGAGCTGATCCGCGAAAAAACGGCCGAGGTCGAAGCGTTCTGCGCCATGCGGCTCCGGGAGATGGGCGAGAGCGCGTCCGTATCCGTCGTCTACGGCGAGGAGTATTACGATCGCCGCGTCTATCAAAGCGTCTCTCTGCCAGCCGGGCGGTATTCTTCTCTGCGGATCGTCCTCGGAGAAGGGAAGGGGGCAAACTGGTGGTGCGTCCTCTTTCCGCCTCTTTGCCTCGGCGCCGCGAGCGAAAGCGAGGAGGAAGAAGCGTATCTTGACGCAGGTTTTTCCCCCGAAACGTACGGCGTGATCTCAAACGGCAGGAGCGGAAAGTACAAGATCCGCTTCCGCGTTCTGGAGTGGTTCGGGAAGCTTTTTTCCTGACCCTTTACAGAATATTGCGCTTCGTTTATATAAACTGTTTTCCTTTTTTTCTTCTCCTTGCAAACGGAGATCCGGTTTGATAGAATGGAAACAACAAATCCTGTCATAACACGAGGTATCGCAAATGAAAACCGAGATCCTGAAAGAAGAAGGAAAAGTCTTCCTTTCCGCGGGCGGCAGAAAAGCGGCACAGATCCTTCCCTGCGAGGGGTGCGAGGACTCCTTTGAGCGTCTTTCCGAGCTTGCGTTCCTTTGGAAAAGAAAAACGGAAACGCCGCAGGTGAAGATGCGCATGGAGCTTCTTACCTGCGAGAAGCCGACCTTTACGATGGTCCCCTCCGTCAGCTATAACGGCAACGGCTGGGGCACGACGCCGGAGTACGTCGGCGACCGGGCGGAGGACGGCACGCCCTGGAGCTTTGCCTGGCACCGCGTGACGATCCCCTCCTGCACCTTCAGCGCTTCTCCATCCGGCAGCGTCGCCATGATGGCGGAAGCGGGCGAGGACACCGGGTGTTCGCTCTATGAGGAAAACGGCAGGGAAAAGCACGTTCTGATTTACCCCGAGGAGGACGCGCCGAAAACGCTGCAGCGCCACTTCTGGGGAGAAGCGTACTACGGGGAGGGGAAGCCGCGGACGGAGTTTACCGCGATCATCCTCGCCTATCCCGCCGAGGACAAGCCGATCCGCTACGACCGGCTTCTCGATTTTGCCTGGCGGTATTACGGGCATCCCATCAAGGCGCAGTACGAGCCGGAAGAACTGAAGCGTCTTTCCCTCGCTTATATGCGGTTTCTTTTCAGCCGGGAGCAGGACGGCTTCTGCGGTTTTACGATGGGTTCCCAGTGGCATTACAGCATGACGGCGTACCTGAAAACGGTCAACCGTTATGAGATCAGCTGGGTCGGGCAGTCTGCCTCGATGGCGAACGCGATGCTCCGGCACTATCTGGAGACCGGCGACAGGGAAGCCCTACAGATGGGTCTCGACGCGCACGACGCCTGGCTGAAATACGGAACGGCGCCCTGCGGCATCCCCGAGTCGCGGGTCGACCGGGATCCGTGGCGCTCCCAGGACTTTCCCCCCGATTTTCTCCCCGATATCTGGAAGATCGGAGAGTGCCAGTATGAGAGTCAGCGGGCCTTTCCGGGCTGTAAGTTCCGCCGAAACGCGGACGGACTGATCGCCCTCACCATCGACGCCTGCAACCTCGGCGGCGCCGCGGACGCGTATTTTGAAGCGTACGATCTTGCCAAGGAGTGCGGTTACGACAAGCCGGAGTATCTGAAAACGGCGTTTGATATCTGCGAATTCGCGATGAAATATCAGTCCCCCGAGGGCGGCTTTGTCAAGAACTGGACGGAAGAAGGAGAAGTCATCCGCAAGGACGGAACGGTCGGCTGCTTCCTCGTTCTTCCGCTGATCACCGCCTACCGCCGCACAAACGAGAAAAAGTATCTCGAGTCCGCGGAACGCGCGTTTGCGTTCTATTACGGCGCTCTTGAAAAGGACGGCTACACGACGGCGGGCGCGCTGGATACCTACTGTATCGACAAGGAGTCCTCGAGCCCCCTGCTCCGGGACGCGATCGCGCTCTACGACGTGACGGGGGAGAAAAAATACGTTGCGGCGGCGGAGAATATCGCGTGGTATCTTTCCACCTGGATCATGCACTATACGATCGACTATCCCGCCGATTCCCTGATCGCGCAGATGCCTTACGACACCTTTGCCTCCACCTCCGTTTCGACCGCGCACCAGGCGCTTGACCAGTACGCGCTGCGCGACGTGTTGTCCTTCAAGCGGCTTGCCGAGCTGACCGGGAACGTCCAGTGGCGGGAGAAGGCGGCGGCGCTCTGGGCCAACGCCAACCAGGGCATCTCGGACGGCACGATGTATCTCAACGGCCGTCTGCGCCCCGCCGGGTCGCAGGACGAGGCGGTCTTCCACACCCGCTGGGGCCGCCACGGCGTGGGACCTTTCCGTCCCTCCCAGTGGCTCCCCGCGTGGCCGACCGCGTTCCGGATGGAAAATCTCCGCTGGACGGACGATTGGGATCTCTTCCGCAACGGTCTTACGGAGATCTCCGGCAAGATCGGGCATCTATCCTGACCCTTTCAGCCGCTTTTCGGAAACGATCCGAATTACCGCAAATCCCGCCGTCAATACGGCGGGATTTTTGCCGTATTATGCCGCGTGAGCCCCTTGACAAAGGGAGATTAATCCAGTATAATATATAATGTTTAACTGCAGACTGATAACAAATATCACAAAAAGAAAGGAAGCCATTCGGCAAGGTCGATTTGTTATGAACATTCTCGTCTGTATCAAACAGGTGCCCGCCTCCAACAAGGTGGAAGTTGACCCTGTTACCGGTGTGATGAAGCGCGACGGCGCCGCATCCAAAATGAACCCCTATGATCTTTTCGCGCTTGAAACCGCGTTCCGCGTCAGGGAAAAGCTCGGAGGAAAGGTCACGGTCCTTACGATGGGCCCGAACCAGGCCGCCGGCGTGATCCGCGAAGCGTACGCGATGGGCGCGGACGAAGGTTACGTTCTCTCCGACCGCAAGTTTGCGGGCGCGGACGTGCTTGCCACCGCCTACACGATCTCCCAGGGGATCAGAAAGATCGGAAACTTCGATATCATCTTCTGCGGCAAGCAGACGACCGACGGCGATACCGCGCAGGTCGGCCCGGAGGTCAGCGAACGCCTCAATCTCCCCTCGATCGCCAACGTCTTCGAGGTCGACGACGTGGACGAGGCCTCCATCACCGTGAAGATGGATATGGGCGACAGCATCCAGACCGCCAAGATCAAGTTCCCCTGCCTGATCTGCGTGGACAAGGATATTTATACCCCCCGTCTTCCTTCCTACAAACGCGCGAAAGCGACGGCGGAGCAGGACGTTACCATCCTTTCCTTCAAGGATTTTGAAGATCAGGATGAAAATCATTACGGTCTGTCCGGCTCTCCCACCCAGGTCAAAAAGGTCTTTCCGCCCGCCGGCCGCGCGGACGCGGAACGTCTCACCGGCAGCGCGGACGAGCTGACCGCCCGTCTCTATGATAAGCTCAAAGAGCTGAAGTTTATTTAAGGGAGGACAGAGCCATGGGAAAACTCGTCGTACATAACGACAAGATCGCCGATAAACACGAATTTGCGAAAAAATGTCCCTTCTCCGCGATGGAGGTGGGAGCGGACGGAAATCTGACGATCAATTCCGCCTGCAAAATGTGCCGGGTCTGCGTCCGCGCCTCGAAAAACGGGGAAGTGGAATTCGTAGAGGACGAAAAAAAGGTCCTCCTCGACAAGAGTCTCTGGAAAGGGATCTGCGTTTATGTTGACCACGTGGAAGGCAAGATCCACCCCGTTACCTACGAACTGATCGGAAAAGCGAAAGAACTGGCCGACAAGATCAGCCAGCCCGTTTACGCTCTCTTCCTCGGTTACGGGATCACGGAAGAAGCGAAAGAGCTTCTCCACTATCCGGTGGACGAGGTCATCGTTTACGATATGCCGGAGCTGAAGGACTTCCGCGTGGAGCCCTACACGGCGGTGTTTGAAGCGTTCGTGAAGGAGCGCCGCCCCGGCTCGATCCTCGTCGGCGCCACCACGGTCGGCCGCCAGCTCGCGCCCCGCATCGCCGCCAGAATGCAGACCGGTCTTACCGCCGACTGCACGGTGCTCGATATGGAGCCGAACAGCGACCTCTCCCAGATCCGTCCGGCGTTCGGCGGCAACATTATGGCGAACATTTACACGCCCAACCACCGTCCGCAGATGGCGACCGTCCGCTATAAGATCATGGAAGCGGCCAAGCGCTCCGAGGA
>CAMKAU010000025.1 GCA_946410595.1 uncultured Clostridia bacterium
AATGTCGATATACCAGTCCTCGCGCGCGATCTCCGGGTACTCGGCGGCGATCTCGTTTGCTATACGGGAGAACTTGCCGTCCGTTTTTTTCATAATGTTCGCCTTCGTGACGATGGCGACGTTCTGTTTGCCGTTCTTGCGGGCGAACTCAAAGGCGGCGCGGGCGATGCGGCGGGTGCCCGCGTCGGTCGTGATCTTGAAGTCGCAGGCGAGCTTATCGCCCACCTCCACGCCGCGCGAGCCGAGGACGTACTCGCCCTCCGTGTTCTCGCGGAAGAAGGTCCAGTCGATCCCCTCGGCGGGGACGGAAACGGGGCGGACGTTGGCGTAAAGATCAAGCTCCCGGCGCAGGGTCACGTTTGCACTTTCCATATCCGGCGCGTCGGTGCCCCCCTTCGGGGTCGTGGTCGGACCTTTGAGCAGCACGTCGCAGCTCTTGATCGCCGCGAGGATCGGCGCGGGGACGGACTCGCCGCACGCCAGGCGGTTTTCGATGGTGAGACCCTCGATCGGGACGAGCTCGACCTTCCCCTCCGCCAGTTTTTTTTCGAGCAGCAGGTCCAGCACCTGCCGCGCGCTCTCAAAAATGACCGTACCGATCCCGTCGCCGGGGATCAGGCCGATGCGGATCTTCTCTTTTTTCGTATAATCGACGGCGGCCGCCTCCCGCTCCATCTTCTCCTCGCGGGCGAGCTGCTCGCGCAAAACCGTTTCAAAGCGGTCAAGACAGGTACGGATCTCGTTTTCGTAGTTCATGGAAGTTTCCTTTTCTTTTATGGATTGATAAAGTTTTCGACAACCTGTCGAAAGTTTTGAACATCTTTTTCAATTTGCGCAGGCGTTGAGCGTTTCGTCCGCCCGTACGCCGGCGGAAAACTGAAAATATCCTTCCGCCGCCGCCATCGCGCCGTTGTCCCCGCAGAGAGAGGGGGGCGGGAGGCAGAGACGGGCGCCGGACTCGCGGCAGAGCGTTTCAAAGGCGGCGCGCAGGTGGGTGTTGGCGGCAACGCCGCCGGCCAGCACGACCGTGCGGACGCCGGTCTCCCGGAGCGCCTCGCGCGCGCGCTCGGCCAGTCCCCCGACCGCGGCGGCGGTGAAAGAAGCGGCAAGATCGGCGGGCGAGACCTCCTCCCCGCGCTGGCGGGCGGAGTTGACCGCGTTGAGCGCCGCCGTCTTCAGCCCGGAAAAGGAGAGGTCGAACCCCCTGCCCGGCACGGCGGGCGAGGGGAAGCGGAAGGCCGCCGGATCTCCCTCCGACGCAAGCCGGTCCATCGCGGCGCCGGCGGGATAGGGGAGCCCGATGACCCGCCCCACCTTGTCGAACGCCTCGCCCGCCGCGTCGTCGCGCGTGGCGCCGAGCTCGGTATAGTCGGTGGGAGAGTCGACCCGGAAAAGGGTCGTATGCCCGCCGGAAACGGCAAAGGCGAGGTAGGGGGGCTTCGGCGGGTCGGGCAGAAGCGACGCCGCCGCGATATGCGCGTGAACGTGGTCGACGGGGACGAGCGGGATCCCGCGGGAAAGCGCCAGCCCCTTCGCAAAATTGACGCCGACGAGGAGCGCCCCGATCAGGCCGGGACGGTTCGTCACAGCGATACAGGAGAGCGCGGAGAGCGGAACGTCCGCCTCGGCGAGCGCCTGCCGGGTCACATTGGAGATCGCCTCCGCGTGCGCCCGTCCGGCCAGCTCCGGCACCACGCCGCCCCAGAGCCGGTGCGTTTCCACCTGGGAGGCGACGACGTCCGAGCGGACGGTTAAAACGCCTTCCCGCGACGCTTCGACGACCGACGCCGCCGTCTCGTCGCAGGAGGACTCGATTCCGAGAATGAACATAGCTTCCTTCTTATCTTGTTTCGTTTTCCGGGGAAAGATCCAGCGTCATCACCACGGCGTCCTCCGCCGGCGCGGTATAGTAGCGTTTCCGCCTGCCGCAGGGGGAAAAGGAAAACGAGCGGTAAAGCGCGATCGCCGGCGCGTTCGACTCCCTTACCTCGAGATAGACGCGCCGGGTCCCCCGCTCCGCGAGCCGGGCGAGAAGCGCCCCGATCAGCGCGGAGGCGATCCCCCGCCGGCGGTACGCCGGCAGGACGGCCACGTCTGTCACGTCGCACTCGTCGGCGGCGCAGACGGCGGAAATCACGCCCGCCGCCCGGTCCCCGCAAAGGGCGAAAAGGGTCACGGAAACGGGCGAAGCGAGCGCCTCCCCGATCATCCCCGGGCTCCAGGGGTCGGAAAAACAGGCGAGCTCGATCTCCTCCCACGCGCGCGCCGCCTCCGGCAAGGCCTCCGCCGGCAGGACGCGCAAATCAGTAGCCGAGGGTCCCATCCAGACTGTCATCGTTCTCGATCCAGTCGGCGACCGTGATCTCCCGGTATTCGGTCTTCGTGTCGCGGATATAGACCCTGGCGATCCCCGCGTTGAGGATCTGGCGCTTGCACATCATGCAGTTGGCCGTCCCCGGGACGATCTCCCCGGTCTTCGGGTCGGTGCAGCACATATACATCACGGCGCCGATCATCTCCTCCCGGGAGGCGGCGATGATGGCGTTCGCCTCGCTGTGGACCGAGCGGCAGAGCTCGTAGCGTTCCCCGCGCGGGATATTCATCTGATCCCGCAGGCAAAAGCCGAGGTCGCAGCAGTTTTTGCGGCCGCGGGGGGCGCCGTTGTAGCCGGTGGAAATGATGCTGTCGTTTTTGACGATGATCGCGCCGAACCGGCGGCGCAGGCAGGTGCTGCGCTCGGAGACCGTTTCCGCGATATCGAGATAATAGTTGTGTTTGGATACCCGTTCCATCTTCCGCTCCTTACAGGGTTTTGGCAAAATCCCGGAGAAACGCGGCGAACGCCTCGCCGATCTCGGGGTGTCTGACCCCCTCGCAGACGTTGGCGGAGAGCAGGCCGAGCTTGGAGCCGAGGTCGAACCGCTCGCCCTCGAACACCAGACCCGTCATCCCGTACCGGCGGGCGTACTCCGCCATCGCGTCGGTCAGCTGGATCTCCCCGCCGGCGCCGGGCGCCGTGTTTGCGAGAATGTCAAAGATCTCCGGGGTGAGCAGCACGCGCCCGAGGATGGCGAGGTCGGTATATTCCCTGCCCGGCGCGGGCTTTTCGATCATATCGGAGATCGCGTATTCCTCTTTTTCCGCGCCCGGGATCGCCTCCGCCTTCATCGAGCAGAACTTTCTCAGATCGGCGGCGGAAACGTGCTTGAGCCCCGCGACCGGACGACCGTAGCGGGCGTACGAGGCGGCGAGCTGGGCGGTGACCGGCGTTTCCGAAAAGACGATATCGTCCCCGTAGAGGACGGCGAACGGCTCGTCTCCGACGAAGCTGCGGGCCTGCAGGATCGCGTGACCGAGCCCCTTTTTCTCCTTTTGCCGGAGGAAAAAGACGTTGCCGCGGTCGACCTCGGCGTGGAAGGTCTCCACCTCGTCCCCTCTCCCCTTCGCCTTCAGGACGGCGTCGTACTCGGGGGAGAAGTCGAAATAATCCTCCATCGCCTCCTTTTCCCGTCCCGTGATGACGAGAACGTCGGTAATCCCGCTGTCAAACGCCTCGTTGACGAGATAGCTGATGGCGGGGCGGTCGACGATCGGGAGCATCTCCTTCGGCACGCAGCGGGAGATCGGGAGCATCCGGGTCCCGAGACCGGCGGCGGGGATCACGGCTTTTCTGACTGTCTGGATCAAAACTGTTTCCTCCTTTGATAGGGACGGCGGGGGCCGCCGTCCGCGGGGGCATGGTACCGCTTATACCAATATTATACTTTATTCTCCATGAATTTCAAGTTTTTTTTGGAAGATGATTGTTTTTTATCCCGCCGCGCGATAGAATAGAAGCAGTCCTGCGGAAAGGAGAACGCTTATGTCCGTTTTTACGCTGAACAAAACCCTCGCCCTGCTCGGGCGGGCAATGAACCCGGAGGAGGCCGTGCGCCCGGAGATCTCTCTCCCCCACGAAAAGCCCTCTCTCCCGCTCCGTCCCTCCTCCCCGCCGCTTCCGCGCTGCACGCCGGAGGAGGCGGGCGTTCCCTCCGCTCTGGTCGCCGAGTTCCTGGAGCGGCTGCAAAAGGACGACACCCTCCAGATGCACGCGGCGATCCTTGCCCGCGGGGGACGGATCTTTTGCGAGGCGTCCTTCGGGATGCAGGATCTGCGCGCGCCGAAATACCTTTTTTCCGCTTCAAAAAGCTTCGTCTCCCTCGCCGTCGGTATGCTCTGCGGGGAAGGCAGGCTCTCTCTTGACGAAAAGCTCTCCGATCTTTTCCCCGAGGAGACGGGGACGCTCCCCCGCCTGATCCGCCGCGTTCCGACCGTGCGGCAGCTGCTGACGATGACGGCGGGCTCCCTCTTTAACGAGGCGGAGTCGATGGCGGAGCGGGAGTGGGTCCGCGCCTTTCTCAACGCCGCCTCCTACGGCGAGCTCGGCAAGACCTTTTACTATAACAGTCTTAACACCTACGTTCTGGCCGCCGCCGTCGTCCGGCGCAGCGGCGAAAGTCTGAGCGAGTATCTGAACAAACGCCTCTTCGCCCCCCTCGGCATCACCGATTTCTACTGGGAAAAGAGCCCGGAGGGAATCGAAAAGGGCGGCTGGGGCCTCTACCTGCGGGGAGAGGACCTCGTCAAGGTCGGAACGCTGCTGCAAAACGGCGGCGTCTGGGAGGGAAAACGCCTGATCCCCGCCGACTACCTCCGGGAGGCGCTCTCCGAAAAGATCCGCACGCCGGAGGCCTACGGCGACTTTAACTACGCCTACCAGATCTGGACCGGCCGCCGCCGCGACTCCTTCCTGTTTAACGGGATGCTCGGGCAGAATATGTACGGCAACACCGAAAACGGCGTGATCGCGGTCTTTTTTGCCGGCAACGACGATCTCTTCCAGCAGTCCTCCGTCTTTACCTACCTGCTCGAACGCTTTACCGGCCCCTTTCCCGACGCGCTGCCCCCGGATCCCGCGGGGAAGGCCGCCCTGCAAAAAAAGCTGGCGGAGCTGACCGCCCTTCCCCTCCCCGCGGCGCCGCTGCCGCCGGAGCCGCCCCGGCCGCGCTCTCTCTTTGCCCGGCTGCGCGCCCGCTTCGGGGAAGATACGCCCCCGGCCGCGCAGACGCCCGCCCCCTATCCCCCCGAGTGTCTTTTCCTCTGCGGCAGGAGTGCCGCGGCGCCGGAAAAGGGCGCCGCGCATATCGGGTTTTTCCCCTTTTTGATGCAGATCATCCAGAATAACTATACGGCGGGGCTGAAGGAGATCTCCTTCTCGCTGCAAAACGGCGTTTTCCTCCTCCGCTACCGCGAAAAGGACGCCTGCTACACCGTCCCCGTCGGCTTTTTTGCGCCCGAAGACGGCGAGCTGAACGTGGGCGGAGACACCTTCCGCGTCCGGAGCGTCGGGCTCTTTTCCCGCGATCTGCAAAACCGGCTCGTTTTAGAGGTCCGTACCGATTTTCTCGAGCTGCCCGCCACCCGGCTGCTTACCTTTGCGTTCGGGGAAACCACCGCGGTCCTCTCCCAGCGCGAGCTGCCCGGCAGGAGCGCCGCGCTCGCTTCCCTTGCCTCCACCCTCTCGCAGTACAGCGATCTCCCCTTCTCCTCCGCGCTGACCGAGCGGCTCTCCGGGTCCGCCGCGCGCCAGCGCATCGCCGCGGTCTTTGAGCCGGAGATCACCCTCTCCCTCTCCGCCCCGGCGGCCGAATAAAAAAAGCGGCGTTTCCGGCTCTTGCCGGAAACGCCGTTTTTTACCCTTGCCGCGGCGCGCCGCTTCCGCTTTTTTTGCGGAAGACGACGAACTTGCCGAGCAGGTAGTTTGCCGCAATCACGACGAACTGCACGATCAGCTTGGCGAGCTTGTCCCCCATCCCGCAGAGGGTAACGGCGACGAACATGATGCCCATATCGAGGAGGAGCGTTCCCACACGCGAGAGGAAAAACGCGCCCGCCTCCTTTGCCACCTGCCCGTTTTTGCTCCGGAAGACGACGGTGCGGTTGGCAAAATAGGCGAAGGTAACAGCGGCGATCCAGGAGACGACGTTGGCGATCTGGAGCTTGACGGGGTCCTCCGGGTCGAGGAGCTTTGCCGTGGCAAGCCAGTAAACGCCGAGACTGACCGCGGTCGTCAGCGCGCCCACGATCAGATAGCAGATCAGCTCCCGGTATTTGTTCCACAGTTTTCTTACGGTCTCGCGCATCGTTCCCTCTCCGCCGGTTTTTTAT
Organism: uncultured Clostridia bacterium; assembly: GCA_946410595.1. Classification (GTDB taxonomy): domain Bacteria; phylum Bacillota; class Clostridia; order Oscillospirales; family CAG-272; genus RUG12395. Next base: position 6,208 of record CAMKAU010000025.1, read on the forward strand.
CGTTTTTTTATTTTAGCACGGGAAAGGGACAAAGTCAAGCGAGAGGGACGGCGCGGTTTTTTGGTCATTTCTTAGCAATTCCATGCTTTTTGAAAAATCCTCTTGTCCCGGCGGCAAAAAAAGTGTATCATAGTACAAAGAAGAAACCAGAAAAAAAGGAGTCCCCCATGCCCTCACTGAATGAACAGGACGCGGAACAGAACCGCCGGTATCTGGAGGCGCTCTCCCTCGGCTTTCCCTCCGCGCGCGCGGCGGAGGCGGAGATCATCAATCTCCGCGCCATCCTCAATCTGCCGAAGGGGACGGAACACTTTATCTCCGATATCCACGGAGAGCACGAGGCGTTCCGCCATATTCTCAACAACGCGTCCGGCGTGATCCGGGAAAAGATCGACCTCCTCTTTTCCTCCTCCCTCTCCGAGCGGGAGCGCGCCGATCTTGCCACCCTGATCTACTATCCCCGCCTCAAGCTGCGTTCGCTTGCCGCAAAGGGGCTTGTGACCGACGCGTTCATCCGTTCGACCCTCCTCCGGCTGACGGAGATCTGCCGCCTCGTCGCCTCCAAATACACCCGCAGCAAGGTGCGCAAGGCGCTGCCCGCCGAATACGCGTATATCTTTGAAGAACTCTTTTACGAAAGCGAGAGCGAGACGCGCCGCGTCTATCACGAAAACATCCTTTCCTCGGTGATCGCCGTCGGCGCGGCGGAAAGCATGATCGAGGCGCTCGCCTCCTGCATCAAGCGCCTGATCGTCGACCGGCTGCACGTTGTGGGCGATATCTACGACCGCGGCGCCCGCCCCGACATCGTGCTCGACGATCTGCTCTCCCACCACCGCGTGGACGTGCAGTGGGGCAACCACGACGCGCTGTGGCTCGGCGCCGCCTTCGGCAGCCGCGCCTGCATCGCCGCCGCCCTCAACAACGCCTTTTCCTACGGCAATCTCGACACGCTGGAGATCGGCTACGGCATCAGCCTGCGTCCCCTTGCCGTTTTCGCTTCGGAAACCTACCGTAAAAGCGACGTGACCGCCTTCCTCCCGAAGGGAGAGGATCCCTCCCCTTACGCGGCGGACGCGCCGATGCTCCTCGCCGCGATGCACAAGGCGATCGCGGTGATCGCCTTCAAAACGGAGGGGGAGATCATCCGGCGCAACCCGTGGTTCTCGATGGACGACCGGCTTCTGCTCGAGCAGATCGACTTTGAGAAAAAGACCGTGAAGATCGCCGGACGGGACCGCCCCCTGCGGGACTGCGACTTCCCGACCGTGGATCCCTCCGACCCCTACCGCCTCTCCCCCTCGGAAGTAGAGGTGCTGGAGCAGCTGGAGCGGGCCTTCTCCTCCAGCGAAAAGCTCCGCGCCCACGCCGCCTTCCTCCTCGATAAAGGCGGGATCTACCTCTGCTGCAACGGCAACCTCCTCTTCCACGGCTGCGTGCCGATGGAGGAGGACGGGACCCTGATGCGCTTCCCCGTCGACGGCGCGCTCCTCTCCGGCAAGGCGCTGTTCGACGCGATGGAGCGGACGGTTCGTCTCGGCTGCCACGCGCCTGAGGACTCGCCCGAGCGGCAGAAGGCGCGGGACCTGTTGTGGTTTTTGTGGTGCGGCAGACACTCTCCGCTCTACGGCCGGGAAAAGATGACGACCTTTGAGCGGACCCTCGTCGACGACCCCGACCCCTCCCTGACCGAGGAAAAGCGCAACCGCTACTACACCCTTTACGAAAACGAGGCGGACTGCCTGCGCATCCTTGCGGAGTTCGGGCTGAAGGGGGACCGCGCGCATATCGTCAACGGCCATATCCCCGTCTGCCTCAAAAAGGGGGAAAGTCCCGTCAAGGCGGGCGGCCGCCTGATCGTGATCGACGGCGGCTTCTGCCGCGCGTACCAGGGCAAGACCGGCTCCGCCGGCTACACCCTCGTTTATAACTCGTGGGGGCTGCGGATCATCGCGCACAAGCCCTTTTCCGGCGTGGAGAACGCGGTGGAAAACAACGAGGATATCGACTCGACCGCCGATCTCTTCGACGAAAGCGACCACCGGATCCTCGTCTCGGAAACGGACGACGGCGCCGGGATCCGCCGCCGGATCGAGGGACTGACGATGCTGCTTGCCGCTTACCGCAGCGGCCTGCTGAAACGAAAAGAACGCAACTGAAAGGCGCCGAAGACGCCGGGAGACATTATGCAGCTTTATAATTATCATTCTCACACGGCGCGCTGCGGGCACGCCGACCCCGACTGGACGGACGAGGACTACGTAAAGGAGTATCTCGCCGCGGGGTTCGACACGGTCGCCTTTACCGACCACGCGCCGGAAAAGACCCCCGTCGACCTGCGCCCCCGGATCCGGATGCCGTACAGCCAGAAGGATGAATACCTGGCGAGCGTCCGGTCGCTCCGGGAGCGGTACGCGGACCGGATCCGCATCCTCTCCGGCTTTGAGGTCGAATACTCCCCCGGGCGCGAGGAGGAGCTTTTTGAACTGAAGCGCGAAACAGACCTTCTCATCCTCGGGCAGCACTTCGTTCTGCGGGGGGAGGGCGAGGAGCCCTACTACTTTCGGAAAACCACCTGCCGGGACGGGGGGATCGTCCGCAAGCTCGCCGATTACGTGGAACGCGCGATCGAGCTCGGATTGCCGGATATCATCGCGCACCCGGACCACTATCTCCTCCACCGGAACACCGAGTTCACCGAAGCCGACGCCGAGGCGGCGCACCGGATCTGCCGCGCCGCCGCCGAGCACGATATCCCGCTGGAGATCAACCTCCACAACATTCTCGGCTGCACCTACCGCAGAGGCGGGACCGAAAACGACGATCCCCTTCCCGTCCAGCGTCAGCGCTTTGCGGAGATCTCCTATCCCCGGCGGGCGTTCTGGGAGATCGCGGCCCAATACCCCGTGCGGGTCCTGTGGGGACTGGACGTCCATCGCCGCGGCGAGATCGCTTATTTTGAAAAGCTTGTCGCCCTCGCCGCCGACCTGCTCGGCGGTGTGACCGACAAACTGACCTTTACCGATCACCCGTAATAAAGAAGACCGCCCTGCTCCGCGTTTGCGGAGCAGGGCGGTCCTTTCTTTCGGGATCAGGTCAGGTCGATCGCGGCGAAGTTCCCCCGGATCTTATCCTTGAGCGCTTCCGGCGCGCGGATCTCCACCCGCCCGGAGAAGGCGGCGGAGGAATCCTGCACCGCGACGATCGAGCCGCGGAACTCGCCGCCCGTGACGGTCACGCGGACGGTGCCGGTAACAACGGCGGGATCCTTGTCCGCCGTGTTGTTCGTCCCGACCCGGCCGACGCAGCAGAAGTTGCCGGCAAAGACCCCGCCGGAGATAAGGATCTCGCACTCTCCCTCAAAGGAGTTCATCCCCGTCCCCGCGCAGAGGTTGGAGCCGGAGGCGGCGACGAAGGTCCCGCCGGAGATCTCGATCTTCAGCTTGGCGTCCTTGTCTGTCGTGCCGATCCGGAAGGTAGCGTCGCTGCGGCGGTTGCCGCCGCGGAAGTACGCCCAGGTGCCGGACTTGACCGTAAAGGTACAGGTCCCGTGCAGACTCACGTCCTCCGTCGGCACGCCGCCGAGCCCGAGGTTGCAGCCGGCGTTGAGGAGCGGATAGGTCGTAACGCCCGAGGCGAGCGTGCAGGTGATTCCCTCGCCGAAGGTCACGTTGTGATAGTTGCAGGAGAGGATGGAATTGTCGGCGGCCGCCTCGATCGTCAGGTTCTCCAGCGTATAGTCGCCGTAAAAGTTCAGGTGCCGGGTAAAGGAGAGCTTGGCGCCATGATCGGCGTAGTTCGTTCCCTCCCAGAGAGAGGTGACCGTGATGGGCGCCTCCGTTTCGGGCAGGTGCGTTTCGTAGGAGACGGCGCAGGGACCGCAGAGAACGACCGTCCCGCCGCTTTTGCGCAGAAGGCCGACCGCCTTCGCCAGCGTATCGACCGGGCTCTGCGGAGAGGATCCGTCGCCGGACGTACCGCTCCCGCCGAGGTAGACGACGCTGGTCTCGCTGAGCGCGGGGACTGTGGGAACGAACTCCGTCCCGGTAAAGAAGGAGTAGAACGCGCGCGCGATCTCCCCGTACTGTTCCTTGTTGGGGTGGACGCGGTCCGCGTTGTAGTGCATCATCACGTTGAAGTATTCCCGCGTCATCTCAAAGAGGTCGATCACCTCGAACCCGCCCTCCTCGGCGGCGGCGCGCTGGATCTTCTGGACCGCTCCGTCGCTGAACTCGAAGATCGGCGTGGAGCTTACCGTCCGGATGTGCGTGGCGAGATAGACCTTCTGCACCGTGGGAAGCCCGGCGTACTCCCGCGCAAGCGAGAGCAGCGCCTCCCTCAGATGCTCGCACGCCTCGCGGCCGGAGAGACTGCGGATATCGTTGCAGCCGAGCAGGATCACGACGATATCGGCGTTGAAGGCGAGACTCTCCTGATACTGCTTGGTGTTGCGGTAGGAAAGCTCGGGGCGGTCGCTCTTGCTGTTATAGGGATCGTCCGCGGCGAGCGCGTAGGAGCTCCCCTTGCCGAAGTTGCCGACGACGTACCCGTCGCCGAGCAGCGCCTGCAGCTGCCCGGGGTAGCCCTCCTTATCCTGCTTGTCCGCGGGCGTGCCGGTCCCCTGCGTGATGCTGTCCCCGATGAAGGCGATCCGCAGTTTTTTGCCGTCCGACGGGGTCATCGCGTCGAGAACGGAGGGGGTCGTTTCGGCGGGGGCGGTCTCCTCCGGCTGCGTGCCGGCGGCGTCCGTCCCTTCCGCCGTTTCCGGCGTTTGCGCGGGTCCGCTTCCGCAGGAAGAGAGCGCCGCGGCGGACGAGGTGAGAAGAAGCGCGGCCATCAGAAGGGAAATCATCTTTTTCATATCGTCTCCTTTCGGATCTCCGGGCAACGCGGCGCGGACGGGCGGGGCCCGGCGCGCCGTCTGAATGGATCCCGGTGCCGTTTATTATAGCACGCTCCGGCGCGCTTGCATAGAGAAAATAAGAAAAAAACCAATTTTCCCCTCTTTTCGGCGTTATGATTACCAAAAAACAAAGAAAAAACGCCCGCCGCGGGCGGCGCGTTCTCTCTTTTTTCCCCGCCGGACCGCCTTTTTTTGCAAAAAGTTCCGGTTTTCTTCCCTTTTTTTCTCCCTTTTTTCCGTCTCCCGCCTTCTGCGGAGGCGGCAAAAAAAGAAAACGCCGCGTCATTCTGACGAAAAACGCCGCAAAACCGGCGCGGGACGGCCCGCGGCGCGGAAAAAAGCCGAAAAAAAGAGGAAAGACGCATCTCTTTTTCCGAAAAAGGGAAAGATCTCCCTTCTGCTATCCTATCTCCATCAACCGTACAAAGGAGAAAAACACCGTGAAGATCCGACGCTTGCCCTGCGGAACGCTCTTTTGCCGCCGCCCCGTTCCCGGCGGAACGGTCACCTACCTCCTGACGCGCGAAAAGGGGGACGGCAGAGCCCGCTACACTCTCATTATCCGCCGAAGAACGCGGGACGGAAAGGCGCGCTGCGTTCTCCCCGACTGCTCCCTCACGGGCGGGACGGCCGCGCGCCTCTTTCTTCTCTTTGCCCGCCGGCTCGTGCTGCCGGAGGAGGCGCCGTTCGTCTACGACGATCTCTGCGCGGCGGCCGGGGAAAACGCCCTGCCCGACCCCGCCGGATGAGAGCGCCGCCAAAAGCCCCCCCCGGGGGGGCTTTTTTCCTTTTTCCCTCCCCGTTTTTTGTCCGGGCGGTGGACAAACCGGATTTTTTCGGTTAAAATGGAAAAAACGCGAGATTTTTTCCTTCCGTTCGGTAGTGTAAGGGTGAGGCAGAAAGGAGGTGGTCCTATGGACGACAGCCAAATCGTAAAACTGTTTCTGGAGCGCTCGGAACAGGCGATCGCGGAACTGTCGGACAAATACGGAGCGAGATGCCGCAGGATCGCCGAAAACGTTCTGGGGGACAGAGAAGACGCCGAAGAATGTGTGAACGACGCGTACCTCGCCGTCTGGAACACCGTGCCGCCGCAAAGGCCGGATCCGCTTTTCACCTATCTCGGGCGTATCGTCCGCAATCTGGCGATCAAACGGTATCACGCGAACACCGCCAAAAAGCGCAACGGCGTTTACGACGCGGCGCTGGACGAGATCGCGGACTGTATTCCCTCCCCCGGCTCCGTCGGCGAGGAGCTCGACGCGCGGGAAACCGCCCGCTCCGTCAACCGCTTTTTAAGCGGGCTTGACAGAGAGAGCCGGATCCTGTTCGTCCGGCGGTACTGGTACGCCGACTCGATCGACGAGCTGGCGGCTCTCTTCCACACCGGCAAACACAACGTTTCCGTCCGCCTTTCCCGCCTCCGCAAAAAGCTGAAAAAATACCTGTTAAAGGAAGGAGTCCCGTTATGAAAAAAGAAACGATCTCAACCGTTCTCGGCGGGATCGACGAGCGGTATCTGAGCGAAGCGGCGGCGTTTTCCGCCGAAAAGGAGGAAAAGGGCGCGTCCGTCCGTTTTGCGCCCGCGAAAAAAGGCGTCCGCCCCGGGCGCGCGCTGCTGGCGGCGTGCCTTTCCCTCTTGCTGATCGGCTCCGCCGCGGTCGCGGTTGCCGCGGAGAGCGGAGAATACCGCGCGGCGACGGCGTTTTTTGCGGAGAACGGCCTCTCCGCGGAGGGGTTGAGCCGCGCCGAGGTCAAAGCGGTTTACCGCGATATCACCGCGCAGCGTTTTTCCTATGAAAAAACGGCCGAGGTGCTCCGCCGGACCGTGCCCGGCTGGGATATCCGGCAGGAAACGCCCGCGCCGGAGGAGCTTTCCGCCCTGTGGGAACGGAACGTGAAAAAGACCGTCCTGCCCGGCGCGGGGATCTCCTACCGCTATACCTATCAGGACGGAAAGGACGCCGAAACGGGCCTTACCGTTCTCAAAAGCAGTACCCTCACCTGCCTCTCCGGCGAGACCGAGCTCTGGTCGGCGACCTTTACCGGCTTTTTCCTTGACGGCTGCGCCCGCCTGGCAAACGGCACGGCGGCGTGGGGCTGGGAGGAGACCCGCTCCGCGGCGGATCCTTCCCGCGCGTGGCTTGCCCGCGTCGGGGAAGACGGAACGGTCCTCTGGCAGCGCCGGCCGGATCACGGCTTTTCGCGCGAGTATATCGCCGCGGTCCTCGAGAACGGGGACGGCGCGTGGGCGGTCGTCAGCCGGGGGGATCTGAAGTATCTTTGCCTCAGCTCTTACGACGCCGACGGAAACGAACTCGGCTTTTGCAAAACGGAAGTGGGCAATCTCGGGATCCGGAACGCCGCGCGGCTGGGCGACGGGTATATCGTCCAGCTCTGGAACGAAACCACCGGGGACACCGCGCTCCTCTGCAAGATGGACCGGGACGGCGCGCTGACCGACAGCTTTTCGTATGAGACCGATACCTGCTATTACTATATCGCGGATATGATCGAATATGAAGGGCGCGTCTACCTTTCCGCCTACGCCGTTCCCAAAGAAGAGGATGAAGGCGGCAGGCACGAGATCGCAAAGGTGCTTGACCGTCTCTTCCCGGAAGAGGGCGAAGCGCGGCAGATCACCGACGAAGAACTGACCCCGCTCGTCCGGGAGAACTACACGGCGATCCTGCTCCTCTGCGATCCGGAGGGCGGCGAGCCGCAGACCTTCTACTCGGTCGCAGGGTCCCTCGGCGGAACGCTGACCGTGACCGGCGCGGGCGAGCTGGAGTGGGACGTGAACGCCGTCGCTTCCGCCCATTTCTCCCCGGCGACAAGTATGTATTCGATTGCAGCCGCCTGCAAGGTGTACCGCTACGCCTTCAACGCGGCGGGCCATCTCGTCCGGCAGACCGACACGGGCGAGACCGCCGTACACGCAAGATAACGCCGCCCCCTTCCCGCCCCGGCAGGGCGGCGTCCCGTACAGCAAAGCGCGGCGGAGCAGACCTGCTCCGCCGCGCTGTTTTTTCGCGTCGCTTTTTTGAGTCGTCCCATCCCGCTTGCAGAAAGCGTAACGGTCTCACAAGATCCGGTTTTGACGAAGATCCCCGGCCTTTTTCCCTCTAAACGGGAATGGATCTGTTTGCCGACCAGTCTTCCTTTGTCAGCAGATTGACGTGGCCTTTTCTCGTTTCTCCCAGTTGAGGAACGGGCACGCCGTCGGTCGTCCATTGATACCGGAAGCCGAGCTTTTCCTGCACGCGCTTTGACTTTTCGTTGCCGTCGTAATACCCGCACCACACGCGGTTCAGCTTCAGATCCTCAAAAGCGTGGCGCAGCAGCTCCCGCGCCGCTTCCGGCACAAGTCCCTGCCCCCAGTAGGGAACGCCGAGCCAGTAGCCGAGCTCCGCCTCGTCCTCCTTTGCCGCAAGGTCGTTGCGGTGCAGTCCGATGCTCCCGACGGGAAGACCCGTCTCCTTATGTACGATGGCATAGATCTCCGGCTTCATCAGGACGTCCCGGATGATCTGCCGGCTGTTTTCCACGCCGGTATGCGCCGGCCAGCCCGCGGCGGGACCCACGCGGGGGTCTTTCGCGTACCGATAGCACTCCTCTGCGTCCGCTTCTTCCCACGGCCGCAGGATCAGTCTTTCTGTTTCCAGTATCATATTATCTCCTCAAATCCCCGTTGGTCTCCCGGAGCGCGGCGCAGGACCGCCGGGACGTTTCCGTCCCGGCGGGGCTGCGCGTTTTTTGTTTGCCTAAACGGCCTTTCAGTTCCCCGCTTCGCGGTTGAAGCGCAGGTTCTGGGCTTTTTCGTCCTTCGTACCCGGATTGAGGATGAACCGGGCGGCGGGATACCCGGTCAGGAAATCCTTTTCCGGCACTCTTTCGATCCGCATGGGGCTGAGATTCGGTCTGTCCCCCGCTTTTCCGTACAGGTTGCCGTAGATGATCCCCGTTTCGGTTTTTTCGATCAGGATCGCGCCGGTCTTCGGATCGACGGTGTATTTGCGTTCAAAGGCGTAATCCACCCCGGACGGCCAGTCGGGATGAGCGGGATCGGCGAAATAATAGGACTCGTAAAGGAGGGTCTCCCCGTCGATGATCGTGATCCTATTGGACTGGGTGCTGAATCCCGAAAACGCGCCGCCCTCTCCCTCGTACCTGGGATAGCTCCACGCGCCGTTGATCCAGTCCGCGCCGGTAGAGGTATTGCCGAGCTCCACCGTCGTATGGCGGTCGCCGTCCGTTTTGGCGGTAAAGTCCTTCACGGCGATCGGCGCCGCGCCGCTCTTGTAATCCGATTCGTTCTTGTAAACCAGCACCTGGTTCGGCATCCCCATTTTCAGAAAGCCGAGCGCGGTACATTCGTAGTCGACGTCCCAGCCGTCGTCGAAATCACTGCCTTCCGGGACGTTCCAGTAAAGATCGGGAATCGGTTTGCCCTCGCTGCCGAAGCAAACGGTGCAGCCCTGGTATTTCGTGTTCTCGGTGCTCTGCTGATCGACGGACTCCTGTATCGTAAAACTGAGCGTCTTGTTGTAGGTCTCCGTCGCCTTTGTCAGCTCGGCAAGAGTCTTTTCCTGGAGGCGCTCGATCAGGAATCTCTGGATCTTCGTCATCGCTTCGGTTTCGATCAGGCGCCACACCTTCGCCTTCTGCTGTTCGGTGAGCGCCGCCTTCTGATCCGACGTCGCGTTGAAGAAAACGTTTTTGTATCCGGCGGAGGAAGCCGCGAAAAGGATGTCCGCGTTCGTCTCGTCGTAGACCTCCCGCCAGAACTTCTCGCAGTACTCGTCCACCGCTTTTTTGATCTCGCGCATGGCGGCGTCCGCGTTTCCGTCGCTGTGCCAGTAGGCCTCCTCGAACACCCGGTACCAGTGATCACTGTCAAACGGCTCGACCTTGGTATAATAGGCGTTGAAGACCGCGCTGACGTTTTCGGCCTGCTCGCTTTTCGCCGCGTCGACGAAATAGTCGATTTCCATGCCCATAAGCGCAACGCCGACGAAGGCGAGCGTAAAGCCGACGTGGCTGTAGCCGGTCGTCAGAGAATAGACCGTGCCGCTGCTGCCGAGCATATTTTTGTAAAGATTATAGCCCGCCGTTTGCGTCCGGTCCTTGTCCGCGCTGTTCAGATCCATGCCAACCTGCGCCGCCATGGCGAGGAAGGGGATCGCGTTCATGGCGTTGCCGAGCTCGCCGGAGTGGTCGATCATAAAGCTGACCGCGCGGCTCTGCGAGGCGGGAGGCAGCGAGTCGATGCCGAGGTTGATCATGGCGTCGCAGAACGTCCACATGGTATTCGTTTCCGTGAACGCCTGATACGCGGCCTTCGCGTCCATATCGGGGTCGAGCGTCGGCATTTTGACCGCGTAGTTCTCCGGATCGTCGATAAAGGCGGTCACCTCGTCCGAAAACTCGGCCGGATCGGTGCGCTGCAGGATGTTCCAGTAGTTTGACACCACCGCAAGCGTGAGCAGATAGGGGTTATCCTCATCCGCGACGACCTTGTAGAGAGAGGGGTTCGATCCGACCGGCCGATACGTGACCCGCGCCGGAGAAAAACTGCCGAAATACGCCGTCGCCGTGCCGGCTTCTTCGTTTACGAACGTGAGCAGCGGCGTCCAATTCCCGTCTTTGTAGTGCTCGACGATAACGTCCGTGCCGGACCGGACGCGGCAGGGAAAGGTGACCGCTACGGGAACGTAAAAATCTTCGTGCTTGCCCATCTCCAGCTCGTACGCCTCGTAGCGCGTTCCGTCCGCCTCCGTTCCGCTTTCGTAGACCGAGACGGAAACGTCGCGCTTGCCGGACTCCAGCATCAGTGTATCCACGTCGACCGTCACGCCGCAAAGTGTGACCGCCGGCGACTCCGCGCTGACGCTCCCCTTCTCCGAGGCCTGCACCTTCCCGAGCTCGGGCTTCGGCTCCTTGCCGCCGCGGAACCAGCCGCCGTTCCGGAATCCGAAGATCCCGACAACGATCGCCGCCACGAGCAGAAGCGACACGGCGGCAAGCCCGCCCTTGCCCTTCTTTTTGGCGGCGGGCGCGGCGGACTGCTGATAGACGTACGCCTGCGGCTGCGCGGGCTGCCGACCGGCGGACGCCTGTTGCTGCGCTCTCGCCGCGTTCCGCTGCGCGAACTGCTCCGGGATCCGCACCTGCGGCCGCGGAGTGTATGAGTGCGGCTGCGGATCCGCCTGCCGCTGCGGCTGCGGATCGGGAGAGCTCTTCGGCTGCTGCGGCTGCGCCGCCTGCGGGACGGACGAGCCGCAGGCGGGGCAGAATCTGACTCCCTCTCCGAGCGGGGATCCGCAATTCTGACAAAACTTAGCCATATCTCGTCGCTCCTTTACTGTTTGGCGTTGGGACAGCGCGAAAGGATATACTGCTGCACGAACGCAAAATCCTCGTCCGCCGCGTAGATCTGGTTATGCTCCAGCGTTTCCTTTACCTTGATCACGTGGCGGCGGGGATACGGGCTCACCTTTTTGACCTTTGCAAACTCCGTATACATCTCCGTCCGCTGCGCGGCGATGCCCGTCCCGATCGCGCCGGGCCGGCCGGAGGCTGCGCCGGCCATCATGGCCGCGCGGCCGATCGCTTTGGCTTTTTTGGCCTGCGCCGCGATCTGTCTGTGGACAAAGCCCGTTTCGTCCATCTCGAACTCAACGGTATACCGGCCGCCCATGATCGCGGCGTAGATCAGATAGCCGAGACCGACGACGGCGGTCATCCCCAAAAAGAAATATCCCAGAAACGGCAGGTTCTCCGCCGCCTTGTCCGCGCCCCATTTAGCCGCGTCGGAGATCAGCACGACGGCGGACACGCCGAGGAACAGGAAGAAAAAGATCTTCCAGACCATAACAAAGAATCTGAGGTCTTTGAACAGGTTGATCTCATAGACCCAGCGGTATTTGCCGTCGTCGCAGAGCGTTACCTTGCTTGGATACGTTTTCCCGTCCATACCGGCGCCTCCGTTACTTCAAAAGCGGCAAGCCGCATTTCCGGCAGCAGTCGGCTTCCGCCGGATTATGGGCGGCGCAGCCGACGCAGACAAGATACGGCGCCTTTGATTTATCGTACAGTTCATACGGGAAGGGAAACTGCGGATGATACCGGAAGCGGTCGCCGATCTGCAGATACTCCCACGCGGGGAGCTGCGAGCCCTCCCGTTCAACGATCTTCTTCTTTTTGCCGTCCGTCGTCCGGACCACGGTGACGTACTCGGTATAATAGCTGCTCTCCTCCGAGTTTTTATGGCGGTAGGCGTGGCGCGTTTGTTTGTCGATCACCGTTGCCTCGTAAGATTTTTTCGCGCTCTCCCTGATCCGGCTGATAAGCGTGAAGAGAAGGAAGACCGCCGAGATCGCCCCGCCGTACTTGACCGCCCGGCCGATCTCCATGTTATCGCTGAAGACGCTGTAAGCGACAAAACCGATCAGCGGCAGGAAAATGAGAAAGAAGGAAAAGACGCCCGCCGCCTTCCGGTTTTTCTTGGAGGCCGCAAGGATCCTCGGGTCGTTTACCCGGTCGGAAAACCCCGGCGCGGGGACGCCCTGCCGTGCGGCGCCGTTCGGGGGGTAGGCCGGCGCCGGCTGCGGCCGGACCGGCTGCGCGGGCTGCGGCGGGGTGTTCTGCCGGATCGGCGCGCCGCATTCGGGGCAGAACTTGGCTCCTTCGTTCAGCGCCGAGCCGCAGTTTGGACAAAAATGTGCCATAACGATATTCTCCTTGGTTCCGTCAAAATTCGATTTTTTTGCCGATCACAGAAATGAAAGAAAAGACGCGCGGGCGATCCCCTGCCGCGGCGCCGTTTATCCCGGGCAAAACGGAACGCAAAGCGTACGTCTTGCCCAAGCCCGCGCCTGCCGGGAACGGGAAAAAAACCGTGCAGCAAAAAAATTATATCATGTTTGAATGAAAAAATCAATGATGACGGCGCAAATCGCCTTATGATGTATCTCCGCTTCGCTCCGAAATGATGCGGATCGCAGCGCGATCCATGATGCGATGTTTGCCCCTCATGTCCCGCAGGACACATCATGGCCGAAGGCAGCATCATGCGCGAAGCACACATCATTTGCCCCGCAAGGGGCAAACATCATTGAAAAAAGCACTGCTGTTGCAGTGCTTTTTTCTTGGTCGGAGTGTTCATAACGCAAGTGGATTCTTTATTCATTTCTTCCGCTTGTTTTTCAAGTGCACGGTAGTCGATCTACTCGATTACAATAAACCCGTCCGTTTCTTGTTTGAGTGCGTTATTGTCGCGCTTGCCGTTGTTGTGGACGGGGAAAGAATCGCGGAACTTGTATTCTGCGGGTATTTCCTCAGCGGGCAGTTGCTTCTTGCAGTTTTCGTATATCTTGCGAGCAAGCGTTTGCGGGTCGTATTTCACATCTTTTCTCACCGTCATGTGTGCTGCAAGTATGATTTTTCCGTTTTCTTCAACCGCCACCACCTTGCATCCGGAAAGCGCTTCTTCCTGCAAAATCACATCTTCAATGTCAAACAAATATACCTTTTTGCCGCTGTCAAGGGTTGCAGAATCGGTCGCTCTGCCGAGAATAAAGACTTCTCCGTCTTCATCTACATATCCTATATCACCGGTGCAGCCCCAAACCTGTCCGTTCTCATCTGTATAGAAAAACTCGTCTGTTGCCGCTTTGTTTTTATAGTAACCCTTCATCCGAGCCGGAGAGCATACGCGAATTTCGCCGTGTTCGCCATATTTCAGTTCTTTATTTGTTTCTATATCAAAAGCAGAAACCGTAACATTAAGAATGGGATAACCCGTTCCACCCAATTTGTTTGTGTATTTGCTGGCATTAGTGGATGATGTGATCGTACTGCCTAACTCACACATGCCATAACCTTTTAGTATTTGTTTGTTGCAACCGTGTTGACGAAGAAAACGATTGATTCTTTCTTCATCTTGCATAAGCAATTTTTCACCACCAGTAATTGGATACTGCATATTTGAAAAATCAAGGTTTTTTACCGCTCTAATATCAATAGCACAAAGCCATAGACTTGTGGCAGTCAATGTCATTGAAGGCTTGTATTTTATTAAATCTCGAACAAAAGACTCTTTACTGAATAGTGGTTCAGGAATAACTGTTACGCCCAAAAACAATGGCATAAGAGCAGATAACACAATTCCCGTGGAAAACCATACCGGTATCATCTGTAAGAAAGAATAAGAACGCTTATATGGAAAAGTTGGGGTATTATAAAAGCTCAAAGTAGCGTTAATCCCGTCGTTTGTAAGTAAAATACCTTTTGACGCACCGGTGCTGCCGGAAGAATAAACCATAATAACCGGCGTGTCTTTTTTGTATGACATTTCTGTATCGGCAGTATAGGTTTTGCCGATATTCTGAAAATCATTCCATGATACAAAGCGACATGGTGCGCTTGATTTCAGTATCTTGCTGGTCTTGCTTTTGAGCCTTGCAAGTGTTTTGATCGGGTTTGCCATTGAGTTCCAAACAGGCAGTATTACAGCATTCTTTACGCAGGTTTTAGGAAGCGCCTTTTCTATGTAAGGGAACATTGCGTCAAGGATAAAAATCCATTCCGATTCCGTATCATTGATACGGTCAACCATTTGCTCGGTGGTAAACAAGGGGTTTATAAAGTTTGCGATAGCGCCGATTTTACTGCAAGCCAAAACAAGATGTATTGCTTCCGGCACACCGGCGGTGCAGAGCGTAACACAGTCCCCTTCTTTAATCCCTATTTGCTTTAACGATTTAGCGCACACCTCAACATCAGCAAACAAATCACCATAGGAGATATGATTGCCGTAATATAGAATAGCGGTATCGTTAGGATAATCTTTATTGTTTTCGTATATGTTGTGATAGATTGAACATTCAGGCGTTTTCATTGCAAGCGCCTCTTCGGAATAGTATTTCAGCCACGGTTTGTCGATGGACGGATAGCCCGTCATTTTCTTTTCCTGCATTTCGTTTTTTCCTCACAATAAAAAAGTGCGCAGCCGAAGCCACGCACGAAAAACGCGAACTCCGTTTGCTGCGACACAAACCTTTTAGCACATTACGAGGAACGGCAAAAGAAGAGCAAGCGTTTTTACCGAGAATAAAAACACTTCCTCGAAATGTGCGTATATTGATTTGTGTCGCACGACTATTTTAGCACATTTATTTGTTAAAATCAAGAAGATTGTCATATAAAACAGTTTGACATCTTTTCAGCCCGTATGAAAGTGTCATAGTGGGTTACGCACTTTTGAAAGTGCGTAACCGTCGATACCAACTGAAACGAGCAGACCGAAAAGTCTGCTCAATCGAAAAAAATAGAGTATTCATAACTCACTTGCGTTATGAATACTCTAAATGGTCGGAGTGACAAGATTTGAACTTGCGACCTCTTGGTCCCGAACCAAGCGCTCTACCAATCTGAGCCACACCCCGACGTGCGGGATTTATTATAGCAAAACCGGGCGCGGATGTCAAGCGGTTTTTCAAAAAGGATCAAAAACTCTTGAAAAAGACGCAAAGGGCGGGCGGAAAAAACCGGGGCAAAGCGGACGCGCCGGTCGTTTTTGCGCGTCCGCTTCGTTTTTCCTTTTCCCGTTTGGCAGGCGGTCAGCTTTGTTCGGCCGGCTTCTTCGCCGCGTAGAGCTTGGGGTAGATCCGCCGGTCGCGCCGGAGGAGGATCGCGCCGAGAACAAGCGACACCGCGAGCAGAGAGAACACGGCGATCCACGCCGCGACGCTGCCGAGCTTGTCGTACAGCGCGCCGAGCGAGAGGCGCGCCGCCCCCTCGAAGGTCATTGTCAAAACCGAGCCGAAGCCGACGATCCGGCCGCGGTGCGTGGCGGGAACGCGGGCGGTGAGATAGGGGCCGTCCGCGATCGTGGTGAAGATCTCGCCCCAGGTAAAGAGCGTCATCGCCAGATAGTAGAGGGGGATTTGCCCGAGCCCGACGAGAAAGAGAAGATACCCGGCGAGCAGCTGCAAAATCCCCGCGACCGTCTTTTGCGGGCCGGAGAGGCGGGCGGTCAGGCGGGTGATGAGCGGCGTGAAGAGAACCACGATGATGCAGTTGATGCTGGCAACGCTGCCGTACAGCATCGCGCCGTCCTCCCCGTGGATCCGCGCGAGATCCAGCGGCATCAGAAAACCGTACTGAGAATAAGCGGCGAAGTAAAAGGCCATCGCGATAAGGTAGAGCAGGACGGCGCGGTTACGCCCAAGCACGGCAAACAGCCCGAGCCCGCGCTCCTCCTTCTGGTATTCCGCTTCCTCGCCCGTTTCCTCCCGCGGCGCAACGTCGCGGACGAGGAAGAAGATCAGCGCGGTAGAGATCCCGATCGAAACGCCGCTGATGAGGAAGGAAAGCCAGAGATAGTTCTGAAAGAGAAGGCCCGCGATCGTCGGGGAAAGGATCATCCCGAGATTGGCGCCGAGATAACCGAGCGAATAGGCGCGGTCGCGGTCGGCTGTCGGGTTGAGATCGGCGAGGAGGGCGGAATAGGCCGGCCCCTCCAGACCCTGGAAAATGGCCGCCGCGGTCACAACGCCGACCGTGAGCAGATTCATCGGCAGGCAGGCGCACAAAAGGTAGAGCGCCACGGAAAGCGCGTCGCAGATCACGATGATCTTCTTTTTGTCCCAGCGGTCGGCAAGCTTGCCGCCGATGATCGTGGCGGGGAGGGAAAGCGCGCCCGTCAGCACCGTAAAAAGCGCCGCGCCGCTCGCGCTCATCCCGAGCTTTTGGGTCAGGATCATCGTCAGCATCGGCCAGACCATCGCGCCGAGACTGGTCACGACCCGGCCGAAAAAGAGGACGTAGTTTTCCCGCCTCAGACCCCGGTACTGTGAAAACAGCTTCAAAACGCCGCTCCTTTCAGTCCCGGACCAGGTCGGCGAGCGCCGCGCCGGACGCGCGGATCAGCTCCGCGGGCGTCAGACGGATCTGGCAGCCCACTCTCCCGCCGGAGCAGCAGATCCGCTCCTTTTCTCCCGCGATCCCGTCCAGAAAGGTGGGAAACGGCTTTTTCATCCCGATCGGCGAGCAGCCGCCGTGGATATACCCCGTGAGGGGGAGGAGATCCTTTTGCGGGATCATCTCCACCGCCTTTTCCCCCGCGGCGCGCGCCGCCTTTTTGAGGTCGAGCTCCCCGTCGCTGCGGATCATAAAGACGTAATGCCCGCCCGAACGCCCGACGGTAACGAGCGTTTTGAACACCTCGTCCGTGGGAAAGCCGAGAGTCGCGGCGATCTCGGCGGCGTTTCCGGCGTTTTCATATAAAAACCGTTCGTAGCGCACCCCGAGCGAGTCGAGGATGCGCATCGCGTTCGTCTTTTCTTCTTTTTTCCCATATCATACTCCAAAGAGAAAGCGGCACGGAAACCGTGCCGCCATCTGAAATCAGACAAGCTTTGCGTAGTTGATCTTAACGCCGGGCCCCATCGTGGACGCGACGACGCAGGACTTGATGTACTGCCCCTTGAGGGAAGCGGGTCTTGCCTTGATGATCGCGTTGATCAGGGTGGTGAAGTTCTCCGCCAGTTTCTCCGGCCCGAAGGACGCCTTGCCGATCGGGCAGTGGATGATGTTGGTCTTGTCAAGACGGTACTCGATCTTACCGGCCTTCGCCTCTTTGACGGCGCGGGCCACGTCCATTGTAACGGTGCCGGCCTTCGGGTTCGGCATCAGGCCTTTCGGGCCGAGGACCTTACCGAGACGGCCGATCACGCCCATCATATCGGGGGTGGCGATGACCACGTCGAACTCAAACCAGTTTTCGCCGGTGATCTTGGCGACGAGATCCTCCGCTCCGACGTAGTCGGCGCCCGCCTCCTCGGCGGCCTTGGCGTGCTCGCCCTTGGCAAACACGAGGGTACGGACGGTCTTGCCGGTGCCGTGAGGCAGAACGATCGCGCCTCTGACCTGCTGGTCGGCGTGGCGGCTGTCAACGCCGAGGCGGACGTGCAGTTCGACCGTTTCGTCAAACTTCGCCGTGGCGGTCTTGCAGACGAGCTCAACGGCTTCGTTTGCGTCATAGAGTTTGGATTTTTCGATCAGGGCGAGATTCGCCGCGTATTTTTTTCCTGTTTTCATCGTTCGGTCCCTCCCTTAGTCCTCGACGGTAACGCCCATGCTGCGGGCCGTACCGGCGATCATGCTCATAGCGGCTTCCACGGAAGCGGCGTTCAGGTCGGGCGCCTTCATTTCCGCGATCTTGCGGACCTGCTCTTTGGTGATCTTCGCGACCTTCGTCTTGTTCGGCTCGCCGGACGCCTTTTCAAGGCCGGCCGCCTTCAGGATCAGGACGGACGCCGGGGGGGTCTTCGTGATAAAGGAGAAGGAACGGTCCGCGTAAACGGTGATGACGACCGGAATGATCAGACCGACGTCGTTTTTCGTTCTCTCGTTGAACTCCTTACAAAAGATCGGAGCGGGAACGCCGTGCGGGCCGAGAGCCGGTCCGACAGGCGGCTGCGGGGTCGCCTGACCGGCGGGAAGCTGAAGCTTGATATAAGCCGTAACTTTCTTTGCCATAATAAAATTACCTCCTGTGGTTTTTCGGAAGGGTCGCTTCCTCCCACATTTTTGCGCTTTTGCGCTGAAATATTGAGATCAGTTGTCTTTGTCCGCTTTTACTTCGGACGTGCTGAGCATGATCGGCATCTCGCGGCGGCCGGCGGAAACGAGAACGGTGAGCTCCTTCTGATCTTCGGAGATCGCCTGGACCGTTCCTTTGTATCCGGCAAATACGCCGCCCGCGATGACGACGGTATCGCCCACCTTGTAGGAAAGGCGGACGGACGGCTCCTCCACGTGGAGGGCCTCCACCTCTTCGTCCGTCAGCGGGACGGGGTGGGATCCGGGACCGACGAACCCGGTCACGCCGCGGATGTTGCGCACGACGTGCCAGCTCTCGTCCGTCATGATCATCTTGACAAGCACGTAGGAGGGAAAGATCTTGCTCTCCACTTCCTTTTCCACGTCGCCGTCCTTTTCGATGACCTTTTCGACCGGAATGACACATTCAAAGATCAGATGCCCGAGACCGCGGTTTTCCACGATCTTTTCCAGGTTGGTCTTGACCTTGTTCTCGTAGCCGGAGTAGGTGTGCGCCACGTACCATCTCGGTCCGAGATTGCTTTCACTGAAATCGCTCATGCTGCTTCCCCGTCAATAAAGCTTTCCGAGGAGCGAGATCCCGCCGGAGAAAATCAGATCGAGGAGGAAGATAAAGACGCCGATCAGAATGATGGAAACAAGCACGAGGATCGTGTTGTTCTTCACGTCTTTTTTCGGGCTCCAGGTGATCTTTTTCAGCTCGCTGGCGTAATCGCGGAAAAACTTTTTGATCCTGGCTCCGAGGGACGGTTTGTCCTTTTTCGGTTTATCCGCTGCCTTTTTGACGGTTTCTTTTTTCTCTGCCATGGTTTCTCCTTATCTGCGGCGAAGAATGATTGCACGCCGTGCGTCCCCCGGCCCACCGTCGCCGCCGGCGGGCAGGACAAAAAACGCGTTACTTCGTTTCCTTGTGCAGCGTGTGTTTGCGGCAGAAACGGCAGTATTTGTTGAGTTCAAGCCTGTCGGGGTCGTTCTTTTTGTTCTTCTTCGTATCGTAGTTTCTCTGCTTGCACTCTGTACACGCCAGGGTAATCTTGACTCGCATATCGGCACCTCCTGTATTCGTTCGAATTCGCGGCGAAAGCCGCTTGTACCTCCCTCACGCGCAGGCGGCTTTCAGGCGCGAAAAAAAAGCCCCTCGCAGAGGTAAAGCCATTATATCACTCCGTTTTTCGCTTGTCAAGCCCTTTTTTTGCGTTTTTCCGGGAGAAAGCGCCGCGCGTTCCGAAGAACGCGCGGCGGTTATGGGTTCCGCTCCGCGGAACGTTACGAGCCCGCGGGCGTGATAAGCGGCTGCGCCGCGTTCGGCGCGCCGTTTGTTTACTCCTTTGTGATCTTCGCGATCACGACGTACCGCTGCGATCCGGTACCGTAGGCGCAGGTGGAAAGGGTCACGATGTTCTCGTCTCCGCCGATCCCGACCGCCGAGCGGAAGGTGGAATGCTCCGCCGCGTACGCAAGCCAGGAGGAGAGCGAGGCGGAGGAAAGCTGCGGGTCGTAGAGCCCGGCGCTCTCGTCGACGTAGAAGCCGGCGTAGAGGTCGAGACAGTAGCGCGCGTCCGGCGTGATGAACCAGAGATAGGGATGCAAGCGGTAGTAACCGGGATCCTTGTAGAGCAGAAGGGTGCCGAACATCGAATAGTTCTGCATATTGTGCCCGTAGATCAGATAGTTGCGGCACGCGCCGATCTCCGAACAGCGGCAGTCGGCAAACAGCGTTCCGCTGTAAAGGTCATTTCCCTCCAGATCCCGGTGCAGATAATAGTCGTTATCCCTCCCTTTGACGACGGGATAGTTGATCTGCGTGCCGGCGCAGTAGAGCCAGCCGACCACGTCGGGGTTGTGGCGGCGGAGCGCCTCGAAATTGACCGCAAAATCCGGGTCCTGCGGCGTATAGGAAAACGGCGTATCCTGCGCGGGCGTTTGGGGAGCGGAAGCGGCGGTCTCCCCCGTTTCCGCGGTCTCGCCGCTCTCCGCGGTCTCCGGCGGCGCGGCAGGCGCCTCTCCCCCGCGGGGCGCGAGCGTCTCCGGCGCGGCGGTATCCCCCTCCGCGTGGGAAAGCGTTACGAGAAAGCGGTCCTGCAGGTCTTTGCTGTTCTGCTCTTCCCTGCGGTAATTGTTGAGCGCCTTGAACAGCTGAAAGGCGGAAAACAGAAAAAGAGCCGCAAACAGGCAGCAGAGAACGATCCGCGCGGTTTTCTTCATCCGGTTTTCCTCCTTTCCGGTTTTCTTTATTCTACTCCGGCGCGGCGCGTTTGTCAACCGCGCGTTTTTCTGTCCGTTTTATCGGACAGACAGCCGGCTATGATGAAACCGGAAAGAGAAAGGGGGGATCGCCACGTATATCGCGCTGGATCTGACGGGCAGCGGCAAAGTCTACGCAACGGACCGCCCGCTCACGCTGGAGGAAGCGGAGCGGGAGGAAAAAGAGGAAAAACCGGGAGAAGCCGAGCCGGGCCGCGAAAAGCCGCGCTCGGCCGCGCGGCGCCTGCCGCGCGGCAGTGAAGCTTGCGGCAAAGCCGCAAGTGAAGTTTTGCCTTCGGCAAAGTGAAGCGCCGCTTTGCGGCGTGAAGTCGCTCCCTGCGGGAGCAGATGAATGTTACAGAAAGAACGCCGCGGCAGGACAAGCCCCTGCCCTACATAGGGGATACGCACCCTCTTTTTATGTAGGGCGGGGAC
>CAMKAU010000026.1 GCA_946410595.1 uncultured Clostridia bacterium
AGCACGATTTGCTAACCCATCGGGGCTTTTATTTTTTTGTAGTTTTTTCATTTTTGCTCTTGACAAACGAACAAGTGTTCGCTATAATGATATTTGTGATTTTGTAGCTTTTTGCGGGATAGTCACGAAAACTGAATAACAGTGTCAACATATTTGCGGGCATTACGCCCGACAATGCCTGCGGTGAGCTAACGAAATCACCGCGCACGTTCCGTTGCCTTCGGATCACAGGCGGAACGCGAAACCGTGGTCCCGGAATCCTAACAAGAGCCGTTACATAGACACACTTTTTTAAGCGAGGTAGTTGTCTCGCTTATTGGTGTTTCTGTGTAACGGCTTTTTTCGTTCCTTGCAGATTTTATTACGGAAAGGAGGGTTAGAAAATGGAAAAAGAAAGCATTTCAGCAGACAACGCAATTTCGGAAGCGGTTTCCGAAAATAAGCGGCACCGTGGCAGACCGACTGTATTTGAGCGCGACCATATGGAAGATCTTGACCGCCTTATTACAGGTGCGTATAGGGAGAAAACTCGAAGAACAATTGTCGCCCATTATTACCGCAGTGCTGTGTTCGGCATTTTAGAGGATCACAATGATATTCCCTACCTTGAAGGAATCTTTCGAATCGACGGAAACGCCTGCATCGAAAAATGTGAAATCATTGAGCAGCTCGGACGGATGCACGTGCAGGACGGTTACAGCGAAGACACCATCATTTATGCCGCAACGCTTGCGGCAAGATTCTATCACAACGGTAATACGGTCAAAGAAATTGCGGCATATCTACGGCGTGTCAGAAAAGCGAAAAGTTGGGACGTTTAATAATTTCGGAAACCGTTTCCGAAATTCATTGTGTCTTCACCGAAGAAAATATGACGCGCCGACGGGAAGGGCGCGGCATATTCTCCGCAGGCAAAGGCGGTATCCGCAGATACCGCAATCCGCCTCGCAGAGCGCAATGCGCTTTTGATGACCGCAGGTTGTCAAAAGTGCTTTTGCGTTACTCTTGGCAAGAGTAACAGAACCCCTCGGGAAGAACCGGGAGGGTCAATACCGCCTATCGGCGGAGAAAGGAAGGTTATTTATTGAAAAGAACGATTAGCGTCGAAGTCGGAAAAGGCTCGACAAACCACAACAGCAGGAAATTCAACGCAAAGAATACCGATCCCGAGCGTACACATCTGAATACGGATTTCTGTAATGAAAACATCAAAAAAGTGTACAAGGAATTGTTCGAGGAAGCCCGTGTTCGGTACAATGAAAAACAGCCGAGAAAGGATCGGCAGATCCCGGACTACTACGAGCATATCCGTTCGGGGAAACAAGAAAAGCCGTTCCACGAGATTATTATCCAAATCGGCAACCGGGAGGATACCGGCGCGGACACCGAGATCGGCAGACAGGCGGAAGAGGCGCTCAAAGAATACTACGCCGGATTTCAGGAGCGCAATCCGCAGCTGCGGGTATTCTCCGCACATCTGCATATGGACGAATCCACGCCGCACCTGCACATTGATTTCGTTCCGTTTATGACCGGGAGCAAGCGCGGGCTTGATACGCGCGTTTCTCTGAAACAGGCGCTCGCTATGCAGGGCTTCAAGGGCGGCACCCGTGAGGAAACGGAATGGAGTCAGTGGGTGCTGTCGGAAAAAGAAGCGCTTGCCGAAGTAATGGAACGGCACGGCATTGAATGGGAGCATAAAGGCACACACGAAAAGCATCTCTCGGTCTATGAGTACGAAAAGAAAATGAGAGCGCAGGAGGTCGCGGAGCTCACCGAAAAAGCCGACGGCCTGAAGATGGAGATTGACAATTCCGAACGCACCACACAATCTCTCGCAAGAAGAATCGGCGGGCTTGAAAGCGGCGAACGCAAGCTTGACGATATCGAAAAAGAACTCGCGTCCTCACCGGAATACAATCTGCCCGATCCTCCGTCGCTCATGACAGCAAAGTCTTACAAAACGAAATTCGTCGAGCCGGTCATCAAGGCGTTGAAGGAGCTTGTGAAAACGGTGCTTGTGAAATTCTTTCAGGTGCGCAACGAATACAGCCGCGTTCTCGATAACAACGGGCGTCTATGGCGCGAGGGTGAAAACCTCCGGTATGAGATCGACCGGCTGAAAGAAGAAAACAAAGATCTTCGGCACGTAAATAGCGAGTTGCGGAAGCAGAACAAGGATCACGCGCTCCTGCGGAAGATCTTCGGCAGCGAACAGATCGACCAAATGATCTTACAGGCAAAACAGCTTGACGAACAGAAAAAACAAAAGAAGAAAGGATGGGATGCAAGATGAAAGATATAAGCCAAATGACGGCGGAAGAAGTGGAAGCCGAGGTGGATCGGCGTGTGGCGGATTATCCTATGCCGGAGGCACGGGAATACGACATTCCGGGGCTTCCGCCGGGAGAGATACCGCTGACCGACTTCGTGAAGTTCCCAAAAGAAATGGAGTTTACCGAACAGATTGGTAACACGGAATACACTGTCAAAGCGCGGTTTCGCCAAAGCGGACGGGATCTTTTGTGTACGCTTCACCGGCTTTTGGAGTACGGAGTATCGGGAAATGGAAATAATGATGCAGATAATTTTGAATAATCGCTTTAAAGCGTTGAAGTGTGATGGCGAATATGGTATAATGGGATTACTCCGAAATACCGTGTTTGCTGTCGGAAAGGAGAATTGATGTCAAGACAGCAAAAAATCATCACCGCCCTTTACTGCCGTCTTTCGCAGGACGACAAGAACGAGGGCGAAAGCAACAGCATTACCAATCAAAAAGAGTATCTGCTCAAATACGCACAGGAGCACAAATTTCCGAACCCGCAGTTCTACGTTGACGACGGCTGGACGGGTACGGACTATGACAGACCAGATTTCAAGCGCATGAGCGCGGATATCAACAAGGGGCTTGTCAAGACCGTGATCGTAAAGGACCTTTCCCGTCTCGGCAGAGAGCATATTTACGCCGAGCTGTATTACGAGATCGAGTGGGTCGAGAAGGGCGTCCGCTTCATCGCCGTGATGGATAACGTCGATACAAAGAGCGAGGACAGCAACGAGTTTGCTTCCTTTACCAATCTGTTCAATGAGTGGTATCCGAAGACCACGAGCAAGAAGGTAAAGGCGGTCAAAAAAGCGAAAGGTCTTGCCGGAGAGCATCTCGGAGCGCCGCCGTTCGGGTATATGCGTAATCCCGACGACAAGAAGCGGTGGCTGATCGACGAGGAAGCCGCCGCGACGGTCAGACGGATCTTCGAGCTTTGTATGCAGGGACAGGGACCGTGCGCCATAGCGGACACGCTGTGGGAGGAAAAGGTGCTCACGCCTTCCGCCTACAAGAAGTCGAAACACAGAGGCGTGGCGTGTGCGTCCAAGAATCCGTACAACTGGCGTTCCTGTATGGTGACGATCATCCTCGACAATATCGCGTATATCGGCACAACGGAGGTGTTCAAATCCACGCGAGTGAGCTTCCGCTCCAAAAAGCGGATACCGACCACGAAGGATATGCGGGCGTATATTGAGGACGCGCACGATCCGATCATCAGCAAGGAAACGTGGGAAAAGGTGCAGATGATTCGCCAAGGCAAGCGCCGGAAGCCGAAAAAGGGACTGCAGAGCATCTTTTCGGGGCTGGTCGTATGCGCAGACTGCGGTGCGAAGATGTACTACGGAGAAAACAAAAACAGCAGATTCTTCCGCTGTTCCAAGTACAAGAGTACCAGTCGGGAAAAGACCTGCACGCAGCACTATATCCGCGAGGATGTTCTGTACCGGCTGGTTCTCAAACAGCTTCAGGCGTTTCTTTCCTACCTCAGACAGTTCGAGCGAATCTTTGTTCAGGAACAGATGGAGTTGAGTGTCGCCGACCAGAAGCACGATCTTTTCCTTAAAAAGCAGAAGATCGCGGACGACGAAAAGCGGATTGAAGAGATCGGCTTCCTTTTGAAGAAAAACTTTGAGTCTTATGCTCACGGCATTCTCAAGGAAAGCGACTTCCGTAATCTCAGCGACGGCTACGAGGATGAACGGGTACGCTTGCAGGAAGAGATCGAACGCCTGACGGCTGAGGTCGAGAGCGCCGAGATCAAGGTGGACAACGTCGCCAAGATGGTCGCGCTGACCAAGCGGTACACGCGGATCGACGAACTCACAACGGACGTCCTCAACAACTTCATCGACAAGATCGCCGTTCACGAGCGCGTCAAGGGACCGGACGGAAAGAAAACGCAGGAGATCGAGATCTACTACTCCTACGTCGGCATCATCAACGTTCCCACCGAGGAAGAAATGGAAGCTATGCGTAAAGAGCGCAAACGAACCGCCTGATCAGCAGGCAAAACGGCAGGAGAATTCCTTCCCCTGCCGGATACATACAATTTTGTCCTTATCGACAATAACTCATGATGAACAATTCAAGGATTTTACTTCCCGCAGGAATGAAATCGCGCCTTTGGCGCGATGAAATCCTCGGACGTTGTCCTCGGATGAAATCGTTCGCCTTGCTCACGATGAAATCAAATCCGTCCTAAAACCCGGCGAAGCCGGATTTCATCGCGCAGCGATTTCATCCGCGCTTGCGCGGATTTTTCCCGTCCGTAAGGACGGATTTCGTTGAAAAATCCACGCCGAAGCGTGGATTTTTCTGGCTGGGATGGCCGGATTCGGACCGACGAAATGCCAGAGTCAAAGTCTGGTGCCTTACCGCTTGGCTACATCCCATTTATAAGCTTTGCCGTCCCTCGATCGCGCGGCGGAGGGTCGTCTCGTCCGCGTATTCCAGGTCCGCGCCCACGGGGATCCCGTAAGCAAGGCGGGAAACGCGAACGCCTGCGCCGGAGAGCTTTTTGGCGAGGTACATCGCCGTCGCTTCCCCCTCTACCGTCGCGTTCGTCGCAACGAGAACTTCGGAAACGCCGCCCTCCCGGATCCGGGAAAGCAAAGATTCGATATGAAGATCCTCGGCGTTGACGCCCCGCATCGGGGAAAGGAGACCGCCGAGAACGTGATAGGTGCCGGTATAGGCGCCCGCTTTTTCGATCGCCATGACCGAGCGGACGTCCTCGACCACACAGATAACGGCGTGATCGCGGTTTTCGTTTGCGCAAACGGAGCAGATCTCGCCGACGCACATATTGCCGCAGATCCGGCACTCGGAAATCTCGCGTTTGGCGTCGAGCAGAGCGGCGGAAAACCGCTCGGCCAGATCGCCGTCCAGACAGGCGAGCGCAAGGCGGACCGCCGTTTTTTTGCCGATGCCCGGCAAACGGCGGAACTGCTCGACCAGTTTTTCCAAAGGTAGGATCAATTCGCTCATGTCCCTGCCCGTCCTGTTTATCAGTTACATCAAACCGGGGATGCCGAGCCCGCCCGTCAGCTTTTCCATCTCCTCGGAGGAAACGGAATCGACCTTTTTGATCGCCTCGTTGACGCCGGCGACGAGAATATCGGAAAGCGTCTCGATATCGTCGGGATCCACGATCTCGGGATCGATGCGAATGCCGAGGATCTCCCTGCGGCCGTTGATGCGGACGGAAACCATGCCGCCCCCGGCGGAAACGGTGTACTCTTTTTCCTCGAGTTCCGCCTGCTTCTGCTGCAGTTCCTCCTGCATCTTCTGCGCCTGGCGGAGCATTCCGTTCATATCGGAGGGACCGCCCATCCCCTTCGGAAGTCTGACTTTCATCTTTTACCTCACAACGAAAAGGTTCCGTCATCCCTGACGGGTTCGGTTTTTGCCGCTTCCACCGTAACGGAAACGGACTTATCCGATCCGGTACACGCCCGGATCACGTCGCAAACCATGGAAAAGGTATCTTCGCGCTCCAGCATGATCTTGGCGATCCTCGACTTGACAAGGATCTCGACCCCGGCGTCCGTTTCTCTGACCGCGCTGTCGCCGATATAGGACTTTACGGAAAGCGCCATCGCGCCGATCTTCTCTTTTGCCTCGTTCCACCAGAGAGCGGAAGCGGGCTTTGCAGGCGGCGCCGCATCACGCGCGGGCGAGGGCGCCGGCTCCTTCGGGGCGGGAGAAACGGGCTTTTTCTCCCGGACGGTTTCCGGGGCTTTCGTCTCCGCGGCCGGAGCGGACGAGAGACGGAGGATCTTATTTTCAAGCTCCGCCACGCGCGCGGCAAGCGCCTCGCTCTCGTCGGAAAGAGAGGGCTCGCTCATCCGCACGAGGGTCAGCTCCGCGATATTGCGCTTGCTGCCGGCGCCCTTCTGCATCAAAAGGAGGGCGGAGTCAAGGAGCTTGGCGTGATAAAGGATCGCCGAGAGATCGAACGGCTCCGCGCAGGAGGCGAGCAGCTCGAACTCGGAGTTGGTAACGGTCAGATAGCGGGCGGGGTCGCGCACCGTTTTGTAAACGAGCATATCCCGGTACCACGCGATGATGTCCTGCCAGAAAACGACGATGTCTTTGGAGGAGGCCTCCGCCTCGGTCATCAGATCGAAGATGGTGGGAATATCCCGGTCCCGAACCGCCGTAACGAGGCGGGCGACCGTTTCGCTTCCGCAAAGACCGAGCGTTTCGGCGACCAGCTTTTCATCGATCTCCTTCCGCTTGCCGAGGCAGATCTCGAGCAGACTGATCGCGTCCCGCGCGCCGCCGTTTGCAAGGCGGGCGAGGACGACGGCGCCGTCGTCGGTGAGAACGGCGTTTTCCGCCTTCGCGATGCGCTGAAGCTGCTTTGCCAGAAGCGCGGCGGGGATCCTGTGAAAATCAAAACGCTGACACCGGGAAACGATCGTGGCGGGGATCTGATTCATCTCCGTCGTCGCCAGGATAAACACGACGTATTCCGGCGGCTCCTCCAGGGTCTTCAAAAGCGCGTTGAACGCCTCGTTGCTGAGCATGTGGACCTCGTCCACGATATAGACCCGGTATTTGAGCGCGGAGGGGGTGTAGACCACCTCGTCGCGGATATCGCGGATATCGTTGACGCCGTTGTTGGAGGCGGCGTCCATCTCGATCACGTCAAGGGATCTGCCTTCGTCGATCGAGCGGCACGCCTCGCACTTTCCGCAGGGTTCGCCGTCCTCGGGCGAAAGGCAGTTGAGCGCTTTGGCGAGGATCTTTGCGCAGCTCGTTTTGCCGGTGCCGCGGCTCCCGCAGAAGAGATAGGCGTGACTGTGCCGGTTATTTGCGACCTGATAACGCAGAATAGAGGTTACGTCGTCCTGCCCGAATACCTCGGAAAAGCGGGACGGTCTCCATTTGCGGTAGAGAGCCTTATACAAGCACATCACCCTTTCTTCGATCAAGCAAAGGTTCAAGGCCATACGCCTTTTTGTCGAAACCGATCCACACGCGGAAACAGCACCGCTCGGCTCCGGACAGGCATCCCCGCGGCACATCCGCAAAACTGCTTAATGCTGCTCGGTTCCCCGCCTGACATGGTTCACAGGCGCGGATTGCGCGGGACCCGTCCTTCAACGCTCCGCCGTACTGCGCAGACCGCACAGACCGCCCCCTCAAAAAAGGCATATCCCCCGCTGTAGCGGATTTCGGGTACAGGGATCCGCTGCTTCCCCGGACTGTATGACCTTGGAGCTTTGCTCGATCTAATGTATTATAGCAGATCTCTTTGTTTATTGCAAGAGAGCGAGAAAGATTTTCAGTGATTTTTTACGAAGTCGGGAAGGAACGCCGCGTCGATCGTGGCGTTGAGATAGGCGTAGAGATCGTCCGGCCGGACGCGGTTGCCGAAGTAAAGCCCGATCCCGCTTGTGGCGGCGAGCTCGTCGGTATAATCCCGGAGATAATAGACCACGTTCTCCCGGAAGCCCGCGTTATAGTGCGAAACCGTCGGGATCACCGTAACGTTTTCGATCGCGTAGTTCCCTTTCCGGTCCGGCACGATATCAAAACCGAGAAAACCGCCGAGGGCGTTGGTGGGGCGTTCCATCTCCGCGATGAAATTGCCGAGCGAGAAAGCGCACAGGGTCCTGTGTCCTTCCTTTCCCTCGATCCAGCGGATCGGCTGCCAGCAGTGCGAGTGCGTCCCGAGGATCACGTCCACCCCGAGATCCGCCATATACTGCGCGTACTCCTCCTGAAAATCGGTCAGGACCGGGGTGTTTTCGTTTCCCCAGTGAGCGGAAACGAACACAAGATCCGCCCGCTCTCTGGCGGCGGCTACCTGGCGCCGGATGACGTCTTTGTCAAAAAGCGGGACGACGATCTCGCTCTTGCCGGAGAGCGCGATCCCGTTCGTATGCTCGGTATAGGCGAGGAACGCGATGCGGATCCCGTTTTTTTCGACGATGCGGGGCGTGTTGAAGTCCGCTTCGTTCAGATACCCGCCGATCAGCGTGACCGGCTGCGTATCCCAGAACTCCCGGGTGATCCGGATCCCGTCGCCCGTTCCGAGTCCCATATCAAGCATGTGGTTGGTCGCAATGTTCACCACGTCAAAGCCGATGGCGGCCAGCGTTTTTCCCATCTCAAAGGGGCCGTTGAAGAGGGGATACCCGGACCACTCATAGTTGCGGCCGCAGAGGAGCGTTTCCTGATTGATGAAAGCGAGATCCGCGCCTGCGATCGTATCCTTCACCCTTTCATAGGTGAAAAAGAAATCCATCTCCGCTTTCCCCTCGGCTCGGGCGCGCTCCTCCGCCTCCCAGATGTTGGGGCGGTAGACGAGATTGTCCCCCGCCGCGACAAAGGAAACGGGCGACTGCTCGAGAAGCGGTTCCGTTTCGGGCGGGCTCGTTTCCTCCTCCGTTCCGGGCGGATCCGTCTCCGGGAGAAGGGTCTGCGGCGGCTCCTGCGCCGTCGTTACGGCGGGGGAACCGGAGGAGGTGCGGTCGGAGAGGATCGCCGAGACCGCCAAAATAAGCAAGGCAAACACCGCGACAGCCGCGGCGGCGGGTGCGATAAAGCGCCGGAAAGACGGTTTTTTCGGGGAGGGGATTCTCCGGATCGGCGCTCTTTTTCCGCCGTCCGGGACACCGGGACCTCGTGTGGTCGGTTCCATGGTTCTTTCTTCCTTCCGTTTGGTTTTACTTCAATTCCAGAACGGTAACGCCGCTGTCCCCTTCGCCGAACGCGCCGAGGCGGAAGGAGGCGATCCGCTTGTCCGCCCGGAACCAGCTCCATAGATAATTGCGCAGTGCGCCCGTCCCTTTTCCGTGGATGATCCGCACGGAACGGATCCCCGCCATGATCGCGTCGTCGATATACTTATCGGTCATGCGCCAGGCGTCGTCCGTCATCTGTCCGCGCAGATCCAGCTCCGGGGAAAAACCGCCGCCCGCGCTGACGCGGTGGGTATTGGCGGGCGCTTTTTTCGCTTTTTCCTCCTCTTTTTCCAGGAGGCGGAGGTTGGAGACGTTGGTCTTCGTCACAACGGCGCCGCATTGGACGCGGACGTCGCCGCGTTTGTCGGGATCCTCCAGCAGGATGCCGCGCTTGCCGATGTTGCGCATCTTGACGTCGTCGCCTTTTTTGAGCGGGCGGGGGAGGACGTACCCGTCGTCCGTCTCGCCGGCGAGAGCGGAGGCGTCCGCTTCTCCGCGCGCGATCGCCTCGCGGATCTCGCGTTTTTTCCTTGCCAGCTCCTCCGCCGTGATCTTTTCCGCGCTCTTTTTGCGGAGCTTTTCGATCTCGTCAAAGACAAACTCGGCGGATGCGCGCGCGCTGTCAAGCGTTTGGCGCGTCTTTTTCTTTGCGTCCTCCGCGTCCTTTTGCGCGGCGGCGAGGAAGGCGGATAGTTTTTTCTCGTTTTCCTGCCGGTAAAGACGGAAGGCGTTCCGTTCTTCCTCCAGCTCGGTTTTCGCCTTTTCGGCGGCGATCCGGTTTTCCTCGAGCTTTTCGATCACGTTCTCAAAACGCTTGCTGTCTCCGGAAACGAGAGCGGCAGCGCGGTCGATCACCGACTCGGCGAGCCCGAGCTTTTTTGCGATCGCAAAGGCGTTCGACTTACCCGGCGTCCCCATGATCAGCCGGTAGGTGGGACGCAGCGTTTCCAGATCGAACTCGCAGGAGGCGTTCACAACGCCCGGCGTTTCGATCGCGTAGGCCTTCAGTTCGGCGTAGTGGGTCGTCGCGGCGGTCAGAGCGCCCGCCTCGCGTGTTTTCTCCAAAATCGCCGTAGCCAGCGCCGCGCCCTCGACCGGGTCGGTACCGGCGCCCAGCTCGTCGAAGAGAACGAGCGAGCGTTCACCCGCCTCCCGCAAAATCGAAACGATATTGACCATATGCGCGGAAAAGGTGGAAAGCGACTGCTCGATGCTCTGCTCGTCCCCGATATCAGCTTCCACGGTATCGAACACGCCGCAGACCGAGCTTGCGTCCGCCGGGATATGCAGGCCGGACTGCGCCATCAGGGAAAGCAGCCCGATCGTTTTCAGGGTAACGGTCTTGCCGCCGGTATTCGGACCGGTGATGACCAGCGTATCAAAACCGGAGAGGTCGGCGTCGATCGGCACGACCTTGTCGCGCTCTATGAGAGGATGCCGGGCGCGAAAGAGCCGGACGCAGCGCTCCCTCGTGAGATGGGGCGGCGCGCCGCGCATCTCGTAGGAAAGCGACGCGCAGGCAAAGACGAGGGAAAGATCGGTGATCGTCTGATAGTCCTGCAAAAGCGTGGAGCCGAAGGCCGCCGTATCGGCGGAGAGTTCGGAGAGGATCCGTTCGATCTCCTTTTGTTCCTTGCTTTGCAAGAGGCGCAGCTCGTTGTTCGCCTCCAAAACCGCCGCCGGCTCAACGAAGACCGTGGCGCCGGAAGCGGAGGTGTCGTGCACGAGACCCTTTACTTCTCCGCGGTACTCTGCCTTGACCGGCACGACGTAGCGGCCGTTGCGTTCGGTGACGATATTCTCCTGGAGATATTTGGAGCCCGCGCCGGAAACGAAGCGGGAAAGCGCCTCCTTGATGCGGTTGTTGGCGGCGCGGATCTTCCGCCGGATATCGGCAAGCTCCCGGCTGGCCTCGTCCGCGATCAGATCCTCCGAGACGATCGCCGTTTTGATTTTGTTTTCGAGAAACCGGTTCGGAGCAAGACGGGCGAACACGTCGTCAAGCGACGTTTCAAACGATTTGTCGGCGATATAATCGGTCAGCTGACGGGCGGCGGAGAGAACGCGCCCGATCTCGATCAGCTCCGCGGGAGAAAGGACGGCGGATTTCTGCGCCCGGCCGACGGAGTCGTAGATATCCTTCACTCCGCAGAAAGGGGGCGTCCCCTTAACGTCGCAGAGCTTTTTTGCGTCTGTCGTGCGCTGCTGGCGGCGGAGAGCGATCTCGTAATCGTCGCTCGGCAAAAGCGCGAGCGCCGCCTCCGCGCCGCCCGCGGTGGGGGCGCGTTCGGCGAGCATGGCTTTGATCTTGCCGTATTCAAGCACCTCGAGGGTGCGGGGGCTGATCTTCATGACGAGGTTACCTCATGGTAAAAATCCAAAGTTTTGAAGCCGATATCAAGCTGATAAAGCAGGTACCGCTCGCAGATCGCTGCAAACTGCCGCAGCTCCTCCTCCGGCAGGCGGAAAGCGAACGGGTTGCCGCCGCCGGAAAGAACGTGGCGGAGCGCGTCCGTCACGCCCGGCGTGAGAGAGGAGAGAGCGGTATACTCTTCCCGCCCTTCTCCGAACTGCGCCGCCTGTTCCCTCTTTTTCAGGCAGTCGGCGCAATACACAACGCCGCCCGCCAGATCGAGGGCCGCGGGATACGGCGCCTTTTTTCCGCAGTCCGCGCAAAAAACGAGGTCGGGCGCAAACCCGGCGCCGGAAACGGCGGCAAGCTCAAATACCGCCTTGACCTGCGCGACGGGGCGCTTGTCAGAGGTCAGCAGATAGAGCGAATTGAGCGAGAGCCGTAAAAGCTCGGGATCCGGCTCCTCCTCGAGAGCGAGGACTTCGGCGACCGCCATCAGATACGAGGCGGCGGCGAGACGGGTGAGCTCCGCGCGAACGGCAAAAAAGCTCTCCACGATCGAGCCGTCCTTGAGCCACCGGCCCTCCCCTGTTTCGCGGAAGGTGTAATCGCCGTAGATGAACTGCTGAGAGACGGGCATATATTTGCTTTTGAGCGAATGGGCTCCCTTGGCGCAGATCGTAAGCTTTCCCCGCTCGGCGGTCAGAACGGTCAGGAGTTTATCGTGGTCGCCGAGATCGGTGGAACGCAGAACAAGTCCGCGGCAGCTTCCTTCTCCGTTTGGCATCAGTCTTTCCTGTACCCGAAGTTCTGGATCAGCTTCGGGCTGTCGCGCCAGTTTTCCTTTACCTTGACCCAGAGATCAAGGAATACCTTACAGCCGAAAAACCGCTCCAGATCGGCGCGCGCGGCGCTGCCGATCTCCTTGAGCATCTTTCCGCCTTTGCCGATGATGATCCCTTTGTGGCTATCGCGTTCGCAGTAAATCTCCGCGCGGATGCGCAGCATCTCGCCCTCTTCCGAGAACTCCTCGATCACTACGGCGGTCCCGTGCGGGATCTCCTCATTCAGCATCCGAAGCATCTTTTCCCGGACGATCTCCGCGGCGATCTGCTGTTCCGGCTGATCGGTGATCATATCCTCGGGGAAAAGCCAGGGCTGTTCGCGGGAAAAAAGGGAGATCTCGTCCATCAGGATCCCGATCCCCTCCCCCGTTTTCGCGGACGTGGGAACGACCGCGGCAAAATCAAAGCGCGTGGAATAGGCGAGGATCGTATCGCCGATCTGTTTGGCGGTCGCGGCGTCGGTTTTGTTGACGACGAGCAGCGCGGGGACCTTGCGGGAGGCGATCCGCTTGAGGATCCCCTCCTCGATATCGCCGACAGCCCCTCTCGGTTCCACGACGAGCAGATCGAGGTCGGCGTCTCCGATCGCGCCGCGTGCGGTATCCACCATAAACTTGCCGAGACTTGTCCGGGGACGGTGGACGCCGGGCGTATCGAGAAAGACGTACTGGGTATCCCCGTCGGTACGAACGCCCGTAATTCTCGTGCGGGTGGTCTGGGGCTTTTTCGAGACGATGGCGATCTTTTCGCCGAGGATCGCGTTGAGCAAGCTCGACTTGCCGACGTTCGGCCGGCCGACGATCGAAACGTAAACCGATTTATTCATCTCCGACTCCTTTGATCTCGCTGTCTTTTACCGGGTAGCCGCAGAGGGCGACGATCGCGCTCTGGCGCGCGCGCATCTCCCGCTCGTCCTCCTCACCGGTCTCGTGGTCGTATCCGAGGAGGTGGAGCATGGAATGGACGGTCAGGAAAGCGGTTTCCCGCTCGAAGCCGTGCCCGTATTCCTCCCCCTGCCGGTCGGCGCGCTCGAGATCGAGCACGATATCCCCGAGCGCGACGGGGCAGCCCGGGATCGCCGGCGTATCATCCGCCATCGGAAAGGAGAGAACGTCGGTCGCGCGGTCGATCCCCCGGTAGTCCGCGTTCAGGCGGCGGATCCCCCCGTCGTCCGTAAAGGTAACGGAGACCTCGCAGGGGCTCTGAAAATCCTCATAGCGAAGGGTTGTCCGGATCGCCTTGCGCACGAGCGCGCGCAGCTCTCGCGTCGCGTCCTTTTTGGTCTGTTCGTTTGCAAAATAGATCTTCACACTCTGTTTCATTTTCCGAATTTGCGGGCAAACCGGACCCGCTCTCCGTTTTTCACGTTGGTTTCTTTCTTCGCGCCGCGGTCCGCGGCGCGTTTCTTTTCGTATTTTTCATACGCGAGGATGATCTTCTGTACCAGGCGGTGGCGTACGACGTCCCGTTCGGTAAAACGGTGAACGGAAATATCGTCGATCCCGTCGAGGATCCGCACCGCTTCGGCAAGGCCGCTGCGCCCGCCGATATTGAGATCGGTCTGCGTGAGATCGCCCGTTACAACCGCCTTGGAGTTTGCGCCGAGACGGGTGAGGAACATTTTCATCTGTTCCGGGGTGGTATTCTGCGCCTCGTCGAGGATGATAAAGGAGTCGTCAAGCGTACGGCCGCGCATATAGGCGAGGGGCGCGATCTCGATCGTATTTTTCTCCCGCTGGCGCTGATAGTTCTCCGCGCCGAGCATCTCGTAGAGCGCGTCGTAGAGCGGACGGAGATACGGGTCGATCTTGTTTTGCAGATCGCCCGGCAGAAAGCCGAGCTTTTCCCCCGCCTCCACGGCGGGGCGGGTCAGAACGATCCGGCTGATGCGTTTATCGCGCATCGCCTTGACCGCCATGGCAACGGCAAGGAAGGTCTTGCCGGTTCCGGCCGGTCCGATGCCGAACACGACGGTGTTTTTGGCGATCTTATCGACGTATTCCTTCTGCCCCACGGTCTTCGGGCGGATCGGTCTGCCTTTGGTCGTGATGCAGATCGCGTCGCCGCCGAGGCCGTCGAGCGCGCTTTTTTCACCGTCCTTTACCATGTTGATAAAGTAGGAAACGGTCTGCTCGCTCAGGGTATCGCCGTCTGTAATGTTGCGGGAAAGAAGCTCGATCGTTTCCGCGGCGGCGGAAACGTTCTCTTCGCGTTCCCCGCTGATGACGAGCGCGTCCGGCCCCTCCCCCTCCTCCGAGCGGTTGAGAAGACGGACGGAAAACGCTTCCTCGATCAGCCGGGCGTTAAAGTCAAAGTTCCCGAAGATCGCAGCGGTGATCGTCCCCGAACTGGTATAAACCGTTTTTTCGGCCATTTTAACCTCCCCGCGGGTCACTCTCCCGCGGTAAACGTAACAATTTTTGCAATATTCTCCCGGCACACGGCAAAGAGCGTGACGGCGCAGCCGTCCTCCCCGTACTCCACGCGGATCCGGCGGGCGATCATCTCCGCTTCGGGATAAGCGGCGGCAAACGCCCGGTACGCCGCCTCCTTTGCGCGGGCGGCTGCCTCCTCGCGGGTCAGCGCCGTCTCCGTCTCCGTTTTCTCGCAGGCATACGTCCGCTCGAAAACGCCGGGAAGCGAAAGACCGAAGGGGAGCGCGGGAGTTTCCTTTTTTTGTATTATATCACACTTCTCCCCGTCAAGTCTACGGTTTAAGGAAATATTTATCATTTTTCCGAACAGGCGGATCCCCACGGCGGCGAGGGTCCGTTTCCCCTCTTTTTCCTCCCGTAAGAGATAGGGGCAGGAACCGGTGACGGTATGCTCCGTTCGCGCGATCACCTTACCCTCTGCGTGGACGAGCTTGTAGTCCCCGTTCATCTGCTCGATCATCCCGGCCACGATCAGCTCCCCCTCCCGCACCGTATCGCCCGGCCAGAGGAGGACGTTTCCGTGCTGCGTTTCAAAGGAGAGGATCTGTCCGTCGCAGGAGGCAACGATGTGGGAGTATCCCCCCTCCGAGGGGCCGGTTTTTCTCTCCGTTTCCCGTATCTCAACGTAGGCGTAGGTACCGATCACGTTCACGCTCATCCAGGCGATCCCGTCGTTTTTCTGCATCATCTCGTTGCGGACCCGGTCCGCGTCGAACCCCCGCAAAAAAGCGCCCTCCCGCACGCCGCATTCCGCGAGCTCTGCGAGCACTTCCTCTTCCTTTAACTTTTGGCAGCCGGTGATCTCGATCTTCCAGAGAACGGAAGAAAAAAACGCCGTCAGAGCAAGAAAGAGGACCGCCCCAACGAAAAGGCCGCTGCGCCGCGCGACCCTCCGCCAAAGGCGGCGCGCCCGCCCGGGCGCGGTGACCGAGATCGGCGCAGAGCCGATCATCGAGAGGCGGGATAGAAGGTTTTTCTCCGACGACTGCGGGATGGTAAAAACGACCGTCCCATCCGACTCGCGACGAGAGCGGCAGGTAACGCCGAGCGCCATCGCCGCGTTGAGAACGCGGCATTCCTCCCGCTCCTCAAAGGTCATCTCAACGCTTTTGTTTTGCAAATACCGCGCAAAAAACAGACGGAAGGCGTCAGTCTTCTTTTTCATCTTCTCCTCCGATCCCGATCGTACGGACCTCGCCGACGATCTCTACCGTCCGGTCCGAAAAGACAGCGCACCGAAGACCCTTTCCCCCGACCTCAAACCGCTCTCCGGCGTCGGTGACGAGGCGGACGTTTTCCCCGGTGGAAAGAAGCACCCGCCGCACGCCGGAGAGAAGGAGCGAGCGCCTGCTCCGCATCTCCAGAACAAAAGGCGAAAAGTCCCCTGTTTTCTCTTTTCCCAAAAAGTCTTTGATCGGCATATCGTCGCGCCCCCTCCGCATACCATATCGTGTTCTACTCAATATACGAAAACGCGGGATCGGTTTATGAATACGGAAAAAAGAAAAAAGGCCCTCACGGGAGCCGTCCTTGCCATACTTTTTCTCTTTCTGCTCTTTTCGGAGGGGACGGCCCGCGCAGCCGGAAACGCGCTCACGCTCGCCGCTTCCCGGGCGCTGCCGTCTCTTATGCCGTTTATGGTACTCTCCGCCCTCCTTTTGCGGCTGGAACGAGCGGGCGGAATGCGGGGGAACGTAGGTTCGGCGCTGGCGCTCGGGATCCTCTGCGGCGTTCCGATCGGCGCGACGATGCTCTCCGACCGGACGGCAAAAGAAAAGGAGCGTTATCTGCCGCTTGCCTCTCTGATCAGCCCCTCCTTTTGTCTTTCCTTTCTCTGCGGCGGCTATCAAAACCCGCTTGTCGGTTTTTTTATCTTTCTCTCCTCTCTCCTCGCGGCGATCGTTTCGCACATAGTTTTTCACAGAAAACAGGCGGTACGCCCGACGGCGGCGGGGCGGGAAAAAGGCGATCCGCTTTCCTTGCCCGCGCTTCTCACCTCATCCGTCGGCTCCGCCGTATCGTCCGCCGGGAGCGTGACAGTCTGCATCGTCTTTTTTTCCTGTCTTTCCGCCGCGGTCTCCCGCCTGCTTGGCGCGCTCGGAACGCCCGCGCTGCTCTCCCTCTTACTCGCGGGACTGTTTGAAGTCAGCTCCGGCTGCGCCGCGGCGCTCTCGCTTCCCGCTGAGATCTCCGCGGCGCTCTCCGCTTTTTTTGTCGGCTTCGGCGGTCTATCCGCCGCCTTTCAGGCCCTCTCGGCCGCGGGCGGCGCCCGGCTCTTTCCCTATCTGCTCGAAAAACTCCTTACCGCCGCGCTCTCGCTCGCTTTCTTTCTCCTTTTTTCGCTTCTTTTATAACTTTTTCGTGAAACTCTTGCTA
Organism: uncultured Clostridia bacterium; assembly: GCA_946410595.1. Classification (GTDB taxonomy): domain Bacteria; phylum Bacillota; class Clostridia; order Oscillospirales; family CAG-272; genus RUG12395. Next base: position 17,040 of record CAMKAU010000026.1, read on the forward strand.
TTTAGAAAAAGAAATGCTAAAATAAGGGTACTTGATCCGATAAGGAGCCGATATGTCGAAAGAGCCCGAAGAGCGCGTCTGCGCTTACTGTGAAAACTCCATCGAGACCCTGTGCGACGGAGATATGATCTGCCGCAAACACGGTCTTGTCGCCGCCGGGGGAAAATGCCGGAAGTTTATCTATGACCCGCAGAAACGGAAGGTGCGCCCGCGGCGCCCGATGCCGACTGACGAAAACTGAAAGCAGGGGAAACCGGCCGGTTTCCCCTGCTTTTTATTTTTCTGTATCCTTTGAGGAGCGTTTTTTGACGATATACTCGTAAAGGAGCATCCCCGCCACGCTGACGGCAAAAGTGATGAGAAAGACGAGAACGGCCGTCTTGTAGTTTTTCTCCCCGATCGCCGCGCCGCCGAGAACGGAAGTAATGACAGACGGGATCCTGCCGACGACCGAGATCAGCGCCCAGGTGGAAAACTTCATATCCGTCAGTCCGGCAAAATAGGAGAGCAGGTCCTTCGGCGTGCCGGGAAGCATAAAGATAAAAAAGAAGATCACGTCCCGCCGGGGAGAGCTTTTCAGAAACTTCAGTTTTTGCAGCTTTTCCTCTTCAAAAAAGAGGGTAACGAAGCGCACCCCGAACTTCCGCACGAGAGAGAAAACGAGGAAGCTGCCCGCGGACGCCGCCGCGAGACAGAGAAACGTACCCTCCCAGACGCCGAACGCGTATCCCCCGGCGATCTCAAAGGGCTCGCCCGGAATGATCGCCACGATCACCTGGAGAAGGATCATGCCGACGTAGGCAAACCGCCCCCAAACGCCGTGCCCGTCCACCCATTCGCGGAACTTTTCCGGCTCGGAGGCAAAGCGGATCATCGGTTTTCCGATATAGAAAAAGATAAAAATCGAAAGAAGAACAAAAATCCCGAAAAAGATCCCGTAGAGGATCTTTTTCCGTTTGTCGGTCGTTTGTTTTTTCACGGTCTTTTCTTCAGGACTGCGCGTCAACGATCTTGCCGACGTTCTCTTCATTGCCGATCAAAATCAGCTTTTCCCCCGCGTAAAGCGGAACGTTCGGATCGGGCGAATAATCCTCCTCGCCCTTCGGCCCCGTTACGGCGACAACCGTTACGCCGTATTTTTGGCGCAGGCGGAGCTCGACGATGCTCTTTCCTTCCCACTTTTCCGGGATGGCGAGCTCAACGATCCTGCCGGTGCGGGAAAGCTCGATATAGCGGCTGATCTGAGAGTGAGAGAGGCGGTAGGCAAGGTTTTCCGCCAGGTCCTTTTCCGGGAAGATCACGGCGTCCGCGCCGAGTTTTTTCAAAACCAGGGTATGGTTTTCGCTCCCTGCGCGTGCGATCACCGTTTTGATCTTGAACTTGTCCTTGAGCAGAACGGTAATGAGCGCACTGTCGTCGATCGCGGAAGCGATCGAGATGATCGCCACGTCGCAGAGCGAAACGCCGGCCGCCCGCAGGACCTCCTCGTCCGTCGGGTCGCCGCAGATCCCGCAGGTCACAATGTCCGCCACCTCGTCGATCGCGCTTTTGACGCGGTCGATGACGACGACGTCCTTCCCCTCCGCGACCAGACGGCGCGTCAGGGTCAGACCGAACTTACCGAGCCCGATGATCAAAAAACTGTTGTTCATAACTCCTCCGTTACATCAAAATCTCCGTTTCGGCGTAGACGATCCCGTTATCCTTTTGGGAAAGCTTGGTCGAAAGCGAGCAGGAGATCGTCAAGATCCCGATCCTGCCGAAGATCATCATAATCATCAATACCACATGGGAAAAGAGGGAGAGCGAGGGGGTGATCCCGAGGGAGAGCCCGACCGTGGAAGCGGCGCTCGTCCCCTCAAAGAGCGCGCGGGAAAAGGATCCCGCGGCGGGGTCCGCGGAAAGAAGAAGAGAACCTGCCAGGATCGTCGCGGCGTGGAGAAAGACGAGGGTAAAGGCGCGCAGGACGTTTTCGTTGCGGATGGTATGGCGGAAAAGCGAGGTGCGCTTCTTGCCGCGCAGGGTGGAAAAGACCGAGAGAAAGACGACGGCGACCGTTCCCATCTTGGCGCCGCCCGCCGTGGAGCCGGCGGCTCCGCCGACAAACATCCACAGGATCGAAAGAACGAGCGACGGATGGCGGAGTGCCTCGAACGGTACCCCGGCAAAGCCGGCGGTACGCGGTGTTACCGAGAGAAAGAGAGATGCGAGCAGCTTTCCGGGAAAATCGAGGGAGCCGAGACTCTCCGGGTTATTCCACTCGAATGCGGCGAAGAAGACCGCCCCTCCCGCCACCATAACGGCGGACACGATCAGGATCATTTTGGTATAGCTCCCGATCCTCTTCCCCTTCAGCCGGGCAAAGAGATCCCGCCAGACGAGAAAGCCGATCCCGCCCGCCAGAATGAGAAAGACGATCACAAGCGAAACGAGCGGATCCGTCCGGTACGCAAACAGGCTTGAGAAGGCGCCGTGCCGGTCGCCGAGAACGTCAAAGCCGGCGTTGCAGAACGCGGAGATCGAAAGGAAGACGCTGCGGCAGATCCCGTTTTTCACGCCGTATTCCGGGATAAAACGGATGGAAAGGAGCAGAGCGCCGAGGATTTCAAGAGAGAAGGTGCCGCCCGCGATCCACTTCAGCATTTCCCCGGACTCGCCGGAGCGGGAAAAACCGTAGGACTGAGCCGCGATCACGCTCTCATAGGGGGAGATCCCCCTCTTTAAAAAGCCCGCGAGCATCACGGCAAGACTCATAAAGCCGAGCCCGCCGATCTGGATCATCACAAGGATCGTAATCTGCCCGAACGAGCTCCAGTAGGTTGCGGTATCCTCGATGACAAGTCCGGTCACGCAGGTAGCGCTGACCGCTGTGAAATAGGCGGTCTGCGGCGAGGTAAAGGTCCCCGCGCGGGAGGAAACGGGCAGGCAAAGCAGCGTGCCGCCGATCAGCATAACGAGGAGAAAACCGAGCGTGATCAGCTTGGCGGGGCTGACGTGTTTTTTGTAACTCAAAATATCACCTGTATCAAACGAAAAGGGGGAAAAGACACCTTTTCCCCCTTCGCCGTTATTTTACGATAAACGGTTTCAATTCCTCAAAGAGCTGGTCACAGTCGTCGCTGTGCGCGGTCAGTTTGACGGGCTTTAAAAGATCCAGGCTGAAAAGCCCCATGATCGATTTCCCGTCCACTACGTACCGGCCGGAGGAAAGATCGATATCCACATCGTGCCGTGTGACGATATCGACGAAATCACGCACGTTTTCGATCGTGCTCAGTTTGATCTCAACGGTTTTCACGGTTTTTTCCTCAATTGGCGCTGCTGCTGTTTTCGTAGGAAAAGACGATCGTATCGTTTTCGTTGATTCTGGTTTTGCCCGCGCGGCCGGAAACTTCCTTGCCGTTGAGCGTCCAGGCCCAGAACATTCCGTCGTCGGTCCGTCCGAGATCGTTGATCGACTCGACCCAGAACTCTTCCGCGTTGATCGTGTACTTCACTTCGTACGCGTCGCAGGCCTGGGCAAGCGCGTCGAGAACGGTCGGCCAGGTGGCGCGGTCGCGGAGCGTGATCGTCTTGTTGTCAAGGATCGTCTCGGTCGCGGTTTTGACCGTTACCTTGACCGTGATGGTCTCCGGCACCGCCTCGGTGGTATCGGCGGGATCGTCGGAGCCGCCGCAGGCAAAGAGGCAGAGAGAAAGGATGGCGCAAAGCAGAAGGGCGATCGTTTTCTTGAACGTTTTCATTTGGAAATCTCCTCCTTTGAGACTTTTGTTTTCTTTATTTTGGAAATATCATTCGCATTTATTATACCGCAGCGCACAAAAAATGTCAAGAGCTATCAGAGAATCGCTTCCCGTTCCCGTCTGCGATGGTCGTCCGGCGGAAGCATGGCCGTTTCGGTCGTGACGGCCGGAACCTTTTCGGCGTGAACGCCGTTGTAGGACGCCCGCGCTTTCTGGTCGTAATGCTCGGTGCAGAAGCGGTTATACTGCGTCTCGCCCCAGAAGCCGGAGACGCCGCAATAGACCCCGGTCGGGATCAACCCCTGGAAATAGGGCTCGTAGGCGTAGGAAGCGGGACGGACGCTCGCAGGCAGCTCGCGGTAGACGTACTGCGCGTCGGTCACCACGATCTGCATCGGGAAGACGCGCTGTTCCTTGAGGGTGATCAGACCGACGCGGGTGATATTCTCGCGCGGGCAGCCGGAGTGCGCGATCGCGCCGGTAACCGAATCGTACTCCACGATCACGTGGCAGTCGCAGTATTCGGTCGGCTCCGTTCCGAGGACGAAATAACCGGATTCCGAGCGGTCGCCTCTCGGGTCGAGACGGCAGGCCTCGCTCATCAGTTTGCCGGAGTCCTTGCAGTAGACCGCTTCCACGATATTGGCGGGCTCCTCCCAGGTACGGATCGTCGTCCGTCCGGCGGCGGCGTCGTCCAGTATCGGCTGGTGGACCGCCGTCATCACGATATCCCACATCCGGTTGGCGGGGCTGAACCACAGCTCGTTTGTCATCGTCTTCGGGGTGGCGTAGCCGTACCACACGCCGCCGACGTAATAGGGAGTATATCCCATAAACCAGCGGTCGTAATCCGACTGCGAGGTACCAGTCTTACCGGCCACGTCGATCAAGTTGTCAAGCGAGATCTTCGTTGCGGTACCCCAATCCACCACGTTCTCGAGGATCCGGGTGATGATATAGGCGGTCTGCTCGCTGAAGACCTCGCGCGCCTCGTACCCGTTGTTGAGCAGGCTGTTGCCGTTTGCGTCGGTCACAAGGAGATAGGAGCGGCATTTGTTGACCACGCCTTTGTTGGGGAACACACAGTAGGACGCCGTCATCTCCCGGACGGTCGCGCCGTGGGAGAGCTGACCGAGACCGAGCGCGGCAAGACCTTTGTCGGTATAGGTGGAGCCGTCGCTGTAATGGCCGGTTTCCACGAGGGTGGAGATCTTGAACTTATCCCGGAGATATGCAAAAGAGGTATCGAGCCCGAGGGCGGTCAGGGTCTTGAGGGAGCCGGTGTTTTTGGAGGTCGCAAGGCTGTATTTGATATTGATCAGCCCTTCATAGACCAGCGGGAGGTTATCCGGCCAGGGGTCGTTGTTCCCGCGTCCGAAGTTGATCGGCGTGTCGTCCTCCACGGTGGCCCAGGTGATCACGCCCTCCTGCATGGCGGGGCCGTAAACGGCGAGGGGCTTGATCGAAGATCCCGGCGGACGCATGGTCTGCGTGGCAAAATTGAGGATGCGGTTTTCCGTCTTGACGCCGCGGGCGCCGACGACGCCGAGCAGATCCCCCGTCTGCGGATCGCATACGCACATTGCGCACTCGGCGGCAACGCCGCTGGTGCTGGCGGGAAAATACTCGTCGTGAGTAAAGGCCTCTTCCATAATGCCCTGGATCCGGGGATCCATCAGCGTGTAGATCTGCAGACCGCCGTTCCAGACGAGAGAGCTGGCGGCGCTGCGGGTCATATTCTTCTGCTCGACAAGATCGTTGATCACGTCGGAGATCACGGTATCGGTGTACCAGGAGTTAGTTGAGATGGTATCGGACGCGGGGTTCTGAAAGTTCAGGACCAGCTTTTCCTCAACGATCTGAATGTCTTTGATCTTCTCGTTTTCCCCCACCGTCACGATGATATCGGTGTACGCTTCCTCGTATTCCTCCTCGGTAATACAGCCGAACTCCAGCATAAAGTCCAGGATAAGGTTGCGGCGGTAAGCGTTGTTTTCGGGGTTTTGGACGGGATCGTAGCGGGTGGGCGCGTTGGTGATCGACGCGATGCAGACGCACTCGATCAGGCTGAGTTCGCTGACGTCCTTGTTAAAATAGGTGTTCGCCGCCGCCTGCACGCCCTCGCACCGCTGGGAAAGCGGGACGATATTGAGATACATCTCAAGGATCTCGTCTTTCGTCTTGACCTTTTCCAGATTCAGCGCCATCAGCATCTCCTGCACCTTGCGCTGGATCGTCACGTCGTCGTAATGCGTCGTGTTTTTGATCAGCTGCTGGGTGATCGTGGAGCCGCCGCCGGCGGAGCTGTCAAACCCGAGGAAAAAGTTGAGCACGGCCTTGGAGGAGCGGATCCAGTCCACCCCTTTGTGATCATGGAATCGCTTGTCTTCGATCGAAATAAACGCCTGCTGCAAGTGCTTCGGGATCGAGGAAAGGGGCGCCCAGAGACTGTTCTTTTCCCCGATCAGACGCTGATTTTCGATTTCCACCGCTTCCCCGATCCGGTTGGCGCGGTCGGTAAACTCGTAATAATAAAGCTGCGTGGTATGGGAGGTCCCGCCGGTCACAAAGATCGATTCGTCCACGGTGGAATCCACGTAGTTGCGGATATAGATGGCAAACGCCGTTCCCGCGATGATCCCCGTGAGGATCCCGATCAGAAGCACGGTGAGAACGACGTTGATCAAAACCGTAAAAACGCGCAGGAAAACACGCCGGACGATATCGGCCGCTTTGATCAGCTCCTCGCCCCAGTCGGTCTTCGCTTTTGCGGGTTTTTTATAGCGTAACGATTTCAGATCCACAGTTGACGGTCCTTTCCCAAAGATTACCCTTATTGTAACCCATTATTTTGAATAAATTGTGAACTTCCGCAAAGAATAATGAAAAAACAATCGGAAGGACAAATAATGAAAGCTTTCCTGAAAAAACTGATCCGCCGCCCCGTCCGGCTTGCCGCCGCCTTTTGCGTGATCTGCTGCGCGGCCTCCGCTTCGCTGTCGGTTTCTTCCTGTTTCCGCATCCCCGATCAAGCGGAAACAGCCGGGGAAAGCGCGGCGCGGGAGGGGGAGGAAACGCCCGCGTCCGCTCCGGGCAAGGAAGACGCGTTCTATCTCGTCAAGGAATACGAAGGCAAGGTCTGCGTCTTCCGCTGCCCCGGGGAAACGGAGGAAGAGCGGCTTGACGTTTACGTCTATTCCCTGCCCGAGACCGACCGCGGCTATCTGAGAGAGGGAATCTACCTCTATTCCGGCCGCGCGCTCTACTCTCTGATCGAGGACTACTCCGACTGATAGAGAACGACGACGTTCTCCCGCCCGAGCAGGGCGGTCAGTTCCCGCAGGAGAACGGGATCGAGATCCGCGCCGTAGTTCTGCACCGCGTGATAGCGTTTCTCAAGCGAGTCGTAAAAGAGCACCCGGGTCCCGCCGCAGAAGATCTCGACAAGGTTTTTCGCTTTTTTAGCGGCGGGAGAATCGATCCCGGGAACGCGCAGACAAAGCTTTTGCGGGATCTTTTCTTTTTGAGGAGCGGGCGGGTCCGCGCGGCGGACGGGGGCGGGCGCCTCCGTCTGCGCGAGCGTGACCGGCTTTTGCGCGCGCGCCATCACGGCGCGGTACATCATAGCGGAGGCCCCGCCGAAGGAAGGCGGGATCACGCCCGCTCCCCCGGCGGAGGAGGGGGCGTTCTTTTTTTCTTTTCCGTTGCGGGTAAGAGGGGTCACGGCGTTTACAAGCAGCTTCGGCTGTTCGTTTTCCTTTTCGCTGATCTCGCCGGTGAGCAGCAGCGCGGTCTCCGGCCGGATCAGCGACCGGAAACGTTCGTAGAGCTTGGGGAAGATCATCGCCTCGATCTCGGCGTAGCGGTCCTCAAACTGGAAAAACGCCATCGCGTCCCCTTTTTTGGTGATCTTTTCGGTCACTTTACCGACGATTCCGACCAGAGAAACGGACCTCCGGTCGTTTTCCCGTTCTCCGTCTCCGTTTAAGACCTCGGAGATCTCGACGTGCTCCACGCTCCCCTCCGCTTCGGAGTATTCGTCGAGGAGATGCCCGGAAAAATACATTCCCGAGCTTTCTTTTTCCATCGCGAGCTTTTCTCTGACCGAATACTCGGGGATCTCCGGGTAGCAAAAGGCCGCGGGGGCCAGTTCCTCGTAGGAGCTGAAGAGATCGAGCTGACCCGCCGTGCCGCGGCGGCCCGCGTCGATTTTTTGATCGAGAAGGGTTTCGTAAGAAGCGATCAGGCGGGAGCGGTACACGCCGAGCGAGTCGAAAGCGCCGCACTTGATCAGCATCTCAAGCTGCTTTTTGTTGAGGCCGACGCCGGCGGCGATCATACGGTCGAGGAAATCTTCAAACCCGGCAAAGCGTTTTTTCTTCCGCTCCGCCACGATCGACTGCACGAGCGAGGCGCCGATCCCCTTGACGGCGAGAAGACCGAACCGGATCCCCTTGCCGCTTACCGTAAACGCGACGCCGCTTTCGTTGATATCGGGCGCGAGGACGGGAATGCCGTATTTTCCGCATTCGGAGATATAAGCGGCGGTGGAGGTGAAATCCCCGAGGACCGAGGAAAGCAGCGCCGCCATGTAGTATTTGGTATAATGCGCCTTTAAGTACGCGGTGCGGTACGCGGTGATGCCGTAACAGACGGCGTGGCTTTTGTTGAAGGCGTATTTCGCAAAGTTCGCCATATCGGCGTAGATATCCTCCGCGGCGGCGCGGTCAACGCCGTTTTCGACCGCCCGCTCGACGAAGTTCTGCCCTTCGCGCTCCATCACGTCTATCTTTTTCTTCGACATGGCGCGCCGGACGATATCCGCCTGCCCGTAGCTGTACCCCGCCAGCCGGCGGAAGATCTGCATCACCTGTTCCTGATAAACGATACAGCCGTGGGTGGAGCCGAGGATCTCCTCGAGAGCCGGGTGGCGGTAGGAGACCTTTTCCGGGTGGTGGCGGCATTCGATATACCGCGGGATCGATTCCATCGGACCGGGGCGGAAGAGCGCGATCGCCGCGATCACGTCGTCGAGCGTTTCCGGCGAGAGACGGGTCAGGACCTGCTTCATCCCCGCGGACTCCAGCTGGAAAACGCCGGAGGTGCGGCCTTCCGCGATCAGGCGCAGCGCCTTTTTATCGTTTTGCGGGACGAGGGAGACGTCAAAGCCCGGCTCGTCCGCGCGGATCATATCCTCCGCCGTCCGGATGATCGTCAGATACCGCAGCCCGAGAAAGTCGATTTTGACAAGCCCGAGCGCCTCCACGTTATCCTTTTCGTACTGCGTGACGATCGTATCCCCGTTTTTGGCGACGGGGAGATAGTCGGTCACCGGGCGGTCGGTGATCACGACGCCGGCGGCGTGGGTAGAGGCGTGGCGGGGCATCCCCTCAAGCGAGGCGGCGATATCCACCATCTGCTTAACGGTCGCGGAGGAGCGGTAAAGATCGGCAAACTCCTTTGCCTGCATCACGTCGCCGAGGGTCACTTTCATCATCTGCGGGATCGCTTTGGCTACTTCGTCCACCTCGGCGTAGGAAACGCCGAGCGCGCGTCCGACGTCGCGGATCGCCGCGCGAGGAGCGAGCGTATCGAACGCGATGATCTGGGAGACGTGATCCTCGCCGTATTTTTCGTTGACGTAGCGGAGCACTTCCTCGCGCCGGATCTGGCAGATATCGATATCAAAATCCGGCATCGATACGCGCTCCGGGTTGAGAAAACGCTCAAAGAGCAGCCCGTAAACGAGAGAGTCGACCTCGGTGATCCCGATCAGATAGGAAACGAGACTGCCGGCGCCGGAGCCCCTGCCGGGCCCTACGGGGATCCCCTGTTTTTTTGCCCAGACCACGAAATCCCGTACGATGAGAAAATACTCGCAGAATCCCATCTTTTCGATGATGGAGAGTTCGTGCCCGATCCGCTCGGCGTACGTCTCGCGCGAATGGAGAGAAA
>CAMKAU010000027.1 GCA_946410595.1 uncultured Clostridia bacterium
AGCAAAGGCAGCGGGGCGGAAAGAGAAAGTCGACCGCCCCGCTCCGGAACTTATTCCATTTTTCCCGCAGACTCAACGGAGAAGCCGCGCCAGCGCGCGGGCGGCGGCCTCCGGGAGATCGGAGGGGAGATAGCCGTACTCCGAGCGGGAACGCGCCAGCAGATCCCCGGCGGCGCCGTGCAGCCAGGCGGCCGCGGCGGCGGCGGAAAAGACGGACTTCCCCTGCGCGAGGAGCCCGGCGAGCATCCCGGCGAGTACGTCGCCGGAGCCGCCCTTGGCGAGCCCCGGGTTGCCGGTGGGGTTATAGAGGACCTCCCCCTCCGGGGAGACGGTAACGGTATCGGCGCCTTTGAGAAGGAGGGTCACGCCGTGCTCGGCCGCGTAGCGTTTGGCGGCGGCGACGCGGTCGGCGGCGATTTCCTCGCGGGAGAGGCCGGAAAGGCGGGAGAACTCCAGCGGATGCGGCGTGAGGACGACCTCCCGTCCGCCGCGTTCGGCGGGATAGCCGCAGGCGGCGAGGGCGTTGAGGGCGTCGGCGTCGAGGACGGCGGGGGCGCCGTCCGTGGAGAGGAGGGCGGAAACGAGGAGCTTGACGTTTTCGGAAACGCCGAGCCCGCAGCCGGCGAGAACGGCGTCCGCGTTTTCCGCCTCCGAGAGGAGAGCGACGAGGTCGCGCTCCGTCCAGTTTTCCGGATCCGGCAGGGGGAAGAAAAGCGCCTCCGGGCTGCGGACGGCGGCGAGATCGCAGACGGCTTTCGGCGCGCAGACCTCGACCAGCCCCGGCCCGACGCGCAAAGCGCCGGCGAGGGCGAGAAGACAGGCGCCGGGCATCTTCTCCGAGCCGCAGACAAGGAGGAGCTTGCCGTAGCTTCCTTTGTTCGAGTCGGTCGGGCGGCGGGAGAAGACGGCGCGGAGCATCGCCTCGTCCGTCGCCTGTTCGGTGAAGCGGCCCTGCCGCTCGATCGCGCGGTAGTCCACGCCGAGATCGCAGACCTCGATCCGTCCGGCGTACGCGCGGCCGGGGAGAAGCAGTAAAGAGCGCATGGGGTAGGACATCGCGGCGGTCACGTCGGCCGTGAAGGCGTGGGGGTCGGCGGTCCCGGCGGCGCAGTCCACGCCGCTCGGCACGTCGATCGCCAGTTTTTTGGCGCGGGAGGCGTTCACCTCGTCGAGAAGACCGGCGAGGTCGGCGGGGAGCGGGGCGCGGAAGCCGGTGCCGTAGAGCGCGTCGATCACGAGATCGGCGCGGGCGAGAGCGTCCGAGAAAAACGGCCCCTTTTCCAGCGGGTAAAAGGTCCCCAAGATCTTTTTGGCGCGGCTCCGGTGGAGGGCGGCGTCGCCGCTCCGCTTTTTGTCCGGCTCGTACTCCGCCGCGATCACGGAAACGCCCTCTCCGGCGAGGACGGCGGCGGCGACGTAGCCGTCTCCGCCGTTGTTGCCGCTGCCGCAGAGGACGAGGACGGCGGGCGCTTCCCGCCCGGCGAGAAGCTCGCGGGCGATCTGCGCGACGGACACGCCGGCGTTCTGCATCAGGAGCTTGCCGGGGACTTGGAGCTCGTCGATCGCAAAGCGGTCGGCGGCCCGGCTCTGGTCAGGGGTTAAGAGATACATCGTTTCCTCCGGTCAAAGAGAATGATTCTGATTCAGGGTCAGATAGGCGCGCAAAAGGCCCGCCTGCGTTTTCATATCCTCGATCTCCCCGTCCAGCGCGAGGCGGACCGCCTCGGCGAGGGGTATGCGGACCACACGGAGAAACTCGTCCCGGTCGAGCTTTTGCTCGCCCTCGGTGAGTCCGGTCGCAAGGTAGAGGGTGAGCCGCTCGTCGGAATAGGCGGGCGCGCCGTAAAAATCGCCGAGGGAGACGAGGGAGGCGGCGCTGACGCCGGTCTCCTCCCGCAGCTCGCGCCGGGCGGCGGCGGCACGGTCGGTCTCGCCCGCTTCCAGCTTGCCCGCGGGGATCTCGAGAAGGACCTTGCCGATCGGATAGCGGAACTGCCGGACGAGCAGGACGTCGCCGTTTTCGGTCACGGGAACGACGCACACGGCGCCCCGGTGGCGCACCACCTCCCAGACGGCGCGGTCCCCGTTCGGCAGGGCGACCTCGTCGCAGAAAAGGCGCAGAAGGCGTCCTTCAAACGCGCTGCTGCTCCTGACCCGTTCCACGCGCAGCCCCTCCTCGCCGTGGAGGATCGCGTCTTTTTCTTCAGCGGTCATCGGTCTTCTCCTTTTCCGCGTTTTTCGCGGCCTGTTCGGCGGCGAAACGCGCCCTGGCCGCGGCCAGACTCTTTTTCTTCCTCTGCCGCGGGATCAGGATGACCGCCGCAAGGATCAGCGCGGCGGCGGCGATGATGAGGTAGTCGACGAAGATCGGCGTCTCCCGGCCGAAGAGAAGACTGGTCGTCCTTCCCTTCTTCGCCGGCAGGACGGAGAAGACGCTCTCGCCCGCGTAATCCTCGGAGCCGACCGCCTTTCCTTCCCTGGTGACAAGGCCGGAGAGACTGGGCCTTTTATCCGAGAGAAGGACCGCGGAGGAGGCGGAAAGCTCGACGGCGGCGTAGGAGATCTTCAGCTCGTTTGAGGCGCGGAGCGGGGCGTTTGCGGTGAGAGAGCCGCCGAGGATCTTGACGACCCGCCCCTCGATCGCCGTATCGGTCGCGGCGATCGTGACGCTGCCGCCGGTCAGGCTCCACTCCGCCCGCTCGGAGACGACGCCCCGCGCGGCGGTGATCCGATAGGTCCCGCCGGTGAGGTTGACGCGGTGGTTTTTGGCGTTTGCGGGATTGAGAAATCCGATCCCGTCCGGCGCGTCGGCGACGAGGGTGAGGGTGCCGGTCCCTTTGAAGGTGGCGCTCCCCTCGATATCGAGGGCGGCGTAGGAGGCGCGGATATAGTTATCGCCCTCCAGCACGACCGTCGCCCCGTCCTTGATCCGCAGACCGTAGCGGTCGGACGTTTCGATCGAGAGGCCGCGCAGGGTGAGGGTGCCCGAGCGGTTGGCCCATTCGTAGCCCTCGCCGCGCTGGTTCTGGCGGACGCTCAAAAGATCCAGCGTTTCCGTCATCGCCGCGGCGAGGACGGGGCGGGCGGCAAAGACGGGCGCGAGGAGAAGAAATGCGGCAAAAAAGAGGGAAACAATACGGCGTTTCATACTTTCCTTTCCCGATCAGCCCTCAAAAAGGGCGATCACGCATTTGATCCCGGAAGAAGGCAATTTTACAATTCCGTACCGGGCTGCAGAATATCGAGATATTCTTTGAAAACGTAATTTTTATATCTTTGTTTTTCCGGCGTGAGATCCTTTAAAATACCCCATTCGCAGAAAGCGTCCACGATTCCCCCGGCGGTCGCGGCGGACACCCCCAGCCATTCGGAAACGTTTTTTTTGGAAATCACCGGATTTTCAAATAGTTTTGTCAGCAAAGCCGGGTGTTTTCCGTTGTTTCTTTCCAACCCGCTGAGCTTGTCAAGGCATTTCTGCTGCAGTTGTATGATCTTTTTTGCGGAGTCGATCGCTTCATCCGAAGTTTCCGCCACCCCTTTCAAAAAGAACTTGATCCAGGATTCCCAATCGCCCTTCAACCGGACGTCCATCAGTTTTTGGTAGTATTCCGCTTTGTTCTTTTTAAAATAATAACTCAGATAAAGGAGCGGCTGGCTCAGAATGCTTTGCGCGCAAAGCCAAAACGTGATCAGGATCCGTCCCATTCTTCCGTTCCCGTCAAGGAAGGGATGGATCGTTTCAAACTGTGCGTGGATCAAGGCGATTTTAACCAAAGGCGGCAGCGGAGACTCGTCATAAAAATACCGCTCCAGATCATACATCGCCGATTCCATTTCGCCCGGTTCGGGAGGGACAAAAACAGCGGTGGATAACGTGCATCCGGCGGGACCGATCCAGTTTTGGCTTTTCCGGAATTCTCCGGGATTCTTGTCGGAGCCTCGAACATTTGCAAGGAGCGTCGCATGGATCTCCCGGATCAGCCGCAGACTCAACGGCAGCGAGGAAAGCCGCTCCAAGCCCTTCCGCATGGCATGAATATAATTGACAACTTCTTTGACGCCGCCGGGAGAATAATCCCTTCCGTCGTTTTCAGCCGGCTCGTTCAGCACGTCCGCCAGCGACGCCTGTGTTCCCTCGATCTGAGCGCTCAACACCGCTTCTTTTTTTACATACATTGCCACAAACAGGTCCGGATTCGGAAGCGTTTCCGTGATTCCGTCAAGTCTTCCGAGCTTGCGGTCCGCTTGGGAAAGAAGGTTTTGGATTTCCATATCGAAAACGATCGGAGGATCCGGGGGCAATCGTTTCGGGATGAAGGCTTCGTACCCCGAGACGGTTCTGCGTATGATCCCCGCCCTCGTTGAGGTCAGTTCCATCTTCTGATTCCTTTCTGCTGTAAAAACGGCTGAGCCCTTTTTAACTCATTGTACGATTTTTATCGCAAATTGTCAAGCGTTAAGTTTAAAAATGTGCCGTTTTCTATACTTAAAACAAGTGTGTCGGTTCTAAGACTAAAAAACTGAACTTGTTTTGCCGTCGGGAAGGGGCGCGTCCGGCGGATTTGTCTGTTTCCCGATCAGCCCTCAAAGCGGGGCAGATCGGCATCCTTGATCCGGGAATAAAACTTGCTTTTGTCGAGTTCGGAATAAAAGAAGGAGTCCGGGCGCTCCTGCCGCACGAGGCCCTCGGTGCGGTAGAGCAGCGGGGTGTAGGTGTTGGCCGCGACGAGGAAATGCTCAAGCAGCGGGATCCCGACGGCGGCGAGGGTGGACTGGATCGTTTTGGTGGTGTAAAGATCGTCGCCGGACGGAATGGGCGCGCCGGAGGGGTGGTTGTGCGCCAGAACGGCGACGGCGGCGCCGCGGCGCAGGCACGGCTCGATGATCTTGCGCGGGGTGATATAGGCGGAGTTGACCGAGCCCTCGTAGAGCTTGACCGTCTCGATGATGCGGAGCTTGTTGTCGAGCATGGTGAGATAGACGATCTCCCTCGTCGCGCCGACGTACTGCATCACGAACATCCGCCCGAGCTTGTCGACGTTGTCGTAGGGGTCTCCCGCCGCCTCGGAATCGAGGAAGTAGCGGCGCGCGAGCTGCGGAACGAGAGAAAGCAGCGCGGCGGCGTGCTCCCCGACGCCCTCCACCCGCGTCAGCTCCTCCGGCGGCGCGTTGAGAACGGCGGAGAGGGAGCCGAAGCGGTCGATCAGCGCGTGCGCGAGCGGGTTGGTATCCTTTTGCGGAATGGCGAAAAAGAGGAGCATCTCGAGGATCTGATGATCTTCAAAGCCGTCGATCCCCTCGGCGAAAAAGCGTTTTTTGACGCGGGCGCGGTGATCCGCGTGCGGGCTCGGTTGCGGCATGGCGGCCTCCGGGAGAATAATCAAAAGAAGATAGACTGCTTTATTGTAGCACACGGGGGGCGGGCTTGTCAATTTTTTGCTTGGGATTTGGTGAATAAAAGAGAGCGGGCGGGCCAAAATAAGGAATACAGTCAATCCAGAAGACGAAAAAGGAGAAAAAACGAGTGAAACCCGAAAAGAAAACACCGACGGCCGACAGGCGCTTGGCGGGCAAGGTCCTCTACGCCGTGGTGGCGCTTACCCTGGTTGTGATGGCGATCGCCGTGGGCGCGACCGCCGCCGCAAACAAAGCGAAACGCGGGACCGTTTCCACGGTCGTGACCCGCGCGCCGGAGGAGGCGACGAAAGCCCCCGCCGCCGTTACCTCCCGCCCCGCGCCGGAGACGCGCGCGCCGCAAAAGGAGCCGGCGGAGAGCGCCGCCGCGCCGGAAACGGACGCGCCCGCGCCGACGGCCGCGCCCGTCGCCGATCTGCTGCCGGCCTTCCTCTCCCCCGTGCGGGGCTCGGTCGGGAAGGCGTACAGCGGGAGCGCGCTGGTCTGGTCCGATACGATGAACGACTACCGCGTGCACGGCGGGCTTGATCTCTCCGCCTCCGTCGGAGACGCGGTAACCGCGCCCGCCGACGGCGTGGTAAAGGAGATCTGGAAGGATCCGATGATGGGCTGGTGCATCTCCCTCTCCCACGCGGGCGGAGCGGTGCTGACCGTCAAGAACGTTGCCGAGGACTTCCCCGACGGGATCGCGCCCGGCAAAGAGGTGAAAACGGGGGATCTGATCGCCGCCGTCGGGGACGGGGCGCTCGCCGAGCTGGCGGAGGCGCCGCACGTCCACGTGGAGCTGGAGATCGACGGAACGCGCGTGGATCCCGCGCGCTATCTCGCCGTTTCCTCCCTCGCTCCCGCGGGCGAGGACTACGAAGACAGGTGAAAAAGAGAGGGGACCGGCGAAAACGCCGGTCCCCTCTCTTTTTCGTCTTTCTCTTGCTTTTCCCGCTTTGGTGTTGTAAAATAAAAGAACAACGCTATCAATAACGGTAAAGGAACCTTCCGATGAAAAAACTGCCCCTTCTCCTTCTCCTCTGCGCGGCGCTCCTGCTCGCTTCCTGTACGCAGGACGGCGGACCCGCCGATACGACGGCGTCCGGCGCGGCGCCGGAAACGACCCCCGCCGGGACCGCCGCCTCCTCTCTGGCGGAGGTTTACAGCTCCCCCCTGACGGAGGACGGGCGCTACCCGATCCGCGCGCTCGACTACGTGGAGCTCTCCTCCCTGTCCCTTACCGTGCCCGCCGACGTCCATACCGCAACGGAGGACGAGGTGGCGGCGCAGCTCGGCGGGATCCTCAACGCCTTTGCCGACAAGGAAACGCACGTCGACCGGGAGGTCCGCGTCGGCGATACCGTCAACATCTCCTACGTCGGAACGATCGACGGCGTCGCCTTCGAGGGCGGCTCGACCGGGGAAAGTGGGACCGACGTCGTGATCGGCTATACCTCCTATATCGACAACTTCCTCTACCAGCTCGTCGGCGCGAAGCCGGGCGACCGCGTGGAGGTCAGGGTCACCTTCCCCGAGGACTACGGCAAGGAGGAGTTAAACGGCAAAGCGGCGGTCTTCGACACCACCGTCAACTATATCCTCGCCACCCCGGAGCTGACCGACGAGTTCATCGGCGAAAACCTCTCCGACTACGGCGTTTCCACGGCGGAAGAGTTCCGCCGTTTCATCCGGGAAGATTACGAGGACAGCAAGATCCGCACTTGGCTGGCGGGGCAGATCCGCGAGGGGATCCCCGTGCGCGAGGTGCCGGCCGCGCTGACCGGGCATCAGCAGGACCAGATGATCTCCTATTACAGAGAGTACGCGCAGTCCTACGGGATGACGCTGGAAACCTTCCTGAAAAACTACGCCGGGATGACCGAGGAGGAGCTGATCGCCGAGACCCGCCCGGACAACGAATCGCAGGCGCGCTACGTTCTCGTCTGCCAGGCGATCGCCGAGCTCGGTGAGATCGTCACGGACGACGCGGCGGTCGCGGCGTACTTCAAAGCGCAGGCCTCGCACTACGGCAGCGAGGATTACAGCAGCTTTGTCGACTACTACGGCGCGCCCTTCGTACGCCTGACGGTCATGCAGAACCAGGCGCTCGACCTGCTCGTCGAGCGGATGATCAAGGGGTAAAAGGATCCTTTTGGATCGGAAAGGAAACCAGATGAAAAACAGAAAGCGGGCGTTCCCGCGCCTTTCGATTTTGCTTGCGGCCTGCCTTCTCTTCGCCGCGCTCGCCGCCGGCGAGGCGTTCGCCGCGGGCGGGGTAACGGTCTCCGTTTCCTCCGCGGAGGGAGCGGTCGGGGAGGAGGTGCGCGTTTCCCTGCGGGTGGAGAAAAACCCGGGGGTGCGTTCCCTTTCCTTTACGCTCGGGTATGATCCCGCCGTCCTCGCGCCGACGCGCGCGTCGTACGGCGAGGCGTTCGGCTCCGATTACGCAACGCCGGTCGTCCTCAGCGGGAAAAGCCCGATCCTCTTTAACCGCGTCTTCCGGGAGGAGAACAAAACCGTCGGCGTGTTCGCCGAGGTGACCTTCCGGATCCTCTCCGCTCCGGCGGGAGAAACGTCCCTCACCCTCGCGCGAAGGGGCGAAACGGGCTGGACGGTGCTCTCAAACGGCGCCGAAGCGGAGATGACCTTCTCGGGCGGAACGGTAACGCTCCGCGCGGGAGACGCTCCCGCCACCGGCCCGGCCGAAACGCAGGATCCGCAGACCGGGACGGCGGAAACCGGCGCGGCGGAGACCGGCAAAACGCCGGAATCGACCCCGGCGACGGCCGCCGCGGAAACGGGGACCGCCGCAACGGACGGCCCGAAGGAAAGCGCCGCGCCCGGGACGGAAACCGGGCCCGCGCAGACCGACCCGCCCGCAAAAGAAAAAAGTCTGCTTTTGCCGATCCTCATTCTGGCCGCCGCCGCCGCGGCCGTCGTCTTCCTGCTGATCCGGCAGAAGAAGAAAAAGAACTAAAAAAAGAAAAAATCTGCGCCGCAATTCCTTGACAGACGCGGCGGCGGATGCTATACTATATCGGTAACCGACCGCCGCCGGTCCCGGCGGCTCTCTGCCCGTGGCACAGCTGGATAGCGCGTGAGACTCCGACTCTCAAGGTCGCAGGTTCGAATCCTGTCGGGCAGGCCATGCAAAAGGCGCTTGCGAAAGCAAGCGCCTTTTGCAATGATGTTTGCCCCTAACGGGGCAAATGATGTTGCCTGCGGCAATGATGCGCGCTGCCGCGCATGATGTGTCCTGCGGGACATGGGGGCAAACATCGCATCATTGTGAGCGATAGCGAACAACATCATTTCGGCGTCAGCCGATCCGTCATGAGCCGCCAAAGGCGGCGACATCATTTCCCTCCCGTCCCCTCGACCGCCCGGCGCTCCCCGAAGCCGCATATCATTTTCCCCCCGCGCCGCCCGCTCCGAGACGGCGTTTTTTCTATTTTCTCCAAATCTCTTGTTTTTTCTTTTCTTTTATGATAAACTAAACTTGCGACACAACGAAATATAGCCAATCGCAGGAGAAGTGTTTTACTCTTTCGGTAAAAACGCATTCTCCCTTTTCCCGTTCTCTTACGATTGGTGAAAGTTGTGTCGCAGCAATCGGAGTTATGCGTTTTTCGGTGCGTGGCTTCGGCTGCGCACTTTTTTATTTCATCAGGAGGGAAAAGTCTTTTTGGGGTTGACTGCCCGCAAAACCTTTTACCGCGACAAATACTAAAACATAAAAAAGGAGAAAAACAATGGGCCTTGTCAATCTGAATTGTCCGGGCTGCGGACACCCCATTTCGCTCGATGAATCGCGCGAGTATGGATTTTGTACTTATTGCGGAACGCAAATCATGGTGGACAAAACGATCGTAGAACACAAAGGAAGCGTTAAAATTGATAATTCCGAATTTGTTCAAAAGTTTCTCGAAAATGCCCGCCGCGCCTTAGACAAACAGGACTGGGAAGAGGTTGAAAAATATTATAACCTTGTAGAGCAAAACGCTCCGCATAATATGGAAGCGGTGTTTTTCAGTTCTTTTGGAAAAGCAATGGACTCTTTGGTCAGTCAGGACTATTATAAAAGACAACAAATCTTTCAGGTTTTAAACCGCTCTATTTCTGTTATAAACGATTATTATGAAGAAACCGACGAAGATAAGCGAGCTGTTCTGGAAACGATTTTAAAGCACATTAAAATGATGTCTACCTTAGAGTTTGTATCCAACGCGCAGTTATATGCCTCTGACGTCGGCAGCAAAAAATGGACGTGCAATTTGATAAAATCCGCGATGCAGGCGTTTTTAGAGGAACTGAAACAGATTCAGGCCGTTCATCAAAACGAAACTTTCATTCAAGCAATGATTTCCGAAACGGAAACGGCGATTTCCGGTATTGATAGCGGCGGCTGCTACATCGCCACTTGCGTCTACGGCTCCTACGACTGCCCGCAGGTTTGGACTTTGCGGCGGTTCCGCGACAACACCCTTGCGGCAACGTGGTACGGCCGGACCTTTATCCGCCTTTACTACGCCGTCAGTCCGAAGCTCGTAAAACGATTCGGTCAAACAAACTGGTTCAAACGGATCTGGAAAGGCAAGCTTGACGGTATGGTCAAACGCTTGCGCGAAGAAGGCATCGAGGATACCCCGTATCAGGACAAAGCGTGGTAATTCCCTCTCATAAAAAGCCCTGAAACCGTTTTGTTTCAGGGCTTTTCCTTTTGCGCGAACGGCGGAAGGCGGAAAACGGCGCCGGCGGCGGGCAAAAAAAGCGAAGCGCGGGTTTTTTGCGCCGGAAAGGATTGAAAAACCCGGGCGTTTCGTGTATCATAAAGGAGAACCCGGGAAGAAAAAACGCTCCGCAAATAAGCCGCGGGCGGTCTGACCGGCAAGGGGTGAAGGTATGAAAAAAGTGATCGTGGGACTCTCCGGCGGGGTGGACAGCGCCGCCGCGGCGTACCTGCTGCGCGAGGCGGGGTACGAGGTGATCGGCGTGACGCTGCGCACCTGGGTCGGCGAGAGCGGCGAGGAGAGCCGCTGCTGCGAGATCGACGACGCGCGAGAGACGGCGCGGATCCTCGGGATCCCCTACCACGTGTTCAACTGCGTTTCCGCGTTTGAGGAAAAGATCGTCGGAGCGTTTGTCCGGGACTACCTCCGCGGGCAGACGCCGAACCCGTGCGTCTTCTGCAACCGCGAGATCAAATGGGAGCGGCTGCTCCACTTTGCCGCCGTGCTGGGCGCCGACTTTGTCGCCACCGGGCACTACGCGACGGTCGCGCGGACGGAGAGCGGCCGGTATACCGTCCGACAGGCGCTGCGCGCCGAAAAAGATCAAACCTATATGCTCTACCGCCTGACGCAGGAAGAGCTTGCAAAAACGCTGATGCCGCTGGGCGGCTACGCGAAAAGCGAGGTCCGGGAGATCGCGCGGCGGGCGGGCATCCCGGTCGCCGACAAGCCGGACTCCCAGGAGATCTGCTTTATCCCGGACGGCGACTACGCGGCGTTCATCGAGCGCCGCGCGGACGGCCCCCTCCCCGGGGAGGGCGATTTTGTCGACTCGGACGGCCGCGTCCTCGGCCGGCACAAAGGGATCTTCCGCTATACCGTCGGGCAGCGCAAGGGGCTCGGGATCGCCCTCGGCTATCCGGCGTACGTAAAGGAGATCCGCACAAAAGAGAACGAGATCGTCCTCGGCGCGGAGGAGGAGACCGGCTGCGCCGGACTTTTCTGCCGGGATCTCTCTTTTATGAGCGTGCCGGAGCCGGCGGCGGGGGAAACGTTCTCCTGCCGGGTCAAGCCCCGCTACCGCCACCCCGGTCAGCCGGCGACGGTAACAAAACTCGAGGACGGCCGGTGCCGGGTCCTCTTTGACGCGCCCGTCCGCTCCGCCGCGCCCGGGCAGTCCGCCGTCTTTTACGACGAAAGCGGCTGCGTGATCGGCGGCGGCGTGATCGAAAAGGTCCTGCCCGCGGAACGCGGCGCTGCTTGCGCGCTTTGACACGCTGAAGGAGCTGATCCTGCCCGCCTCGGTCGTTTCCCTCGCGGTAACGCCGGAGCTGGAGGCGGTCTTCCGAAAAAACGATACGCTGATCCGCGGTCCGTTCGGCTCCTTTGCCGAGCGGTTTGCCGCAGAGCGGGGGCTCCGCTTCCGGCCGGCGGATCTTGTTTTCGCGGAATCCTATTTCGCGCCAGCGCAGGAAAGCACCCGGCTGACGCTGGTCTTCCGCCGGAGCGGCGACGTACAGATCCGGGAGGACGTTTCCTCCCCCGGCTCCTCGCCGAGCCACACCCTCGGCGGCAGCTTTACCTACCCCCTCCCCCGCGACTTTGCCGAAACGATGCGCGCGGAGGAGGCGGCGCGGGCCCTGCGCCCCCCTCTTTTTTCCGCCGCGATCGCCGACGGACGGCTGGCCGCCTTCCTTGAGGCGGCGAAAACACACCCCTATTACAAAGGAAAGGTATAACTATGGCCCTCAAACTGATCAAGCTGACAAAGGAAGATAAAACGCGGCTCGGGGAGATGATCGAGGAGTGGAAAGCCGACCAGGAGAAAAACCATACCAACCATTCCCCCTACGCGATCTTCAAAAACGACTGGCGCGATTTTGACTACTACCTCGCGCACCTCGAACAAAAGACCGCCGCGGCGGACAGAGTCCCCTCCTCCGTCTTTTTCCTGCTCGATACGGAGCGGGACCGGCTGCTCGGCGCCGTCTGCATCCGCCACTATCTCAACGACGAGCTTTTCCGCGAGGGCGGGCATATCGGGGACGGGATCCGTCCGAGCGAGCGGAGAAAGGGCTACGCGACCGCGATGATCCGGCTGGCGCTCGACGAGTGCCGCAAGCTGGGGATCGGGCGGGTTTTGATGACCTGCGATAAAACGAATATCGGCTCCGCGAAATCGATCGTCAAAAACGGCGGGGTCTTTGAAAACGAGTTTGTCAACTCGGACGGCGAGATCGAACAGCGGTACTGGATCGCGCTCTGATCCGCCGGGCAAGGAGAGGTTACGATGAAAAAAGTCAGGATCACCGTCAAGCGGACGGCGCGCTACCCGGATCTGATCGCGGCGTACGAAAATCCCGTCGCGCACGCCTGCGATATGCGGGAGGGACAGGTCTTCACGGCGAACGGCTGGCAGCGGCCGGAGGGCTTCTGCGAGAGCGCGTGGGAGACGGTCTCCCCCTTTGTGATGGCGCTCTCGCACGGCGCGGCGGACTTTTACGGCGGATGGATGAAGGACCCGCGCTCCGCGATGATCTCCTGCAACGACGGGTTCCGCCCGGTCAGCTTCCTTCTGGAAGCGACGGACGAGGACGCGGACTGAAAGGAAGAACATGAAAGCGATCGAAACGAAAGGCCTGACCAAATATTACGGCCGGACGCGGGGGATCGAGGAGCTGGATCTCTCGGTGGAAGAAGGCGAGATCTTCGGCTTTATCGGGCCGAACGGCGCCGGCAAAAGCACCACGATCCGCATCCTGCTCGGGCTGATCCGCAAGACCCGGGGAGAAGCGCGCGTACTCGGCATGGACGCGGAAAAGGAAAAGGAAGCGATCCTGCGCGAGGTGGGGTATCTCCCCGCCGAGGCGGCGTTTTACGCCGGGATGCGCGTGGGGGAGGCGCTGGACTTTTCCGCCAGACTGCGGAAAAAGGACTGCCGGGAGGAGGCGCGGCGGCTCTGCGAGCGCCTCTCGCTCGATCTCACGAGAAAGGTCGGGGAGCTCTCCCTCGGCAACCGCAAAAAGGTGGGCATCGTCGCCGCGCTGCAGCACAAACCCCGGCTCTATATCCTCGACGAGCCGACAAGCGGGCTCGACCCGCTCGTTCAGCGGGAGTTCTTTTCCCTGCTCCGGGAGCGGAGCGAGGAGGGCGCGACCGTCTTTCTCTCCTCGCACGTTCTCTCCGAGATCGGGCGGTACTGCCGCCGCGCGGGGATCCTGCGGGACGGAAAGCTGATCCGGCAGGACTTTGTGGACAAGCTGACCGGCACGGGCGCCAAGCGCGTGACCCTGCACGGCGCCTCAGCGCCCCCCGCGCTCCCGGGGATCCGGGACGTGCGGCAAAACGGCGCCTCTCTCAGCTTCCTTTACAGCGGACGGGCGGACGCCCTCGTCGCGGCGCTCGCCGGGCTCTCCTTTGACGATATTACCCTGACCGACCCCGATATCGAGGACGTGTTCCTCCATTATTACGAAAAGGAGGGATCGTGAGGTGACGCTCTTTTTCCACGAGATCCGGCGGGACGCCGCCAAGCTCGCGGTCTGGACCGCGGTGATCGCCGCCCTGCTCCTTGTCAGTATCGTCATCTATCCGCAGATGACCGCGGAGATGGCGGAGATGGGCGATCTCTTCTCCGGGATGGGCGGGTTTTCCGCCGCTTTCAATATGGATAAGATCAACTTCGGCGAGTTCCCCGGCTACTTTGCCGTGGAATGCGGCAACGTGCTCGGGCTCGGCGGCGCGTTTTTCGCGGCGCTGCTGGGCGTTGCGGCGCTTGCGGGAGAGGAGCGGGACCGCACGGCGGAGTTCCTGCTTACCCACCCGGTCTCCCGCGCCTCGGTCGTCGCGCAGAAGCTTTTTGCCGTCCTCGCAAAGATCCTCATTCTCAACCTCGTTGTCGCCCTCGTTTCCGTTTTCGGCGCGCTGGCGATCGGCGAAACGGTCGACGCCGGGCTCTTTTCCCGGATCTTTCTCGGCTATTTTCTCCTTCAAACGCAGATCGCGTGCGTCCTCTTCGGCGTTTCCGCCTTTCTTTCCGGCGGCGGGCTCGGGCTCGGGCTCGGGACGGCGTTCGTTCTCTACTTTTTCAATATCCTCGCCAATCTGACCGACGACGCGGCGTTCCTCCGCTATCTCACCCCCTTTTCCTACGCCGACGGCACGGTGATCGTCGCCGCCGGCGGGATCGAGGGAAAATATCTCGTCCCCGGGCTGCTTTTTGCCGCCGCGGGCGTGGGCGCGGCGTTCTTTTGGTACCGCCGCAAGGATATCCGGGCGTAACGGAAAAAGCCGCTTTTGCCGGGCGGCGATCCGAAAAAAGGAGGTTTTTTATGTTCTTCAAACGCAAAAAAAGACCGGTGCCGGAGCTGATCCGCCCCAGCGCCGTCCTCTTGATCGAATGTCCGGGAAAGCGGCTGTACGCTTCCCCGGAGGACACCCCCGCCGCGAAAGCGTTTTTCTCCCTGCTCGGCTCGGAGCCGCTTTCCGTTTCCCTCTCCCGGGAGGGGGCGCTGGCGGTCGGCGCTCTCCAAAAACCGCTGCCGGCGGACGGCGCCTGCGCCGCGGCAAAGCCGGGCGATCTCGTCCTCTGCGGGGACGGCCGGCTCGCGCTCTGCCTCGAGGCGTGCGGCGGGCCCTTTACCCGTCTCGCCCGGATCGGGAGCGAAAAAACGGACGCGCTCCTCGCCTCCCTCGCCGGCGGCGAAACACCCGTCCGCTTCTCCCTGGAGTGGAGCGAATAACGTCTGTTTTTCGCGGTTTTTTGCAAAAAACCGTTGTAACCCCCTCGCCTCTGTGCTACACTGGAGGCAGAACAAAAAGGCCACGCGGCCGGAAAGAGGTTTTTTATGCCTGACAACAAAAAATCCCGCATCATCCGCATCATCGTCTGCGCCGTTCTGCTCGCCGTGCTGCTGCCCGCCGGGTTCCTCACGGGCGTTTTAGAGTGGAACGCCGGAGGCGCCGGACTCAAGGGCGGCTTCGGCACCCTCCTGAAGCTGGCCGCCATGGCCGCCGGCGTACTCGGCGCGGAAACGCTGGTCACCTTCCTGCTCTCTCTTTTCAAGCCGGAAAACCACCGGGTCCGCTCGGTCCTTTCCATCGTTTCGAGCGTGCTGAAATACCTCGCCGCCATCGTGATCCTCTGCTGGGGTCTTTCCATTATCGGCGTGAACGTTTCCACCATCGTCGCCAGCGTCGGGATCGTGGCGCTGGTCGTCGGCTTCTCCGCCGAGAGTCTGATTTCCGATATGGTGACCGGCGCCTTTATGATCTTTGAAAACCAGTACAACGTCGGCGACATCGTCGAGGTCGGCGGCTTCCGCGGCACCGTGACCAACATCGGCCTGCGGACGACCTGCATCACCGACCCCGGCGGAAACGTCAAGATCGTCAACAATTCCGCGATGACGAATATCCTCAACCGCTCGGACAAGCCCTCCCGCGCCGCAAGCGAGATCGCCGTGCCCTACGGCACCGACTTTGAAAAGCTCGAGAGCGCGATCCCCGGCCTGATGCAGGAGATCTACGAAAAGCACCCGGATATGATGAAGGCGCCGCCCGTCTACCTCGGGGTAAACGAACTGGCGGACAGCGGCGTGGTGCTGAAGTTCGTTGTGGAAGTGGACGAAAAAAATATCTTCTCCGGCGCGCGCACCCTCAACCACGACCTGCTCCTCGGATTTAAGAAGCTCGGCGTGGAGTGCCCGTTCCCGCAGGTGGACGTCCACAACATCCCGGTCAAATGATCCCCCTTTTCCGCATTTTTGAAAGGAGGTGACGGACCATCCGAACCCGTATGTTTGACGGGGAGTTCCACGTTCCGGCCGCCGATACGGAAAATCCCGTACCGGTCGAGCTGGAGGATCCCCGGGAAGAAAAGATCCCGCGGGAGACGCAGCCCGTGACCGAAGAGGCGGCTCCGCGGGACGAGTTCCACGAACGGCCGCTGCCGGAGCCCGCGGAAGACGGCGCCGATCCGGGGCCGAAAAGCGGCCCGCGCCGCCACAGCCGCGTGCGGGAGATGTTTTTAAAACCCGTGATCGCCGCGGCGACGGTGGCGAGCGTGGTGTTCGCTTCCTACGGCAACGACCTGCTCGGCTATGATTTTTTACGCAGCTCCGGCAGCCATAGCCAGAGCGGCGCCACCGAGACCGATCGCGGCGAACGCGACCCCTACGTCCCGCAGGGACAGGCGCTCTGGTCGCAGACCGACGACGCCGTGGCGGTAACCTATCTCCCGACGGGAGAGACCTACCGGCCGGACAGCTTAAACGACGAAGCGCTCGCCGACGCGCGGCGCTGGGTCGAAGAAAAAGGCGGCGACTCCAATCAGCTGCGCTTCCTCTACTCCGAATCGCACTATCAGATCCTCTTTACCGACGACGCGATCGTCATCGGGGACCCGGACGCCCCGAACTCCCTCTATCTCGCGCAGGGCGCGCAGTACGCAAAGGGCGTGCGGACCTCCTACTACGAAGCGTGCGCCAAAGGCGAAACGGTGTTCGACCCCGCGAAGGAGAGCGGCGTGGAGAACTTCCCGCCCTCCCGCTCCAACCCCTTCCCCGATTTTGACGGCGAGTACGCCTGGGGCGACGCCGGCTCCGAGGAATATATCCGCTTCCTCTCCGCCGACAAAACCGAATACACCTACCTGGTGCTCGGCGAGGCGTGGAAAAAGATGGGCGGCAAGCTCGGCTCCCTCCCCGGCGCGCGCTACGACGAAAACACCAACCGCCTGATCCTGGAGAACTTTACCGGCTCGGTCCTCGACGTGAACCTGATGGGCAACGCCTTCTCCATCGAGCTGATCGGAGAAAACCGGCTGGATCAGCTCCTTGTCTGGGGCGCCGGGCACAGCGGCAGCGTCTGGCTGCAGGGCTCCGGCTCGCTCATCCTCAACGAAAACCATACCGCCCCCGGCGACGTGGGGCTGCGGATGCAGGCCGAGGGCGGCGCGGCGCTCCTTCTGGTCGATCCCACCGTCACGCTCGACGTATTCGGCTCCCCCGCCCTGCTCGTGATCGACTCGCAAAGCGAGGTCGGGATCGAATATCTCCCGGAAACGAAGATGACCGGCGGCGTGCGCGCCGTGCTCGAATCGAAAAACGCGGCCAACCACGCGCTCTCCCCGTGGGGCAACGTTACCTACTACACCCATTCCGTCGTCGACACAAACGGCGTCCCCTCAAAGCGCGTCCGTTTTGAGCCCGTTTCCTGACAAAAAACGCCCTGCCGCACCCCTCCCCCGAAAAGGCAGAAAAACGCCCCGAGGATTTCCCCGGGGCGTTTTGCTTACCTGATCGCGGGATCAGAACGTTTCTCTCTTCGCTTTTTTGCTCAGGAGGACCGCGGCGGCCGCAAGACTGACGAGAGCCAGCGCCGCAAAGATCACGGTTCCGTCCCCGGTCGCGGGGGCCGGCAGAGGCGCCGTCAGGACCACGTAGGTCGAGTTGTGCGTCGTCTCGAAGGAGATGACGCCGTCCTGCCAGACGGTCGGCATTTCGGTCAGCGCGCCGTCGTCGGCGAGATACGCCACTCTCACGTCCCCGGCTTTCACGCCCGCGGGCAGCTCAAACGGGACGGAGACCTTCACCTTCCCGCCTCCCAGATCCGAGACGGCGGCGTCCCCGACCAGAACGTCCATCGAGATCACAAGGGCCGCCTTCGTCTCCGTGAGCGCTTCCTTCTGTTTTTCGCTCAACGTATTCTCTTCCACGACCTCGACCGCGATCTTTACGTCGCTCTGTCCGGCCTTTTCGCCGATGGCCGCCATGGCTGCCGCGTCCAAAAGGACGGTCGCGTCGGAGAGTTTGATCTCCGTTTCGGCCTTCGCGTCGGAGATCTTCGCGATCGCCGCCGGCGTCAGGACAACGCCCTCGGCGGGATTTTCCTGTCCGGTCGCGTCGATCGTGACGGGCTTGTTCTCCTCGACCGTGATCGCGTCCTCCGATACGGTCGCCAGACCGGTCTCGTCCACGGCGATCTCCCCGGCCGCGCCGAAACGGAAGGTCAGCCATGCGCTCTCGTCGCCCGGCTGATCTTCGCCGTCCGCGACGTAAAGGATCTTTTCGCCGGGTTCCACGCCGTCTTCCCCGGAGATCGCGATCTCAAATACCGCCGTTCCGTTCTCGTCCGTAACGGCGTCCGTTTTGGCGTAGAGCCAGTTCGCCGTCAGATCCTTGGAGAGCGGCCACAAAGCGAAAACGGCCTTCCCCGCCACCGGGGTCCCGTCCGGGTTTTTCAGCGTGTAAACGGCTGTCAGCGTTTCGCCCTCTTCCACGCTCGTCTTGTCCGCCGTCAGCGTGGCGACGTACGCCGGCGCTTTCCCGCAGCGGGCGCAGACGCCGCCCTCGATCGTGTGACCGAGCGGCTCCGAAAACGCGAGGGAGACATCGATCCCGATCAGCGCGCCGCACTCGCCGCAGGAGGAAACGACCGTTTTCGTCGTGATCCCGACGACGGCGCAGGAGGGCTCCTTCGTTTCGGTCTCCTCTTCCTGACGGGGCGATTTGTGGTACACGGACGTCCCTTCTCCGACCCATTCGCCGCAGTCTTCACAGACCGTTCCTGTCTGGTAGCAGGCGGCCTCCGTGTACTCCTGCTTGTCCTCATCCCACTTCATGAAATAATCTTTCGCTTCCGTGAAGCGTCCGTTCGGATGGACGGTCTCGCCCTCCTCGAGCACCTCTCCGCAATCCTTGCAGAGGGTCACCGGCTTGTAGCAGGGCGTTTCGACCCATTCTTCCTTGTTCTCGTCCCAGACGGTGAGGTATTCCGCCCCGTCCTTGACCTCTCCGTTCGGGTGATGGGCGATATCCTCAAGGGTCCGGCCGCAGACCGTGCAAACGGTCCGCTCGTGGCTGCAGGGCGTTTTCCGGGGCTCTTCCCCGGACCAGTCGTAGATCGGGTCGATGATCGTCTCATCCGCCGGCGTGCATTCCTCGGCGACGAACTCGCTGTACCCGCAGTTCTCGCAGATCCGCTCGTGACCTTCCTCCATCTCTTCGCCGTAGCGGTAGGAGAACTGCCAGGCGCCGAAGTCGTGCGCGTCCGTGCAGGGAACGGTCTCGCCGGTGTAGGCGATCGGGGCGGTCGCGTAGAGGCACATATCCTCACTGCCAAACAGCGGGATCTCCGCGACGAGCTCGCCCTCGCCGGCTGCGGTGTAATCGCTCGAGAAGAGCCCCGTCAGCGTGACCGTCAGACTGTAATCGGAAACGCTGTCGACCGTAAGACCGGACGGGCTCGCCTCGTACTCGCCGTCAAGCGTGAAATAGAAATTGTCTTCGCGGAGCCAGGATTGGGCGTACCATTCGTTCAGGTACGTCGTCCACCAGTCAGCCACGTCTTCCGGGTTCGTGACCGTGAGCGTGAGCGTGACCTTGTTGTAATAGTTGTAGCTCTCTTTGTCGGGTTTGATCGCGACGATCGGTCTGGCGAGCTCCGAGGTCCAGTGCTCGTCCTCGACGGGCAGCTCGCCGTAGAGCACGTTGCCGTCCTCGTCCGCGACGATGCCCTCGAACTCCGCAAAGGTGTTCTCGTCGATTTGGTTGATCAGGTCATTGTTGAGGATGACGGTGCCCGCGCCGAGATAGCGGGAAAAGCCGAGCACGTCGAGGAAGACGACGCCGCCCTCGTCCACGACCAGCTTGGGAACGGCGTACCCGCCGCTCACGTTCTGGAAGACCACGCCGGTCCCCACGACCACCTTGGCGCCGTCCGCCGCCTTGAAGGTGAAGCAGTCGCCGCCCGCCGCGGCGACACGGTTGAGAAGACCGATGTTCTCAAAGATCACGTTGCCGGTCATAGTAAGGGTGTTGGCGCTTTCCGGCTTGTTGCCCTTGATTCCCAAGAAGTTGCCGAACTCGGTCGAAGCGTCAAAATAATTGGTATCATCCACGTCCTTCGCGGTGAAGAGCACGGTGTTGCCGTCGAAGTCAGGCAAGGTGTAGTTAGCACCGAGGTAGAGCTTGCCGACCGCGACGACCTTGGCGCCCTCGGTAAGGAGCGAAGTGAGGCCTTTGCCGGTGGTGGTACCCCAGTTCTTTTTCGGTGTGGTTTTGGTCAGACCATCGTTGTCGTCCGAACCGGAAAAGGACATATAGACCACCTTTTCGGA
Organism: uncultured Clostridia bacterium; assembly: GCA_946410595.1. Lineage (GTDB taxonomy): Bacteria > Bacillota > Clostridia > Oscillospirales > CAG-272 > RUG12395. The sequence continues at coordinate 20,251 of CAMKAU010000027.1, forward strand.
GGTCAGCGTCGGACGGGCGGGAACTTCGATCGTTCCGCCTTCTTCCGCAACAACGGAAAGCGCGGCGACAGGCAGGAATGCAAACACCAGTACCGCGCAAAGGAAAAGCGCCAATGTCTTTTTCATACTTTCTTCCTTTCTCTTGTCTCTTGGGGGAAACCCCATTTTTACGCGTCTATTATAATACAAGCAGAATCCTAATTCAAGTCTTTTTTCGGAAAACAAAAAACGGAGCCGCGAGGGCTCCGTTTTTGCCGCTTTATTCCCGGAACTGCAGGGCGTAGAGCTTTGCGTAGAGGCCGCCGCGGGCGATCAGCTCCTCGTGCGTGCCGCGCTCCGCCACCTCGCCTCCGTCGATCACCGCGATCTCGTCCGCGCGGCGGATCGTGGAGAGCCGGTGGGCGACGACCACGGTCGTCCGCCCGGCGCAGAGGCGGTCCAGCGCCCGCTGGATCTGGATCTCGGTGGTGTTGTCGAGGGCGGAGGTCGCCTCGTCGAGGATCAGGACCGCCGGATCCTTTAAAAAGACCCGCGCGATGCTGATGCGCTGCTTCTGCCCGCCCGAGAGCTTCACCCCGCGCTCGCCGATCTCGGTATCGTACCCGTCCTTCAGCGTCATCACCCAGTCGTGGATATTCGCGTTTTTCGCCGCTTCGATCATCCTCTCCTCCCCGGCGTCCGGGCAGCCGTAGAGGATGTTGTCCCGGATCGTCCCGCCGAAGAGGAAGACGTCCTGCTGGACGATGCCGATGTTCCGGCGCAGACTCTCCTTCGTGATCGACCGGATGTTCTTCCCGTCGAGGAGGATCTCCCCTTCCTCCAGCGGATAAAAACCGGGGATAAGGTGGCAGATCGTCGTTTTCCCGCCGCCGGAGGAGCCGACCAGCGCCAGCGTCTTCCCCCGCTCCGCGGTAAGGGTAACGTGCCGCAGCACCTCGTCCGAGCTTTCGTACCGGAAGCTGACGTCGCACAGCTCCACCCGGCCCTCCGCGCGCGTGAGCGGCTCGGCGCCCGGCTCGTCCTCCTCCTCGGGCAGTTCCATGATCTCCACGTACCGCTCGAAGCCGGAGGCGCCGTTGTGGAAGTTTTCGGTAAAGTTGATCAGCGTGTTGATCGGCCCGATAAAGAGAGAAACCGAAACGATGAACGCCGAATACTCGGCAAAGTCGATCTTCTCCGCGTAGAGGAACAGCCCGCCCGCGATCAGGATGATCACGTTGAAGAGGTCGGTGATAAAGGACGTTCCCGCGTGGAACCGCGCCATCGCCCGGTAGGCCTTGCGGCACGCCTCGACGAAGGCGAGATTGCCGCGCTCGAACTTTTCTTCCTCTTTTGCCGCGTTGGTAAAGGCCTTTGTCACCCGCACGCCGGTCACGCTGCTCTCGATCGCCGCGTTGATCTGGGCGGTGGTCACCCGCCGCTCGGCAAACGCGTCGTGCATATCGCGCCGCGCCCGGATCGCCACCGCGAGCAGCAGCGGCACGGAACAGAAAACGATCATCGTCAGCGGTACGTTGATCGTGCAGAGATAGCAGAAGGAGCCGATCAGCATCACCGACCCGATCAGGACGTTTTCCGGTCCGTGATGGGCGAGCTCGCTGATATCGAAGAGGTCGGAGGTCAGCCGGGACATGATCCGCCCGGTCTCGTGACTGTCGAAAAAGGAAAAGGGCATCCGCTCCAGATGAGAGAAGAGGTCGCGCCGCATCTGCGCCTGCATCTGCACGCCGATCATGTGTCCGTAATACTGGACGAAATACTGCAGCCCGAACCGGCAGAGGTACAGCCCCAGCACGATCCCGCCCGCGATGATGATCCCGCGGTAGTCTTTGTCCGGGATCAGCGTGCCGAGCATCCGGCGCGTGACCACCGGGTAGATCAGCCCGATCAGCGAGATCAGCATCGACGCCGCCATATCCAGCGCGATCATCCCTTTGTGCGGCTTGTAATAGGAAAGAAACTTTTTCAGCATAAACGCCTCCGTATGGGGGATATTATAACGGCTTTGGCGGGAAAAGTCAACTTTTCCCGGAAAAGAAGTCCTTTTTTGCGAAAAAAAGGACGGATCCGGCGATCCGTCCCGCTTTTTTCGGGTTTTTCAAATCTTTTTCAGCTTCATCATCCCGGAGCCGAAGGGAAGGAGCCCCTCCCCGTCGGGGGTCAGCTCGTCCCAGGAGGACTGCTCCTCCCCGCAGACCTCGCGGCTCTCGCCGGTGTCGTAAAAACAGCGGCCGTCCGCCGTTTTCCACGCCGTTTCCCCGACCGTGAACGCCCCGTCCCGCAGGTCGGAGATCTCCCCGGCCGCGAGCGCGGCGGAAAGCTCCTCCCCGGAGAGACCCTCCGGGACCTTTACCCGGGTGAGAACGCGGCGGTCGGCGGTAAACTCGATCACGGCGTCAAAGGGCTGCAGCGCCTCGCGCCGCTCCTCTTCGTCCGCACCCCGGGCGTCGAGATCCGCCTCAACCTCTCCGCGGGCGCAGAAACGGAAGTCCCCGCCGAGCAGCGCCGCCGCCTGCGCAACCTTCCACACGCCGACAAGCCAGTCCGGCGCCTCGCTCCCGTCGTCCGGCGCCTGTTTGGCGGCGTCTGGATTTTTTTCGGGGGAGACCGCCCCGTCGGCGGTCTTTTTCATCGCGACGGCGAGAAAGCCGATCGAAAAGACCAGCCGCCCGTCCCGCACGGTAAGCGTTTCCGCGTTTTTCCGGAACGCGCCGTCCGGCAGCTCGAAAAAGGCGCCGAGGGTGTAGCGGTACTCGCCCGGCCCGGTCTGCTCCCAGACGCCGCTTTCCCTTTTCCCGCCGGTGGTATCCTCCATCACGACGGTATGATCCTCAAAAAAGGTAAAGGAGATCGCGGAAAAGTCCGCGCCGTCCTCGCTTTTGAACTCTGCGGCGGGGATATGCGCGAGATCGTCCGAGAGGGCGCTCACAAGATACTCCGCCCGCCAGGTCCCCGTGATAAAAACCAATCCTTCGTACAGCTCCCGTTCGTCCGACACCGCAAAAAACCTCCCTGATGACACGTGATCTCGTTATGGAAAAAGGTTACTTCTCCTCCGGCGGGGCGGCGTCCTCCGCCGTTCCGGTGGTCGCGGACGCGTACGCCTCGACGAGCTCCCGGGCTTCCTCCAGCTTTTCCCGCCCGACGAAGACGTCGCACCCGCAGCCGGTGAAGCCGGAGAGGACCCGCAGGGTCCCGCCGAAGGTGCGGTCCTTGATCATGCAGGGGATCCCCGCGTCGGCCAAAAGCGAGCGGAGCATCTCTCCGCTGAGGGAGTCGTCCGCCGTGCAGAGGTAGGCGACGTCCTTGTCCTCGTTGCCGCGGATGATCTTTTTGTCGTCGATAAACAGTCCCATTTTGTCCTCCTTTTCGGTTCCGGTCGGTGTGTTCCGGCTTTTTACGGCTCCTCGCCGTAGAGGGAGAGCAGTTCTTCCTCGGCGGCGGAGAGTGTTTGCTGCAGTTCGGCGCCCTTTCTGTATTCCTCGGCGGGCAAGGAGTAAAGCTCCTTCTCGAGCTCCGGGATCAGCGCCTCCAGCTCGGCGGCGCGGGCCCGCCGCTTTTCCCGCCGCTTCTCTTCCCGGCGCAAACGCGCCGCCTCCTCCTTGCGGGAGAGGTAGTCCGCCTTTTTGCCGGAGGGCGTTTCCGGCGTTTCCGGCGCGGCCGCGCGGCGGGCGCGCTCGGCTTCCGCCGCCGCGAGGAAGGTATCGTACCCCTCCCCGGCGGAGAGCGGACAGGAGAAGATCCCGCCCGTCCCGGCGGGCTGCAGTTCGAGGATCCGGGTGGCGATCCGGTCGATGAAGTACCGGTCGTGCGAAACGATCAGCGCGGTCCCCTCGTAGTCCTCCAGCGCGCGCTCCAGCGCCTCTTTGGAGGAAATATCGAGGTGGTTGGTCGGCTCGTCGAGGAGAAGGAAGTTCGCGCCCGACCACATCATCTTGCAGAGGGCGAGGCGGCATTTTTCCCCGCCGGAGAGAGCGGCGACCGGCTTTTTCACGTCGTCGCCGGAAAAAAGGAAGGCGCCGAGCAGGGTGCGAAGCTCCCGCTCCGTTTTGGCGGGATAGGCGGCGGCCAGCTCTTCAAAAACGGTATTCTCCGGGGAGAGCCCGTGGTTTTCCTGATCGTAATAGGCGGGGCGGACGCCCGCGCCGAGGATCACGCTGCCGCTCCGCGGGGCAAGCCGCCCGCAGAGGATGCGCATCAAGGTCGATTTGCCGGTTCCGTTCTGCCCGACAAGGAAGATCCGCTCCCCGCGCCGGACGGTGAAGCCGACGCCGGAGAAAAGATCCTTGCCCTCAAAGGACATGGCGAGATCCCGCGCCGCGAGGACCTCGTTTGCGCCGGTCTCCGCCGCCGAAAAGGAGAGACGCATCTCCCTGCCGGGGCCTTCCGGGCGTTCGTATTTTTCCATCCGCGCCAGCGCCTTTTCCCGGCTGGCGATGGTGATAAAGTTGCGTTCCCGGCCGAAGCGGCGCTGCTGCTCGATGAACGCTTCGATCCGTGCGATCTCCTTTTGCTGGAGCTTCCAGCGCTTTTCCTCAAAGGCGCGCTGCTCGTCGCGGAGCAGCTCGGTCTTCGAGTAGTTGCCGGGGTAGAGCTTTGCGCGGCCGGAGGAAAGGACGAGGGTCTTGTTTGTGACCCGGTCGAGAAAATACCGGTCGTGGGAGACGACGAGCAGGGTCTTTTTGTAGGCGGCGAGATAGCTCTCCAGCCACGAAAGGGTGGGGAGATCGAGGTGGTTGGTCGGCTCGTCGAGGAGAAGAAGATCCGGCTCGGCAAAGAGGATGCGCGCAAGGGCGAGGCGGGTCTTCTGCCCGCCGGAGAGCGCGGAGACCGGCAGGGCTTTCTCCGCTTCGAGGAAACCGGTCTTCTCCAGCAGACTGTCGCAGCGGGCGCGGTACTGCCGGCCCCCCGCGGCGGTGAAGCGTTCGTTTTCCTCCGCGAGACGGGAGGCGTCCTCCGCCCGGCCGAGGCCGGACTCCAGCTTTTGCTCCAGGGCGCGGATCCGCGCCTCCGCCTCCGGCAGCTCCGGCAGCGCGCCGAGCATATATTCCGCGACCGTCCCCGCGCCGTCCGCCGCGGCGTTCTGCCCGAGGCAGGCGACGCGCGTTCCCCGCGCGAGAGAAAAGGAGCCGCCGGTCGGCGCCTCCTTCCCCTCAAGGATGCGAAAAAGAGAGGTCTTGCCCGCGCCGTTCGGCCCGATCACGCCGACGCGGTCCCCCTCGTTTACCGCAAAGGTAACGCCCCGGAGGATCTCGTCGGCGCCGTAAGCGAGCGATACGCCGGAAACGGAAAGGATCGTCATGACTCCGTCCGCCCGTCCTTTTTCGCTTTCTTTTCCGAGCGGCGGATCTGCTCCAGCTCGTCAAGAAAGCTCTTGATATCGTCAAAATCGCGGTAGACCGAGGCGTAGCGGACGTAGGAAACGGGGTCGATCACCCGCAGCTTCTGCAAAACGAGGCGGCCGATCTCGTCGCTCGTGATCTCGCCGGTCAGGGAGTTTTGCAGCTCGTTTTCCACCTCGTCCACGATCGCCTCGCTGTTCACCGGGCGTTTGTGGCAGGCCTTGAGGATGCCGGCGGCCAGCTTGTGCCGGTCGAAAAACTCCTTGCTCCCGTCCTTTTTGATCACCATGATCTGCACGTTATCCACGACCTCGTAGGTCGTGAAGCGCCGCCCGCAGGAAAGACATTCCCTGCGGCGGCGGATGCTGGCGTTTTCATTTACCGGGCGGCTGTCAAGGACCTTGCTCTCCGCGTATCCGCAGCCGGGACATTTCATAAAAGTACCTTCCTTTCGGGGACCTTCGTTTTTTCTTATTTTAGCACAGTTCTCCCCCGGTGTCAATTCTTTTTGCCGCGGGGCGTCTGACCCGCGGCGGTCCCTGCCCTACATGGAGTAAACGCCTCTATATGGTGTAGGGCGGGGGTTTATCTCCCGCCGCAACGGTTTGTTCTCACTGTGCAGGATGATCGCGCCGTTTGCCTCCCTTGTGCAAAGGGAGGGGGACCGCTTGCGGTGGAAGGATTGTCGGACGGACGCCCCGGTCGGAACGGAGCGGTATTTTCCTTCTTTTACAATCCTTCAGTCAGCTCCGCTGACAGCTCCCTTTACACAAGGGA
>CAMKAU010000028.1 GCA_946410595.1 uncultured Clostridia bacterium
TCAGCGATATTTCCACCTGGTTCAAGGTCGTTCTCGGATAAAAAAGAAAGCGCCGTTGTCAAGGGACAGCGGCGCGCCCGCTTTTTTCGTTTATTTGTCTGTCCTTTGGACAGTAAAGAAATATTCGGCCTCCTCTCCCTCCGGCCGTGTGTCCGGCCGGAAGCGGATCTGTCCCTCCGCGGTAAAGGTATATCCGTCGCCGAACGCCTCGCAGGCGTCCCGCAGTCCCTGCGGCGTTTTCAGATCAAAAGTAAAGCCGTCCCGGCCGGAGCCGACATAGGAGCAGGTATATCCCGTTTCCGCCACGTCGACGATCTCTTTTGCGGGCAGCGAAGCGTAAAAGCGATAGGCGTCTCTCGTTTCTCCGTTCACGGAAAACCGGCGTGCGTCCAGAAACTGCCACCCGTCCGGGCATTTCGGAAGGGGCGGCTCCGTTCCTTGCGGAGAGACCGATACTTTCTGCAGGACTACGTCGAACCGCTTTGCCGGATCGTCTTTTTCCGTGTCCATTCGGATCGCGAGCGCCGCTCCGATCCGGGCGGAGAACCCGGCCGGTTTGTAATCGGCAAGGACGCTCTCCCCGGCGCCGATCTCCTCTCCCGTCCCGGAGGAGGGAAGGGCGCTTTCCGGCACCGTTTCGACCGGCGCGGACCTCCCGTCGGGCGAGGCCGCGGGCTGCCGCACGCAGGCGGCGAGGAGGAGGGCGGCAAGCAGAAGCGGGAGAAGAAACCTTTTTTTCACGGCGGATCCTTTCTTCCGTTGGATCATGGCGGAGCTTTCTGTCTGTTTATACGCAAAAACGCGGAGAAGTCCTCCGCGTTTTCAGATCGTTTCAGCCGTTTGGAGAAAGCTCTCCCGGTCGGTGAGGATATTGAGGGCGGCGAGCAGGGCGTTCGCCGTCATATCCTCCGGCAGTCCGTAGGCGCGGGCGAGCGCGGCGCGTTTTGTCTTGCTCTCCGGCCCGCCCGAGAGCCCGAGGAGCATCAGATCGCGCTTTTCGATCCCCGCGCGGTTCGGGCGGGAGCCGCCCGCAAAGGGGGAAAGCAGGCGGGTAAGCGTTTCCGTATCCGTCCCCTCCACGCCGAGGATCCCTTCGGCGGAGGGGCTTTTTTTGCGTTTTTCCTTGCCCGGCACGCGCGGGACGTGGAGCTGATAGAGCTTTTCCTTCGGGATCGCGGAGGTCAGATACCGGCGGATCACCTTGCCCGCCCCGTCGCTGTCGGTGAGCAGGATCACGCCGCTTTTCTCCGCCAGCCGCCGGAAGAGCGCGAGCTTTTCCGCCGAGTTGAAAACGGCGAAGCCGTCGGTCGTGAAGATATCGGCGTCCGCCACGGCGGCGACGCGGAGCTTGTCGTATTTCCCCTCCACGATCACGGGGAGGGAGAGCTTCAGCTTTTCCTTCATACAGGTTCCCCCCGGCGCAGCGCGGCGATCCGGCAGAGCAGCGTCTCCAGCGGCAGAAAGCCGGAGGAGCCGGACTTCAGCCGGCCGTCCGTTTCGATGCAGAGGGAAAGGCAGCGCTCCAGCGTGTCGCTGTCCGTCCGTGAAGCACCCCGCAAAAGGAGGGAAACGCGGTAGGGCTTGATCCCGGAGAGGGAGGCGATCTCGCTTTCGGACCGGCCCTCGGCGGCGAGGGTCTTGACCGTCAGCATATCGGCAAAGGAGCCGGTGATCCCCGCCAGCACGGCGGTCGGCTTCTGTTTTTCCCATTTGGCGGTCGCAAGGGCGGAAAGGGCGTCCTCCGTGTTGCCGGAGAGGATTGCGTTCGACATGGCAAACGCCTCGGCCTCCGGCGGTTTTTGCGAGGCGGCGTCGAGATCCGCGGTGGTCAGCTCCGTTCGGCCGGCGGCGAGGACGTAGCAGCAGAGCTTGTCCGTCTCTCCGGCGAGGGCGTCCATGCCGCTCCCGCACCGCTCCACAAGCAGCCGCGCCGTCTCTTGCGAGGCGGAGACCCCTCCGTGCGCGAGATGCCGGATCACCCAGCGGACCAGCTCCGCGGGCGCGGGCGGGTCGCAGCGGACGACGGTCAGCCGGTCCCCGAACTTTTTTTGCAGCGTTTCCTCCAGCTTTCCGCGCCGCGAAAGGTCGAGCGCGTCCGCTTCCGCATAGAGGAGCAGGACCGAGGTGTCGAACAGCTCGTCCCGCGCGAGCAGCGCGGCGAGCGCGTCCGCCTTCCCCTCCCGGAAGAGGGAGTTTTCCACGTCGCGGTACTCGACGAGCAGCCGCTCCGAGAAAAAGGGAACGCCCTGCAGCGGCGTTTCCAGCTCCTCCGGCGGGGTGTCTTTTGCGGAGAGGAGGGTATGGTTAAAGGAGGAAAAGGACTCGTCCGTCAACACGGCGGCGCGGATCTGCGCCCGCGCGCTGCGCTTGAGGTAGTCTTCTTCTCCGCAGAGCAGATAAGCGCGGCGCAGTTTGCCCGCCTTCAGCTCCGCGCGCAGCTCTTTTTCCAGCATCGCGGTTTCCTCCTTCCTTTTTCTTTATTGTATCACGGATCCGCCGCCGTTGCAAGAACTTTCAAAAAGCGCGGCCTCTCTTTTTTCCCGCGTTTCTTTCGCGGCGATTGACAAAACGCCCGGCCCGTGATACAATCGGAAAAAACGAAAAAGGCGGGTCTTTATGCCGAACACGATCCTTTCCCTCATCCCGACGGAGGAGCCGATGCGCGCGCGCTTTACGGCGCTTGCCGCGCGGTTTTCCCATACGATGCGCTTTTGTAAGCCCGATACCGTCCGGCCGGAGGATTACGCGGCCGCCTCGGTCATCCTCGGCACGCCGCCGGTCGCGGCGCTGCAGGGAGCGGGGAAGCTGGAATACCTCCACCTCTCGATGGCGGGCAGCAACGCCTACGTCGCACCTGGCGTTCTCGCCCCCGGCGTCCGTCTTACCAATTCCACCGGCGCCTTCGGCCACGCGATCTCCGAGCATATGCTCGGGATGCTCTTTGAGCTTTACAAAAAGCTCGCTCTCTACCGCGACAATCAGAGAGAAGGCCTCTGGCGGGACGAGGGTCCCGTCCGCTCGGTCGAGGGGGCATCCTGCCTTGTCGTGGGGCTCGGGGACATCGGGTCCGCCTTTGCCCGCCGGGCGCACGCCCTCGGCGCGCGCGTTTCCGGCGTGCGCCGCACGACCTGCGAGCGCGAGCCGTATATCGAGCGGATGATCCCCTTTGACGCTCTCGCCGACGAGGTCGGTGCCTTCGACATCGTCGCCCTCTCCCTGCCGGAAACGGCGGAAACCGTCCGGCTCTTCGACGCCGCTATGATCGGCAGGATGAAGGACGGCGCCGTCCTCCTCAACGTCGGGCGCGGCTCCGCCGTCGACTCGGACGCGCTTTCAGCCGCGCTTCTCTCCGGCAAGCTCTCCGGCTGCGGCCTGGACGTGACCGACCCGGAGCCCCTGCCGCCGGAGCATCCCCTCTGGCGGATCCCGACCGCCGTGATCACCCCGCACGTTTCCGGCTTTTTCCACCTGCGGGAGACGTACGAGAATATCGTGGCGCTCGCCTATCATAATCTCGAGGCGTTCTTATCCGGCGCGCCTCTGCGAAATGAAGTGGACTTTTCCACCGGCTACCGGAAAAGCGAAAGGAGAGAAGAAAGATGATCAGCTTCCGCTCGGATTACAGTCAGGGCGCCCATCCGAAGGTGATGGAGGCGCTCGCCGCCACCAATCTCGAACATACCGACGGCTACGGGGAGGACGCGCACTGCAAAAACGCCGCCGCGATGATCCGGCGCCTCGTCGGCCGGGAGGACTGCGCCGTCCACTTTATGATCGGCGGGACCTCCTCTAATATCACGCTGATCGCGGCGGCTCTCCGTCCATACGAGTCGGTCATCGCCGCCCGCAGCGGGCATATCTATTTCCACGAGACCGGCGCGATCGAAGCGACCGGCCACCGCGTTCTGACGGCGGAAGGGGAAAACGGCAAGCTCACCCCCGCCCTCGTCGAGCGCGCGCTGACGGAGTTCCAGGACGAGCACACCCCCCTGCCGCGGATGATCTACCTCTCCCAGTCGACCGAGATCGGCACCCTGTATGACAAAGCGGAGCTGACCGCCCTGCGCGAGGTCTGCGACCGGCACGGTCTTTATCTGTATCTGGACGGCGCGCGGCTCGGCGCCGCGCTCACCGCGGAGGAAAACGATCTCACCCTCCGCGATCTCGGCAAGCTCTGCGACGCGTTTTATATCGGAGGGACAAAAAACGCCGCCCTCTTCGGGGAGGCGCTGGTGATCCTGCGGCCGGAACTGAACGACCATTTCCGCTGGATGATCAAGCGGCAGGGCGGCATGTTCGCCAAGGGCCGCCTGATCGGCGTGCAGTTCGAGGCGCTCCTCGAGGGCGGGGAGGAGAGCGTGTATTTTTCCGCCGCCGCCCACGCAAACGCAATGGCCAAACGGCTCCGGGAGGGTATGGAGGCGCTCGGCGTTTCCTTTCTCGGGCGCTCTCCCACCAACCAGCAGTTCCCGATCCTGCCCGCCCCCGTCGTTCGGGAGCTGGAAAAGGAGTTCTTTTTCTACGAATGGGCGCCGGAAGAGGAGGGGCGGATCCCGATCCGCCTTGTCACCGGCTGGGGAACGACGGAAGAGGAAGTCGACGCCTTCCTCACCCGCCTCGCCGCGCTCCTCCGGGCGTGAGGTACAGAAGCGGCGTTTAGGTTTTCTCTGTTTTCGGTTTTCACAAAACGCGGGATAAACCGCTTGCTTAAAGTCCGGCAGAAGGAAAGCCTCCCTTGTGTAAAGGGAGGTGGCACGCGAAGCGTGACGGAAGGATTGTAATGGAAAGAAAATACAATAAGACCATCATTCCAACCGCAAAAATGCTGCGAAAGAATATGACCAAAGAGGAAAAACATCTTTGGTATGATTTTCTGAGTACCTATCCCGTCCGTTTTTCCCGTCAGAAGGTTCTCGGAAAATACATCGCCGATTTTTACTGCGCAAAAGCAAAACTCGTGATCGAACTTGACGGATCGGGGCATTACACGGAGGAGGGGAAGCAATACGATGAAGAAAGAACGGCTTTCCTCCAAGAATACGGCTTGACCGTTATCAGAATAGCCAATTCGGAGATCCATCGTCACTTTCCGGGCGTTTGCAAGTATCTTGACACCGCCGTCAAACAATCCCTCAGTCAGCTCCGCTGACAGCTCCCTTTACACAAGGGAGCCTTTCGATCGGTCCTTCCGCAATCTGAAAACTCCCGCACCCCGGATAGCCCGGTCTGCGGGAGTTTTTTCTTTGCTTTTCGCTTTTACTGTTTGATATGCACGTCCATCTGGGGAAAGGGGATCTCGATCCCCTCGCGCCGGAAGATCGCGTAGACGTTTTCGGTCAAATCGAACTTCACGTCCCAGTAGTGCTCCGTCGCCGTCCACACCCGGACGGTAAAATCAAGCGAGGAGTCGCCCATCTCCGTCATCCGCACGACGGGCGGGGGCGTCTGGAGGATCTGCGGATGGGCGGCGGCGTAGGAGAGGATCGCCTCCTTCACCGCTTCCGTTTCGCTGCCGTAGGCGACCGAGCAGACCACGTCCACCCGCCGCGTTTTTTCGGCGGAGTAGTTGACAAGCGAAGCGGAGATCAGCTTGCCGTTGGGGAGGAGGACCTTCTTGTTGTCAAAGGTCCGCAGGGTCGTGTAAAAGACCCCGATGTCGGTCACCGTTCCCTGGAACCCTTCCGATTCGATGTAGTTGCCGATGCGGAAGGGGCGGAACAGGATCAGCATCAGCCCGCCGGCGAGATTGGAGAGGGAGCCCTGCAGGGCGAGCGCGATCGCCGCGCCGGCGGCGGAGATCACCGCGATGATCGAGGCGATCGGGACGCCGAGGATCCCGACGATCGCCACAAGGACGAGCACCTTGACCGTGACCCGCGCGGTGCTCCGCATATAGGAGCGGAAGGTGGGATCCAGCTTTTCGCTCTTTTTCGTATTCAAAAACCGCTTTTGGATCAGGGAAACGAGCAGCCGCCCGATCAGCAGAACGACCAGGCAGAGCAGCAGCTTTCCCGCAAAGGAGACGCAGGCCGCGGAGACAGTCTCCCATATATTTTTCCAATCCATCACAAGACCTCCTCGTTTTTCTCTGAAACAGTATACGCCGGAAATATGAACGCCGCGTGAAGAAAAACAAAAGAGCCGAAATTTCTTTCGGCTCTTTCGGTTTCACAGGGTCAGCTCCAGTTTTCCGCCTTCGATTTTTCAAAGGCGTCGTTGTAATTGCCGAGAATTTTTTTGGCGTTTTGTTCAAGCGCCGCATAGCGGGAGGTCCAGTTGGAGTTCTCCGCGCGGAAGAGGAAGATCAGCTCTTTGTTGATATCGGCGGGCTGATAGAAGTAGCCGAGGTCGTAGACTCTCGTGTCGCGGATCAGTTGCAGCATCGGCAGACTCTCTTCGTCGCGGATCGTGTCGCTGACGAGCGTCTTCTCGTAGAACGCGTTGACAACGTACTTTTCGGAGAAGTAGCCGACGGAGCGGAGGATCACGCCGCAGCGCTCCGCGTCGAACTGGTTGAAGGGCAGGCACATGAAACGGGCGGAGTAGGGAGCGACGTTGTTGTAGTAGCGGTCCTGAGATTCGTCATACTTGAACATCGGCAGAATACCGTAGTCGGTATCCATGTCGCGGAAGTTGCGGGTCGTGGTTTCGATCGCGTTGATCAGGAACAGACCCTGGTTGTTCGGGAACATATCCTTCGCGTTGGAGGAGCTGGAGCTGTTGGACCGCGTTTTGTGTTCCAGGTCGAAGGTCTGCTGCCAGCGGAGGACGCAGTCCTTCTTCGAGAACTCGACGTAATCCTGGAAGACGGAGACGACGCGCTCGGTGCCGAGGGTCAGCTCGAGGTCGCCTTCCTGGTTGACGATCGCGCAGCGTTCGCCCGCGGCGTGGACCGCGGCGTAGATCGAGTCGTCCCACAAGAGGGCGCCGTAGAGGTCTTTGTGGGAGTAGAAGCCGTCGGCGTCGAGGTCTTCGCTGACCAGCTGCGTATACTCCATCCACTTGTCCATCGTCCACTTGCCTTCGTCGACGAGCTGATAGAGATCGGTGATCTTATACTGTTGCGCCAGCTCTTTGTTGAAGGTGATGGCGACGGTGGCGTTGAAGCAGTCGAGGTTGAAGTCGCCGGTGATGAAGAACTGCATCCCTTTGATCTCCAGATCCTGCACGGCCTGCTGATCCCACCAGGAACGGTCGAGGTCGAGGGTGGAAACGTGGTTGATGTCGTAAAGCGCGTCACCGCCCGCCAGCTTGGAAACGTCGTAAGCGGGCAGGGTGGCAACGTCGTAGGTCGCGTCGCCGGAGCGTTTCTGCCGCATCAGGTAGGAATAGCCGTTGGAAGACCCCCTCGTGTTGTCGGCCTTCTTCTGATCGCAGGAGATCGTGATGTTCAGCTTGTTTTCCACCTCGGCGTTGCGGGTGAAGATCGCCTGGTCGATCACGGTCGCGGCGTCCTCGTTCGGGGTGAAGTTGTTGATCGACGTGTCGAGATTGAAAGCGACTTCATAGGCGAGGAAGCCGTAGCCGTCGAGGTCCTGATTCGGATAGGGATCCGCGTCGGCGGGGACTTCGGTCGTTTCCGTTCCGCCATCGGAAACGGGCGTTGTTTCTTTGGGGTCGTCCTGATTGCAGGCGGAGAGGGCGATCACGGAGAACACCATCAAAGCGCAGAGGAGCAGAGAGAGAATGGAATTCGTTTTTTTGCTCATAATTTCCTCCAAAAAGGATTTTCGTACAGATAAAATTATACAACCTTTTTTTGTAGTTTTCAATCGTGGCACAAAATAAGAACATTTTTGTATACAAACAGATAAAGATTTTGTAAAGAAAAGCCAAGAAAAGACAACGGAGGGCAGGATTTCCGTCGGATCGATGGAAAAACCCTCCCGTCAAACGGCCCGTTTGCAAAAAAAATAGCGTTTATTGCCATTTTTTGTTTTTTGTATTTGCAAATCGCGTTTTCTATGATAGAATAACAAAGGCGTCGCGCGTAAGAGCTCTTTTGCGAACGGGCGAGTCCGTTTGCGCCCGCCGCGGGAAGCGGCCGGCGGGGACGGGACGAAACCGCGCGGCGCGAACCCGTCCCGAACGACTGACGCTCAAGAGGAGAAAGTATGAAAGGGTTTTCTTTTGCCGCTTTGCTCGTTATGCTTGTCGTTTTGGTATCGGCGTTTTCGTTTGGGGTGAATGCCGAGGAAAACGTTGTGGTATACACGGGCGACCGGTTTGCAAGTCTTGCCGATGCTTTTAACGCCGTTGCGGACGGCGGCACGGTCGTCCTTGCCGAAACCTACGAGATATCCCTTACCGAAGCGCTTGCGCTTCCCGCAAAGAGGGCGACGCTCACCTCGATCCACGGCGCAACGGATTATCAGAAGTCCGGCGTTTTCCTTGGGCTCGGCAAGGCGCTCAGTCTGGGCGCGGATCTGACCCTTGAGAACGTAACCGTCAGACAAACGAGCGACAACAAAAGCGCCTGGGGCGCGATCTACGCGAACGGCCATCATCTGACGGTAGGGGAGGGCGTTACGACCGTTGCGAACGCCTCCTCCAAGCTGGCTCCCTCCATCTTCGGAGGATCGAGTGAAGCCTGCTCGTTTGAGTCTACTCATATCACGATCAAAAGCGGTAGCTGGTATTACGTCCTGGGCGGCGGCTATACCGATACGACCGCGAATACGAACGTCGAGCTCGCCGGCGGCGAGGTCTATAACGTTTACGGCGGCTCCTACGCGGGGACCTTCACCGGGAATACGTCGGTCCATCTGACCGGCGGCGTTTCAAGCAATCTGTTAAACGGCGGAAGCAGAAGCGGCACCGTGAACGGCAACTGCCTCGCGGATCTTGAGGGCGGCGAGGCCGCCATCGTCTGCGGCGGCGTTTACGGCGCGGAAAAAACCACCGTCAACGGCAACGTGACCCTGCGCATCCACGGCGACGCGGTCGTCAACAAGTCCGTCCACGGCGCTTCCTATAATACGAACGTAACCTTCAACGGAAACGTTCTGATCGATATTTACGGAAACGCGCACCTGAAGCGCCACCTCTACGGCGGCTCCTACACCGGCGTTTGCCATCTCGGGGACGAGGGGATCCGGGTCCTCATCCGCGAGAACGCGAAGTTTACCAAGCCCTCGGACAACAATTCCGTGGTTTGCGGCGCTTCCTTCAGCGGCGCCGTTTACGGAAACGTTTCGCTTGAGGTGTCCGACAACGCCTATATCCCCGGCAACGTATTCGCCGCGGGATATAAGGGCACGCTGAACGGCAATTCCACAGCCGTCATTAACGGCGGCGAGGTCACCATCAGCTTCACCGCGGGAACGAGAGGCGGCGCGGTAAACGGAAACACTTACGTATATGCCAACGGCGGCAGAACGGGTTATTATTCCGCTTCCTCCGTTTACGGCATCATCGGCAGCGGCGCCCAGGTGAACGAAACCGTCTTCGGCACGATCAACGGAAAGGCGACGATCGTGCTCAACGGCGCGGACGTGGCCGGCGCGATCTCAAACGGGCTCGCAAAGGATTACGAGATCATCCTGAAAGCGGGCAAGTTCGGCTCCGTGACCGGAACCGCGGACGTCGATCTCTCGGACGGCGGCGTTCTTTCGGTCGGCGGAAATCTCTCCGTGCGGAAGCTGACCGGCGGCGGAACGCTCTCCCTTAACGCCTCCTCCAAGATCACGGCGGATGAGCTCAGCGGCTCCGTCGGGGTCATGATCACAAGCGGAGCGCCCGTCCACAATCAGGTCTATCTCACCGTGAAAAACGCCGGAAACGGTACGGTAAAATACCTCGGCGGCGCGGGCTCCCTGGTCGCCGAGCAGAGGGCGGGGGAAACCGATTTCGTCCTTTCCATCGCGGGCATCCTCGACGACGTTAAGGTCAGCGTTTTCTATTACAACCCCAAGGGGAAAAACGAGATACAGCCCAATATCGTCATCTATAAGGGCGTCAATTCCACGGCGGAATACAAGACGAAACAGAACGTTGAAATCTCCGTTGTCGACGGAAAAAACTGCGCAACGTTCAAGGCGACGCCCGGTCTCCATTTTGCCAAAATCTACTACGGGAACGGCAGCGCCGACTATTTCGTGAAATACTTCTACGTATCGGGAACGGTCGCGGAGCTCACCTACGACTGCCCGTTCGAGCCGTACGTTGAAAACGCCTATATGGAGACCCGTTATACCTACCTTACCGACGAGGTGATGGAGTATTTTGCGGTCTCGAACCTCAAAAACTACAAAAAGCCGCAGACCCCCACCTTTACCAACGAGGAGATCTTCAACAGACGCGCGTTCCTCACGAACGCCGAGGTCTGCGAGTACGTCGATTATCTCGCCGGAAAATCTCCTTACTGCTACGCGTTCTATCCGCATGATCTGAGCCCGATGGGGAACAGATCGCCCGTTCTGGTCTTTACAAAGGACAAGATCCCCGCCGGCGCGAGCTTTGAAGAGACGGCCGCGATCGTCCGCGGCGGCGGCGTCCGGGAGATCCTGATGATCACGGGCGGCGTTCACGGAAACGAGCCGACCGGAGTGGAGGGAACGCTCTCCTTTGCTTACGAGCTTACGGAGGATTACGGAAAACAGGTCCTCGACAAGTTCGGCGCGATCGTGATCATGCCGGTCGTCAGCCCCGACAATACGCAGCGGTTTATGCGGCTTACGGCGGACGGGATCAACCCCGCGCGGCACATGCTCGCGAATACCATCAATTCCACCCAGTCGTATATCAAAACCTATACGACCTTTATGCCCACGATCTGCATCGAGTGCCACGAGGACACGGGCAGCCTTCTCCCCGACGCTTCCGATTACTCGATCGAGCAGCTGGACGACGTCAATATCAAGTTCGTTGAGATCAAAAACTCCCCCCTGCTGAACCCCGCGGATTACGTTGGCGGTATGGCGGCCGACGAATATATCAACACCGTCAGCGCGAAGATCGCGTTGAACGCCATCGCGGCGACCAGGGAGAGGACGAACCTCCGGGCAAGCTTTTATCCGCAGGTCATGTGCAATCCCGGCGTTTGCAAGGATTATCCGCAAATTCGCGGCTCCTATTCCTTCCTGATCGAGTGTATGCGCATCTGGTCGGGCAAGGTCCGCTTCGAGCGTTCCGTTTTCGCCATGACGGAAGCGCTGAAGTCGCTGACAAACGAGATGATCTCCTATCAGGGTCAGCTTGCGCGGGACGTTTTTGAAAACCGCGCGAGAGTGGCCGCCATCACGGATTTTGACGAAAACCGTCTCTTCTCTCTGCGTACCGTGCCAAGCGGAGCCGCGAAGGTCTCCATGCCCCGCCCCTCGATCTACGTGGACGGGACGTACAAAAACAAAGACGGCGTCAAGTATTATAATCTGATCGACACCGTCACGAACACCCGCGCGCTTCCGACCGCTTACGTCATTTCGGCGGACGACAAGGATATCGACGCGATCCTTCGCGTTCTGGATTCGCACCGGATCGGATACACAAAAATCGCAAACGGCAGTACGCTTACCCTCAGAAAGTACGGCGGGATCTATTCCGGCGTAACGATCGGGGAGGCGGCGGAGGTAACGTTCCAGAACGGCGCTTACGCCGTCACCCTTAACACGAGCGACGCGTATCTGATCGCGTATCTCTTCGAGCCGGACTGCTACCCGTATTCCAATCCGGAGGAGACCACGCTCAGTCTTGCTCACATGGGCTATATTACCGACGGCGACGCGTTCTACCGCTCCGAGGTAAACGGCGTTGCGGAGATCATCCGGCTGCTCGACGTCAACTATGATCCCAACGCCCCCGTCACCGAGCCCGTCACCGGGTCCGCCGGCGGGAACGACGCCCGCCCCGGGACCGGGGAGGTCGATCCGCCGGCCAATTCCGACAGCTTCAAGTATCTCGTCGTTGTCTGCGTTACCGTCGTCGTCATCGTCGCGCTTGTCCTCACCTTCCTGCTGTTAATGAAGAAAAAGGGAAAATAACGCAAAAACGGAGCGGAAAAAGACGGTTTCTCCGGTCTTGTCCCGCTTCGGACAAAAGAATTATCCCCGGGTCCCAGACGGACCCGGGGATATTCGGTTTGAGGGACAGGACTTTTCGATCCCGGCAAAGAGGAGCGTTTTCTCTATCGGGAAAAGACAAAAACAGGGAGTGGGGAGGCGTTTTTTCGGCGGATCGACGAAAAATCCCTCTTGACAAACGGCGCTTGCGGGATTATAATAGAACCGCAAGTTTCGTTAAAAGTGAACCATCCGCCCGGCGGTGAATCCGGGGAACGAGGGTGAGTATCAGGCGGGCGCGCCCGCAGGATACCCGCCTTTTTTTGATGAAATGCCGCAAAAAGCCAATTCTTTTTTTCAAAACCGCGAAAAGCGACAAAAAAAGACCGTCCCCGCGTGCTAACATAGCAAAAAACAGCGAAAAAGGCAAAACGACGGTATCTTGTTGCGGGGCGGAAGAGCCGATCTCTTTCGTTTTTTGTCGGAAGATCCCTCCCGTTCTTTTGTTTCCCGTTTTTTCCTTCTTTTTTCATCTTTCCACCTATTCACTATTCACTCTTACTTCTTCCTTTCCAAAAATCCCGCGAGAGGGAAGGGAGGGAATAGTGAAGAGTGAATAGTGAATAGTGAAGAGTGAAAAAGGAAAAATCCCGCGCCGAAACGCAGGATTGTTGATGCTTTATATGGACGCTTTCGTCTTTGCTGTATTGATCGAGGAGATCAGAATCTTTTTGACTTCGACGCAGCGGTCAAGGAGAGTTCGATCGGAAAGATAGCCGCTTTCAAGAAGAAGTTCGATCCAATACTCGGTTTCGGAGCATTCCTTGAGCGCGATCTGGAGTTTTGCGATAAAATCTGCCGTTCCGTGCGCGTACTGCGCTTCACGGACGTTGGCGCCGACAGAGGTGCCGGAACGCAGAAGCTGACTGATCAGCGCGCCCTCGCATTTGGCGCTGCGCAAGGTTTTACATTCCCGGATTACGTTGAGCGCAAGTTCTTTTGATTTGATCATCAGCGGACTGTCGATCATCGTTTCCTCTTTCGCCTCTTTTCGTTCTTTTTCAACTTTCCACCTATTCACTATTCACTCTTACTTCTTCCTTTCCAAAAATCCTGCGAGAGGGAAGGGAGGGAATAGTGAAGAGTGAATAGTGAAGAGTGAAAAAGGAAAAATCCCGCGCCGAAACGCAGGATTGTTGATGCTTTATATGGACGCTTTCGTCTTTGCTGTATTGATCGAGGAGATCAGAATCTTTTTGACTTCGACGCAGCGGTCAAGGAGAGTTCGATCGGAAAGATAGCCGCTTTCAAGAAGAAGTTCGATCCAATACTCGGTTTCGGAGCATTCCTTGAGCGCGATCTGGAGTTTTGCGATAAAATCTGCCGTTCCGTGCGCGTACTGCGCTTCACGGACGTTGGCGCCGACAGAGGTGCCGGAACGCAGAAGCTGACTGATCAGCGCGCCCTCGCATTTGGCGCTGCGCAAGGTTTTACATTCCCGGATTACGTTGAGCGCAAGTTCTTTTGATTTGATCATCAGCGGACTGTCGATCATCGTTTCCTCTTTCGCCTCTTTTCGTTCTTTTTCAACTTTCCACCTATTCACTATTCACTCTTACTTCTTCCTTTCCAAAAATCCTGCGAGAGGGAAGGGAGGGAATAGTGAAGAGTGAATAGTGAAGAGTGAAAAAGGAAAAATCCCGCGCCGAAACGCAGGATTTTTGGTCTGAGTGACAAGACTTGAACTTGCGGCCTCTACCACCCCAAGGTAGCGCGCTACCAACTGCGCCACACCCAGACGCACATTCTGCGATCTCCGCGATCGCGCCGCAGGACCGGCGTTCTGCCGCGGAAGACCCGTTTTTGCGCATGGGTATTATAGCACGCCCGGTTTTTTCTGTCAAGAGAAAAAAACCTCTTTTGAAAAACTTTTTGGACTTTTTGAAAAAAAGTTTTGCGGTGTACGATTTTTACGATTTTTTCGTATTACGATCAAAACGGAAAGCAAAGCGGGGAAGGGAGCGGACACGCTCCGGCGCCCATTTTTCCGTTGCCCCGGCGGGAAAACGCTTTGCGCGGACAAGATAAAAACAGGAAAAAAGGAGAGAAAGACACAATGATGAACGAAAACGGACTTTACGGGTTCGGCGACCCGTACGACTGCGAGGAGCGGCCCCTTTCCCGCGCGGAGCTGCTCCCCTATCTCGACCGCCTGACCGATATGGCGACGGAAAAAGAGGAGGAGATCCGCGGGCTTTCCGCCGAGGTGGAGCAGATCATCTCGGAGCTGGAGAGCATCCGGGAAGAGGTAACGGGACTCAGGACCTATCTGTGAGGCGCGTATGAAGGAAGTCAGAATGACCCGCTCCTCGCTGGAGGAGTACCGGTCCCTGATCCGGGAGGCGCGCGCGGAGGATCTGCGCCTGCGCGCCCTCGCCCTGGAGGCGGAACGGCTGAAAGAGGCGGAAGCCCGCCGCGAGGCGGAAAAATACCGGCGGGAGATCGAAAAGAACCTGGTCCGCTGCACCCTGATTTGCGGCGCCGTGCAGAAGTTTATCAACGGCATCGAAAGCAGCCGCCTCCGCCGGATCTTTACGATGTACTATATCTACGGCTGGAGCTGGCAGAAGATCGCCTTTGAGATCGGCTCCCACTGCGAGGGAACGCCCCGCAACCTGCACCGGCGGTTCCTTGAACGCGCCTTCCCGGACGAAACCTAACACGCGGCCGCCTCCCCGGAGGCGGCCGTCCTTTTTGCGCAAAACTTTCCCGTGTTCCGAAAAAAGACTTTACAAGTTTTGTAAAATGTATTAAAATAGATCAGCGCGTCAGCGCAAAAACGAAAGAACGGCCGGGACCGTTCCGGCCGATCGGAAACGTGATGAAACGCAGTATTTACGATATTCTCGCCCGCCGCTACGACGAACTCAACGGCGCGGTCGACTATCCCGCCCTCGCCGCCTACCTGGCGGAGGGGTGCCGCCGGTTCGGCCATCCGGCGCAAAGCGTGCTCGACCTCTGCTGCGGCACGGGCGCGCTTGCCCTTCTTCTGGCCGAAGCGGGGCTCGACGTGACCGCTCTCGACCGTTCCGCCGAGATGCTCTCGGTCGCGCGGGAGAAGGCGCGGCGCTCCGCCGCGGGACAAACGGTCCTTTTTCTCTGCCAGGATATGCGTTCCTTCGAGCTTTACGGCACGGTCGACGCCGTCGTCAGCACGCTCGACTCGCTCAATCACCTCGCCTCGCCCGCGGAGCTTGCCCGCGTGTTCGCCCTGGTTTGCAATTATCTCGAATACGGCGGGATCTTCTGCTTCGATCTCAATACCCGCCGCAAATACGAGCGGGTCTACGGGCAAAACGACTATATCCTGGAAACGGACGGCCTCTACTGCGGCTGGCAAAACTTTTACGACCCGAAAAGCGGCCGGGCGGAGTTCGCCCTTTCCGTTTTTTCCGAGAAAGCGGACGGCAGCTACCTCCGTGAGGACGCCGTCCAGCGCGAGCGGTATTTTTCCGACCGCACGGTAAAGAGGACCCTCGCCGCCGCCGGACTGGAGCTTTGCGGCGTCTTTGACGCCTATACCTTCGACCCGCCCGCGCCGGAAAGCGAGCGCGTCTGCTATTTTGCAAGGAGACCCCGAAACGACTGATATGAAACCGTCAAAGATCACCCGTATGATCACGCGGGACGGCAGCGCCCGCGTCCACGTGATCGAGTCCACCGCCATCGCGGCGCGCGCGATGGCGATCCACCGCACCGCCCCGACTTCCTCCGCCGCGCTCGGACGGCTGCTCACCGCCGTCTCGATGATCGGCTCGATGCTCGGGGAAAAGACGGACGCTCTCACCGTTTCCCTCGCGGGAGACGGCCCGGCGGGCAAGCTGATCGCCTGCTCCGACTGGATGGGAAACGTCCGCGGCTATATCGAAAACCCGCAGGCGGACCCGCCGCGCAAGCAAAACGGCAAGCTCGACGTCGGCGCCGCGGTCGGTCGGGGGACTATGCGCGTTTTGCGCGACTGCGGCGGCAAGGAGCCGGAGATCGGCTCGGTCGAGCTTGTCTCCGGGGAGATCGCGGAGGATATCGCCGCCTACTTTGCGCAAAGCGAGCAGATCCCCACCCTCTGCGCTCTCGGCGTTCTGATCGGCAAAAACGGCGAGTGCCTTTCCGCCGGCGGGGTGCTCGTTCAGCTCCTCCCCTTCGCCGACGAGGCGGTCGCCGCCCGTCTGGAGGAAAACGCAAAGAATCTGCGGGATCTCTCCCGCGTGATCGCCGCCTGCCCGGAAGGGGAGGATCCCAACCTCCGGCTCGCCGCGCTTGCGCTGGAGGGGATCGAATACGACGTGTTCGACGAGATCCCCGTCGCCTACCGTTGCGACTGCTCCCGCGAGCGGACCGCCCGCGCCGTGCGCAGCCTCGGCTTCGCGGAGGCGTCGTCCGTCCTCGCGGAGGAGGAGGCGGCGGGCAGACCCGCCCGAATCGAAGTCGGCTGCCGCTTCTGCGGGAAGAAGTATTGCTTTACAAAACAGGACATTGAGAAAATGTTCGGAAAGAAAAAGGATTGAAGATATGCTCTCACTCAAAAAGTCAAACGCTTTTGAAGCGGCGAAGGGCCCGGTCCTCGTCGTTGTGATGGACGGCGTCGGCATCGGGACGAACAACCCCGGCAACGCGGTCGAGCGGGCGAACACCCCGACCCTCGACCGGCTCCGGGCGACCTGCCCCTGCCTGAAGCTGAAGGCGCACGGCACGGCGGTCGGCCTTCCCTCCGACGACGATATGGGCAACTCCGAGGTCGGCCACAACGCGCTCGGCGCCGGACAGGTCTTTGCGCAGGGCGCAAAGCTCGTTTCCCGGTCGATCGAAAGCGGCAAGATGTTTGCGGGAGAGGCGTGGAAGGAGGAGATCGCCGCGGGAAAGAGCGGCACCCTCCACTTCATCGGTCTCTTCTCGGACGGGAACGTCCATGCCCACATCGACCATCTCAAGGCGATGGTCCTCCGCGCAAAGGAGGAGGGCGTTTCCCGCGTCCGCTTCCACATCCTGCTCGACGGCAGGGACGTCGGCGAGACCTCCGCGCTCGATTATATCCTCCCCTTTGAGGAGTTCCTTGCCGGGATCCGCTCCGCGGATTTCGACGCGAAGATCGCCTCGGGCGGCGGCCGGATGCAGATCACGATGGACCGCTACGAGGCGGACTGGAGCATGGTCGAGCGCGGCTGGCGCACGCACGTGCTCGGAGAGGGAAGGGCCTTTTCCTCCGCCGCGGAAGCGGTCGAAACCTGCCGCCGGGAGACCGGCGCGATCGATCAGGATCTTCCCGCCTTCGTCATCGCGGAAAACGGACGCCCCGTCGGCCCGATCGAGGACGGCGACGGCGTGATCTTCTACAATTTCCGCGGCGACCGGGCGCTGGAGATCTCCCGCGCCTTCGAGGGAGGCGCGGACTTTGACAAGTTTGACCGCGTCCGTGTCCCGAAGGTCGTTTACGCCGGGATGCTCCAGTACGACGGGGATCTGAAGATCCCGCGCCGCTACCTCGTTTCTCCCCCCGAGATCACGAACACGATGGGCGAGTACCTCGCCGGCAGCGGCGTTCCCGTCCTCGCGATCTCCGAAACGCAGAAGTACGGCCACGTGACCTACTTCTGGAACGGAAACCGCAGCGGCAAGTTCTCCGACGAGCTGGAGACCTACGTGGAGATCCCGAGCGACGTTGTTCCCTTCGAGCAGCGCCCGTGGATGAAGTGCGCGGAGATCACCGACAAACTGATCGAGTGCCTGGAGTCCGGCCGCTACCGCTTCCTGCGCGTCAACTATCCGAACGGCGATATGGTGGGCCATACCGGCAGCATCGACGCGACGGAGATCGCCGTCGAGGCGCTGGATCTGCAGCTCGCCCGGCTGCTCGCCGTCGTCGACCGGCTCGGCGGCGTTGCGATCATCACGGCGGATCACGGCAACTCGGACGAAATGTACGAGCTCGATAAAAAAACCGGCGAGCCGAAGAAGAACAAGGACGGCTCCTATAAAGCGAAGACCAGCCACACCCTCAACCGCGTCCCCTGCTGGATCTACGACAGAAGCGGCCGCGCCGATTACGCGGTGAACGAGGACGACGGAAGCTACGGTCTCTCCGCCGTGGCGGGAACGGTCGTCAATCTCCTCGGCTTTGAAAAGCCGGAAGCGTGGGATAAAGGGCTCATCCGTCCCGCCCGCTGATTTTGTGGAAGATCAACAAAAAGAACTTGTTTTTCCCGGTTTATATCGACCGAATATTGGCGGAATTGTCCAAAATGCGGCGGCAAACGTTGACTTTGCCGCCGCATTGTATTATAATATATTGAAATCTTTTTCTTTTGATCCGTTTTGACGGATCCCGGCTTTGTATGAAAGTATGTGATCGGAACAGAATACTCTCCCTGATCCTGACCGTTGCCGCCGTTTGGGCGTCATCGGTTTTTCCCGTTTCCGCTTCCGATCCCCAGGTCCAGGAATCGCCCTCCGCCTCGGAGGAGGAGGTCATACCCGCCTCTCAGACGGACGTGGAGGTCCCCGACGTTGCCGAAAAGGTCAGCCGGGACACCGCCGCCAAGGCGCCCCTGCAGGACGGATACTATCGGCTCGTCAACGTTTCCTCCGGCAAGTACCTGGACGTTTTTTCCGGCTTCTACGATTCGCTTCGCCGCGCCCATCTTGACGAAAAGCGCGCGGCGGATTCCCAGATCTTCGCCCTGATCCGTCACGCGAACGGCAGTTATTCCCTTTGCCCGAAGACGGACGATACCTCCTCCTTCCTCTCCCTTTCCGCGGAGACGGAGGAGGGCGGTTATCTGTCCTGCGTAACGGAAAGCACGGGATACAGCAAGTTCCGCCTGGAAAAGAACGCGGACGGCAGCTACGCGATCTCGCCCGCCGCGGCGGAGCTGTCCGGGTACGCGCTCGCCGAGTCGGAGACCGAACGCTACAACGGACTTTACAGCTTCTGCGAGCTCCGTAAGCGGGACGCGTACGCCGACGCGCAGAAGTGGATCCTCGAGTCGACGGAGGAATACCTCACTCCCACGCTCCGCATTTCGGAGACGGAGGCGACCGTGAAGCTCTATACGATCAGCAGCGTCACCGCCGCCGCGTATCCCGTTGCCTACAATGAGAATATCCGGTGGACCTCCTCCGATCACAAGGTCGCCGTCGTGGACGAAACGGGCACCTTCTCCACGCTCGCCATCGGCACCACCGTCCTGACCGCCGTCTGCGGCGGCGAGTCGCTTTCCTGCACCGTCACGGTCGGGGAAAAGCTGGCCACCACCTGGTACAGTCAGTGCAACCTCTATTCCGGCGGCTGGAACGCCCTGCCCGTTTCCCGGCTGATCTTCGTTTCCGGCATGGCCAAGCCCTTCTTCCTTGACAACTGGAACGGCAAGATCGACTGGATGGACGAGGGGTGCTATCTCTGCTGCGCGGCGACGGTCCTGCACAACCTTGACGCGCGCAAGACCGAAGGATACGATTTCCGCAGCGGACAGACGGGCAATCTCCCCGCCGATCCCTATACCGTCGCGCTGGCCAATACCCTCAACTACGGCGCGTCCTCCGCGTCCGAGATCCTCTACGGGGATCCGGTCCTCGTGGGGATCCATAATATCGCCGAAGCGTTCCGCGTGGGCGGCGAGCCTCTTACCGCGCAGACGCAGTCCTTCTACTCGCTTGCGCAGCTGCGCGATCTCCTTAAGGATCATCCGGAGGGCGTTATCGTCGGGATGGCGAACGCCAGGGGGCGCCATTACGTGGTGGTTACCGAGTGCGTCAATCCGGACGCGGCAAACCCGGACGAGCTGCAGTTCCTTGTCTGCGATCCCGGCGCGTACTACCCCTCCCAGGGCAACAACGTCCCCTTTGAGCAGTCCTATTCCTATCAGTCCATGTATTACCGCGCCTGGAACTTTTACGAGGTTACCGTGCTGAACGCGGCGCAATAAGGAAGAGGAGGAAACACATGAACCGTTTTCATTTCCCGGAACCGGAGATCAAAAAAGAATACGACGTCGTCGTGATCGGCGGCGGCGTTGCCGGCGCCGGCGCCGCTTTGGCGGCTGCCCGGGCCGGCGTTTCCGTTTTACTGCTGGAAAAGACCGCCCTGCTCGGCGGGCTCGCCACGATCGGGCTGATCAACTGGTACGAGCCGCTCTGCGACGGAAAAGGGAAAAAGCTGATCGGCGGCATCTCCGAGGAGTTTTTGCATCTTGCCATCCGCTACTGCGAGGATACGCTGCCGGAGGACTGGCGGGTAAAGGGAGAGTCCGACGCCGTCTCCAAACGCTACACCACCCACTTTTCCCCCAACGCCTTCGCGCTCGCGCTCTTCGAGGCGCTGGACGGGGCGGGCGTTACCGTCCGCTACGACACGCTGGCGACCTGGCCGCAGATGGAAGGGGGCGTGTGCCGCGGAGTCCTCGCGGAGACGGTCGGCGGGTGCGAGTATTATCCCGCCAAGACCGTCGTGGACGCGACCGGGACCGCCGAGGTCTTCGCCCGCGCCGGCTGCCCGTGCGAAAACGGACAGAATTATATGTCCTTCGTTTCCCATTATTATTCTTATACCAACGAAAAGCTCCCCAAGCTCTGCGCCCTGCGGACCTGGAAGGTATCCGGCTCCGGCATGACGGGTAAGGGCCAGCCCGAGGGTTTCCCTCTGCAGGCGGGCGTGACCTCCGACGAGGTCAACCTCCACATCCAGACGGGGCAGCGGATCCTGCTTTCCCAGCTGCACGGGATGGAGCGGACCGCCGGTGAGATCGTCGCTTTGCCGATGATGCCGCAGTTCCGCAAGATCCGCCGGATCGTCGGGGCGTACACCCTGACCGGGGAAAACCTCTATCAGCGCTATGAAGATTCGATCGGCGCGTTCGCCGATTTCCGTCCCTCCCGCCGCGGCGAGTGGTACGAGATCCCCTACCGCGCGCTCTACCACCCCGCCTTCCCCAATCTGATCGCCGCCGGGCGGATCATCTCCGCCGCCGGTGAAGCGTGGGAGGCAAGCCGGGTCGTTCCCGTCGCCGTTCTCACCGGCGAGGCGGCCGGCGCCGCCGCCGCCCTGTGCGTGAAAAACGCGGTCTCCGTTCCCGACCTTTCCGTCCGGGAACTGCGCTCCCATCTCACGCGCGGCGGCAACCTCGTCGACAAACCCGAATAACGAAAAAAAGAGCGCCGGACGTATGGAAAACGTCCGGCGCTTTTTCTGTTGCGGGAAGGGCGGAAGGTCAGGAGGCCTCCGCAAACTTTTCGTTGAGGTGTTCGATCTTTCTCTGCGCGGCGGTCTCGAAGGCCTTGGAGATCTGTTCGAACTGGTTGGTCATGGCTTTCATCATATCGGTCAGTTTGCCGGTATAGCCGCCGACCTCGTAGTGGATGCCCGGGTCGAAGGAGCGGTTCGCAAAGATGATCTCCAGGCAGGGAATGTCGCGCTCGTCGCGGACTTCGCGGCCCTTGAGTGTCTGCTCGTAGTAGGCGGGCGTAACGTAGCGGGAGGCGAGATAGGCGAGCATTTCGGTGATCACGCCGGTACGCTCGAGATCCTCGTTGAAGTGCTCGATCGCGTACATATTGGAGTAGGTAGCGCCGACGTATCCGCCGTATTCCGTCTGCGTTTCGTCATATTTCGGATAGGGGAGGATGCCGAAGTCCATATCCTCGTTGCGCAGATCGGGGAGGATGCGGAACATCGTGGTCACGAACAGCCCCTGGCCCTTCGCAAAGAGCGAGATCATCCCGCCGGCGTTGCTGACCTTGGCGGAGTACTTGCTCGAGTAGCACTGGAGGGCGTAATCGTTGTCAAAGAAGATGCCGGTGATCCGTTCGGCCAGGGTGGAGGTCTTGTCGTTATACAGGGTCAGCTCCAGGGCTCCGGTCTCCTGGTTGACGCTGCCGATCTTGGAGCGCGTACCGCCAAAGCTCGCCTGGAACGCGTCGTTCCAGCAGAGCAGACCGTAGCGGTCGAATTCGTCCATCACGTCGTTGCCGTCGAGGTTTTCGGAGACGGAGCGGATATAGCCCTCAAACTTGTCCCAGGTCCACTTTCCTTCAAGGACGAGGTCGTAGAGGTCGTCGATCTTCTTTTCGTTGGCGATGGTCTTGGAGAAGAGGATGCAGTGGGTGGCGAGGTTATCGGTGATGCCGATATCGCCGTTGGTGTAGTACATTTTCCCCTGGATCGCAAGGTCGATGTTGGCGCGCTGATCCCACCAGGACTGGTTGAGGTCGAGGTAGGGCACGGTCTTCAGGTCGGTCAGAAAGCCGTTGTAGGCGGAGGAGGCGGCGTGCCAGGTCGAAAGACCGCAGAGATCGTAAAGACTTTCGCCTGCGGTGAAGTCCTGCCGCATGATCATGGTCCCGATCCCGGTGGTGAACACGTTGCCCGATTCCTCGTGGGCTTCGATCACGATGTCCAGCAGCTGCTCGATCTCGGAATTGCGGCGGAAGATCGCCTCGTTGACAATGTCGTAATCGGTGTTGTCGTTTTTGAAATCGACGAACTTGATCACGTCGCAGAGGCAGGAGAGGGTCCGGAAGGAATAGCCGTCATAGGTGACGTCCTGCGGGACGTTGGGGTATGCTTCCGTTTCCGCCGGAGCGTTCGTCACGTCGGAAGCGCCGGGGTTCGCCGTCTCGTCCGTCGGCTTTTTTTCTGCGCAGGCGGAAAAGAGGGATGTCAGCATACAAAGCAGAAGAAGGGCAACAATGATTTTTTTCATGCATAAACCTCTCTTTTTTATTACGTTTGCAGTTTTCCATTTTTATCTTATCACACCCGCCCGATAAACGCAAGACAAAAACCGCAAAAAGACGCGGCTCTTTTTTTGTCTTTTTTGGGGGGCGGCGGCCGGTTTCGCCCCCAAAAAACAGAAAAGCGTTTCCGGCGTCGGGCCGGAAACGCTTTTCGCGCGGCAAAAGGAAGCGACGGGGGAGAACGGTCAGTTCTGCGAAAACTTTTCGTTGAGGCTGTCGAGCTTTCTCTGCGCGGACGTCTCGTAGGCTTTGTAGATCTGCTCGAACTTGTTGACCATGGCCTTCATCATGCTCGTGAGCTGACCGGTGTATTTGCCGAGCTCGTAAAAGACGCCCGGATCGAAGGAGCGGTTGGCAAAGATGATCTCGAGGCAGGGGATATCGCGCTCGTCCCGGACCTCGCGGCCCTTGAGCGTTTGCTCATAGTAAGCGGGCGTAACGTAGCGGGAGGCGAGATAGGCGAGCATTTCGGTGATCACGCCGGTACGCTCGAGCTCGTCGTTGAAATGCTCGACCGCGTACATGTGGGAGTAGGTGGCGCTGACGTATCCGCCGTATTCCTCCTGCGTTTCGTCGAATTTGGGGTAGGGGAGGATGCCGAAGTCCATCTCCTCGTTGCGCAGGTCGGGGAGGATGCGGAAGATCGTGGTGAAGAACAGGCCCTGCTCCTTGGCAAAGAGCGAGATCATCCCGCCGGCGGCGGTGACCTTGGGGGAGTTCACGCTCGAATTGCAGTGAAACGCGTACTTGCCGTCAAAGAAAAGATCGGTGATGCGGGCGGCAAACCCGGAGGTTTTGTCGCTGTAGAGGGTCAACTCCAGCGCGCCCGTGTCCTGATTGACGCTGGCGATCTTGGAGCGGGTACCGCCGAAGCTCGCCTGGAACGCGTCGTTCCAGCAGAGCAGACCGTAGCGGTCGTATTCGTTCATCACGTCGTTGCCGTCGAGATCCTCGGAGACCGTGCGTACGTAACCCTCAAACTTGTCCCAGGTCCATTTGCCGTCGAGGACGAGATCGTAAAGATCGGTGATGTTCTTCTCTTTTGCAAGCGTTTTGGAGAAGAGGATACAGTGGGTGGCGAGGTTGTCGGTGATGCCGATGTCGCCGGTCGTGTAGTACATTTTGCCGCCGATCCCGAGGTCGATATTGGTACGCTGATCCCACCACGGTTGGGAGAGATCGAGATAGGGTACGCTTTTGAGGTCGGTCAGATGACCGTTGAACGCGGCGGCCGCCGCGTGCCAGGTCGAAAGGCCGCAGAGATCGTAGAGGCTCTCGCCGGCGGTGAAGTCCTGCCGCATGATCGTGGTCCCGATCCCGGTGGAGAACCCGCTGCCCGATTCCTCGTGGGTTTCGATCACGATGTCCAGCAGCTGCTCGACCTCGGAATTGCGGCGGAAGATCGCCTCATTGACGATATCGTAGTCGATATTCTCGTTTTTGAAATCGTTGAACGTGATGTAATCGCCGAGGCAGGTAAGGATGCGGAAGGAATAGGAATCATACTTGACCCCCTCCGGAACGTTGGGGCGTGCTTCCGTTTCCGCCGGTTCGCCTGTCGAGTCGCCGGGAACGGCCGTGTCCGTCCCGTCCGTCGGTTTCTTTTCGGCGCAGGCGGAGAAGAGAGACGCCAACATGGCGAGCAGCAGGAGAAAAGCTACGGTTTTTTTCATGCGCAGACCTCTTTTTTCTCTTTCTTTTCATTCTCGGTTATGAACGGGTTCCCGCCCTTATCTTATCACGCCTTTCCGGCGAAAACAATACAAAAAACCCGGGAAAAACTCCGGCGATTTTTGTGTTCCCCGCCCGCCGCGCGGCGGAGGCAAACCGCCAAAAGGAAGCGGGCAGGCTCGTGCCTGCCCGTTTGGTTGTCGGTCTGCCCGTTTCTTGCTTTTGCGCGCGCGCAAAAGGAAGCGGGCAGGCTCGTGCCTGCCCGTTTGGTTGTCGGTCTGCCCGTTT
>CAMKAU010000029.1 GCA_946410595.1 uncultured Clostridia bacterium
TACTTTCCGTCAGTATTGCCTCGTGCGGGTCGATATTACCGTACCAGAGGTCTTCCAGTACCGTCATACGAATATCATCTCCCGCTGTACGATCTCCATCGCGCGGGAGCGGATGTTGTTTTTCCGCTGAAACCACGTCATTTGATCCTGCCGTTTCAACGCTTCGGTCACGCCCTCGCTCTTTGCCATTTCGGTTTCCAACCGGGCAAGCATATTCTCAGCGTCCGCATTGACCTCTTCGAGATACGACCTCAGTGTGCCTTTCATTCGCATCACGTTGACGACCGAAAGCGCCTTGAAATAGCAGATCCACGAAGCACCGGTCGCAATACCGGACATGATCAGAAAGATCAACGATTTCGGCGTTATATCGGTTATAGTGTTCGCGGAGCCGACAATAAATACCATGATCCACGAAAAGAGTAAGACCACGACCGTACGCAGCGCCGTCGCAACGTCGGAATCTGTTTTTCTGATGCCGCACTTGGCAAGTATTGAAGTAAGTCCCGCAAATATGGCGGAAAGCACCGCCATTATGATCCACATCATTTTATCGCCTGTAATAATCCGCTTTGTCGGGATCGTTCTCTTTTTCTTTTGTCTTGTAAGACCTATCATTTGTGATTATTTCCGTATTTTTCACGCCTTACAGAAACATCTTAAACCTGCACAAACCGGCGTAGTCCTTGCGCTCGATGATCTCCTCCGGAAACTCCGGCAGCCACTTGCGGTCAAAGCAGGTCGTGCCGAAATAGGCGTTGAAGCTGTCGACGGGAAGGATCACCCAGTCGGTATCTTCCTGTTTGTTGGCAAGGTAATACTTTGCAAGCTCTATGATCACGTTTTCCCGTTTTTTGTTGTTCAGCGAGTCTTTAAGCTTCTGCACCGTTTCGGCGGGAAGTTCAAAATCTTTGTTTTGAAGCGGTCCTTCTTCCTTCGCTTCGGCTATAATATCCGCAAAACGCCGCACCCAGCCTTTTGTGTTGACGGAATAGAGGGACGCCTGATACTGTATCACTTTCTCCCGCCACGCGTCGTCAAAGCCTCTCGTGAGAATGATCGCGCTGCCGACGGACGTGGGATACACTCCGTCTGTATTGTCGAGCACAACTTCGATGACGTTATGGACGTGCGTGTAAAACCAGCCTTCGCCGTCCTCGTTTACAAGTTCCGGAAATTCAGCGTGTAATTCCGGAAAACACGTCTTGTCTTTCCAAGGCTCGTCTTTCTTCGGCTTGCTGCCGTCCGGCAGACTGCACCACGCCTTTAGGGCTCGCTCGGCACGTTTCAGGTCCGGCGCGTCGGTCTCCCACATATATCCTCTTGCAAGGATCGTGAAGACCCGCGTCAGCGCGTCGAATTTCTTGAGCATATCGTAGGTAAAACGCCCGAGATAACCGGTATCGCGCTTGCTCTTTATCACGTATTCCGGGAAGGTCGTGTACGCTTTGAATTCTTCTATTTCATTCAGCATATACTATCACCCCTTCACCGCGTTATCCGTTATACGGTCGAGAAGCACGTCCATCGCGAAATCTCGCTTTTTCAGCGCCACGGCGCATTTTAACGCCGTGTCGGGATCGATACGCTCGTTAAGATAGATCCGCGTCCGGCTCGCCGCGAGATCGCGGTAGTCATGGCTTCTGCTCCTCAGATAGTGCTCCATAATATCGTTGACAAGCTCGCTGTCCGTATCGGTACGGACGGCGTTTTTCTTTCTCTCCTCGGCAACGTACATATCGTCGAGATCGGCGATGATATCCGAGAGGATACGGAAGCCGAAGCTTCTGAAATCGGCGAAAAGATCGATATATTCGTGCCTGTTGTACGGAAGATAGCGCAAAAGGAAATCTTCACACGCGTCTTCGTCCAGAAGGTGCCAGTTTTCCCGGTCGAGCGCGGCGCGGATGTCATGTATCTCCTCCGCGCTCGATTCCTGAAACACGCCGTATAGCTCGTCGGTCGTATATTCTTCCTCCTGTGCGCGAGAGAACAGGATACGCTCGATATCTCCGCAGCGCGTCATCTGTTTGATCTTGATCCGACTGACGCGGATTCGCCGTAGCGCCTCGTTGTAATCGGCAATCATACCGCGCATCAGTTCCAGATCCTTCGGATCGAGTTTATCCACCCAACCTCTTTTTTTGGCGAAGGAAAACAGCTCGGCGTCCTTTGCCGGCTTCGGCTTCAGCTTCGGAGTGTTCTTTTCAAGCATACGGGCGTAATACGGCAGTTTTTCCACGTTGGAACTGACCGTATCCCAGTCGGTATTCTCAAAGAAAGTTTCGAGCTTTTCCTTAACGGTCGGTTCGTACCACTCCCGCCCGTCCTTGCTGTTTACGATATTTTTGTACGTCAGAAACGGACTGCGCGGAACTCCGAATGAGAAAAAGCCGACGTATTCTTCAATATCCGGCTTGACACCGCTTTTCGCGGAGTCGATCTCGAGTCCGGTCAGTATTTCAAGCGTTTCCGTTTCCTCCGTCATCTGCTTGCGCAGCTTTGAATCGGAGTTTTCATCGTATGCGATAATACTGCGGTTGAACGCTGCGTTGCATATTTGTCCGATCCGCTCGTCGAAGGTGGAGCGCACCGTTTCAAAACGCGCCTTCCAGTCGTTCGCGTCCCGTATCTGCGGCGCGGCGGACGGGATATGTAAAACCGGTATCTGCGCAGAGGTGTAGTCGAAGTGCAGTCCTCTGTAGTTGCGCGCAACACAGCTGTTCATCAGCGGGTCGGCGATAGTTTTGATCTTGTCGCCGTCAAAGTCCGCGCCGCCGAGCCGTTCGGGAATAAGGGTATCCGACGCGACCATAATGACGTAACCCAAGTGGGAAAGATACTTTTTGCGGTAATATCCTTCCTCTATCGGTCTTGCCACGGCTTCTTCGTTTCTTGCAATATGCGGATTGCGGAGAAGCGTATAATATTCGGTCGTGCGGTACGCGGCGCCCGGCGCGTAAAACTCTCCCTCGCCGAGATATTCTGGAACAAGCTCGCGCCCGGCGCGGCCTTCAAGCGCTTCGCCGCCGAGATAACGCAGGAAACGTATCAAATCACCGGACAAATACCTTGTATCACCGGCTGAGGTGAGCCTGCCTATGGCGTAATCCTTGAGAACGCTCTCGGCGCGGTCTTCCATTTCTTTTGTAAACGTTTTTTCATTTATGAATTTAGGATTCTTGCTGAGAATATCCGACCACGCTTTATCCTTACCGCCCGCGTTTTCACGCTTGCCGTTATGCGTGAAATACCATAGACGGAATTCTTCGTCGGCTACAAGACGGTAATATCGTATTTCGGTCGGCTTTGTGATCCAGTCGCGCTCATCCTGCTCGGGGCTGTAAGTCCATCCGAGCGGCAGATCGGCGGGGCGGAACTCATCGCTCTGTATCGCCGCCGTCGTGAGAAACTGATAGTTCATGTGCGTGAACGCCTCGGAGTCGATCTGTCCGACCTCGGAAATATACAGCGAGTGATCGTAATATTTACACCTATCAAGATATTGCGCCCACGTCAGTCCGTTCTCAGTCATCCAGCCGAAGCCCTTGAACATGCTTTTCGTGAGAATGATCGCAACGTCGGCGGTGTTATGAACGTTACCCCATATATCCGTTATCTCCGTAATGCCGAATTCTGTAAGGAATCCTTTGAAATCAACCTCGTGAACTACGCCCTTGATATACGGCATACGGATCTGAAAAGACGTATGGATATGTTTCTTGCAGTAAAGGTAATCGATGAAGTCCGCGTATTCGGGGGAGATCAGTCCCTCGCCGTCGAACTCCAGAACGTCGAGATCGCCGTATTTCTCCACGCGGTCGTAACGCCGCATCGGTCTGTCGCTGCCGTCGTCCTTAACCGTAATGAAATTCGCGCCGTGAACGGTCGTCGTAGGATTGTCTATGACGATGATCTTTTTTTCGTCCCATATCGACATATCGTTGACCCGGAAACCGTCCGTCATGATCAGTCCGTTGTAGGCGTAGAACTTGGAAAGCTGACATTTGCCGATCTTCATTCCGAGCATAATTCGCTCTTTTACGGACTCGTAAAAATCCTCACGGATAAAGGAAAGCCGGGAATGTCTGCTCATATTCGCCGAACGTTCAAAGGCAACATAACGATAACCGCCGTTACCGAGATCGAGAAAAATCCCCTCGGGACGGAACATGGCTTTTGCTTTTTCGATACGCTCGACGTATTTCTTTTGTCCGCTTCTGCGGTCGAAGATATTGGAGAAGTCGATATATACGATGATGTCTTTCAGATCTTCCACAACGCCGTAGTCGTTAAAATTCCCGTTGTGAAGCACCGCCATCGTCTGATAAAACAGTGCGCAGTCGTCCTGCGTTTCAGGAGCCGAAAAAGCAATGCACTTGCGCGTCGCTTCTTCTTTCAGGTGGTATTGAAATTCTCCGTCCTCGTCCTTTTTCGCGTTGCGGATGATCGCGCGGGCGGAGAGCTCGTAGATCTTGTATTTGGTTTTCGTGGCACTCACCTCGATTCTACGGACAGTTTAGCATGTTTTTATGAATTTTTCAAGATGAAACGCGAAAAACGCCATAAATGAATATTGCACCCACCTTTTTGTCGGCAGTTGCGAAAAGGAAAACGGATTTCAGACGGTTTTTATCAGATAAACGGGAAGAAAAGCATAAAGAATACATTCATGAATATTGCGCCCACCTTTTTCAAGAGATCGATACGTACCGAAGGTGGGTGCAATATTCATTTTTGCAAATCTTGAGCGAAAGGAGGGAAAATCATGCTCAGAATCACCCCGAAGCAGGCGCGGACGGTCCGCCGTCTGGCGCGCGACCAGTGCTGCAACTGCACTGACGGAAACTGTCGCTTTTGAACTTGTTCAAAAGCAATACTCTGATGACGGAGACAGCCACCCCTGCGTACAGATGATCTCTTACTACGGTATCTACTGCAAATACTTTCTTCATGCGGTATTACCGGCCGAGAGAAAACTGTACGAACAGATCATCGAACAGAACGAATTGAGACCCAAAAAGGAGGAATGAAGAAATGAAGGATTTCAAGAACAAAGTCATCATCGGTATCGACCACGGTTACGGGAATATCAAAACCGCTAACCATATTTTCAAGACCGGAGTCGCGGTGAGCGACACGGAACCCGTATTCGGGACGAACGTACTGTTTTACAACGGCAAGTATTATTTGATCGGCGAAGGGCATAAGGAGTTCAGCGCGGATAAGATCACCGACGAGGAGTATTTCATCCTCACCCTTGCGGCGGTCGCAATGGAACTGAACAGCTACGGTCTGACGGAAGCGAACGTGCATATCGCGGCGGGGCTGCCCTTAAAATGGGTATCGCAGCAGAAAAAAGCGTTCTCCGACTATCTTTTGAGGGGGCCGGACGTCAGATTTGCGTTCAACCGTAAAAATTACCACGTTCGCATCACCGACGTCAATATCTTCCCGCAAGGGTTTGCCGCCATTCAGGACAGGCTCTACGCCTTGAAAGGAATGACCGTTCTTTGCGATATCGGCAACGGGACGATGAACGTTCTCTTTCTGAAAGACGGAAAGCCCGATCCGCTGAAAGCGTACACCGAGAAGTTCGGCACTCAGCAGTGCGTCATCGCGGCAAAGACGGCGATTCAGGACAAGTATCACGTCAATATCGACGAGTCGATCATCGAGGACGTGCTGAGGACCGGAACGGCAGATATTGCAGACGACTGGCTGAACGTCATCAAAGATACGGCGAAGGATTACGTCAAAAAGCTGTTTGCCGTTCTCAGACGGTACGACTACGAGCCGTCTCTGATGCGTCTGTACGTTGTCGGCGGGGGCGGCTGCCTAATCCGCAATTTTGCGGAATATGACGAGAACCGTGTAACGATCAACAGCGATATTCGTGCGACGGCGAAGGGATATGAGTCGTGGGCGTACCGTCTTCTCGAAAAGGCTGATGCGAAATGAGCGTGAAGTATATCAAGGTGCGTTTCAACACGAACGACCCGAGAGACCTCGCCGCTTTGGATATTCTGAAAAAGGTAAACGGTCAGAACGTTTTTATCAAGAACGCGATCATCTCCTATGAAGAAAAGCGACAGAACGAACAACTCGTCGATACGATCCTCACAGCCGTGCGCTCCGCTCTTTCAAATGTTCAACTTGTTTCGCCGTCCGTGCCGATTCAGAACAACGAGGTTACGGATGAAGACGCCGCTGCCGCAAGCGCGGATATTGCCGATGCGTTTCTTGACAGTCTGTAAAGTGACTGCTACTTTTGACCCCCACTTTGATAGAGCGCAAAAGGAGCGGTTGCCACTTTTGACCCCCACCGATGATTATGAAAACAATGACATTTATCTTAAAAGCGATGCACCCTATCGGGATATTCCAACTGTTTTACGGCTCCGCCGTTGTCCTGGTATGCGCCACACAGGAACAGTGGTGATAACCCTTACGGGGTGTGTCGCACACCGTAGCAAGCAGGGAAAAAATATATATTTTCCCGCCGCGAGCCGAACGGTCGTCTCGCACTCAGGTGACGTCCCGTCCCCTGAAACCCCTCGTCACAGAAATGTTGCAATTCACCGCTTGACATTTGTTATCATTTGTGATAACATATAGGTGGAATTGAGGTGGAACATTTTGTTAGACGAAAATAAATTATTATCCGACCGGCAGCGGATTATTTCCGCACTGACGGCGGCAAGAATAGAAAAAGGGTTATCACAACAAGCGCTTGCGGATATGATAGGAACAAAGAGATCGAATATTTGCCGTCTCGAATCAGGCGGGCAGAACATTTCGCTCGATACGCTCCTGAAAATCTCCGCCGCGCTGGGAAAAGACGTCTCCTTTATTCTTAATGAAAGGAACGAAGAAATGAACAACAATATTACAAATTACAGCCTTCGTCTATATGACGATGAGCTTCTGACGTTTTCACTTCACAAGGAAGGGCTTGCCGGACTCACAGCCAAAATTCTTTCAGTCAATGAAAAGTTCAAGTCGCTCTTCCCGCTCGATCTTGACGTTACCGACGCCGGTATCGCCAAATGGCTGCAAGGGCGCATCATCCCGAAGAACCGCACCTTCGTCGGAGAGATCCTGGCACAGCTCGGACTGACCATAGACGATACGAAGGGGATCATCGACCTCTGCAAAGGGCTTTCACTGAACGACAGCTACTGGGTCGTGCCGCTAGGCTTTGACGGGAAATACGCCGATTACAATCTTTATGAAAACCGTTTCTCCGAGGTGCTGTCTCTCGTTGCCTATACCGGCAACGCCGGAAGTCACGAAGCGTTTACCACCTCCCCGGAATTCACAACGAACGGTATGCTCCCCAAAGCGTGGCGGTATATCGAGGGCGACGGCATCTATCTATACAAAGGCGGAACGTCGGGCGGCGCGAATACCGGCAAAGAGCCGTACAGCGAATACTACGCATATCAGGTCGCCGAACGCATGGGGCTGAACGCAGTGTACTATGATCTCGAAAACTGGAAGGGCATACTCGCCTCCAAATGCAAACTATTTACGGATATAGACACCGCGTTCGTGCCGACCGGCAGGATCGTGAAAAGTGGCGGTATCGCAGCGTGTCTCGATTTTTATGAAACTATCAGCAAACAGGCGCTTGAAGAGTTTAAGGATATGCTCGTATTCGACGCGGTAATCTACAACGACGACAGGCATTACAGCAACTTTGGCGTTCTGCGGGACAATCACAGTGGAAGGATCATAGCCGCCGCGCCGATCTTTGATAACGGTCGCTCTTTGTTCAGTGAAGCTATGCCCGACTATTTCAAGAATATCGGTGAATATGCAAAGACGCGCACCAATCCTTACGGCGTATCTTATGATACCATTTGCAAAGAGATCATGGGTGACAGGCAGCGCCGCAATCTTCGTAAGCTGATAGATTTCACATTCAAACGTCACCCGACGCTGAACTTGCCAGAAGAAAGGCTAACGGCAATCGAAGATCAGATACAGGTAAGAGCGCGTGAATTGCTTGCTTTGCCGAGAATCAAAACGAAAATCAAATCGGAACCCGAAAGATAATAAACACAATACAGCAACAGAGCCGATGAGCGAAAAAACTCACCGGCTTTTTTGCTGTCCAAAAGAAGGAGGATAACTATTTGGAGAAAGAGAAAAAGAAACCACCAACCGGGATATTCTTCCCATGTACCGAAGTCCAAAAGCGGAAGATCAAAAGCATCGCCGCGAAATGCGGACTCGGGCAAGGGGAGTATATCCTGAAACGGGCGCTCGGCTACGAACCGAAAACGGTTCCGCCGGACGCCTTTTTTGTTTTCCACGAAAAGCTCTGCAAGGTACTCGATTCGCCGTCGACTCCCGCCGTGGAGAAAGCGGCGCTTCGTGTTTTCGACGAAATCTACGCTCAGCTTATCGACAACAGGAAACAGACGACAGAAGAAATGACCGAAGAGATCGGAGGTGATGGCTTATCGCAACTGTCGGACTCTGGCCCGTAAAGAACCGGCTGAAGGAAGTGATCGAATACGCCGAGAACCCCGACAAAACGACCGATCCGAAATATCTCGAAGAAGATCTGTATAACGCTCTGAAATACGCCGAGAACGACGATAAAACGGATCAAAGGTTATTCGTCGCCGGTATTAACTGCCCCAAGCAGAGAGCGTATGAGGCGATGATGGCGGTAAAACGGCGGTTCGGCAAAATCGGCGGCACGGTCGCGTGGCACGGGTTTCAAAGCTTCGCCAAAGGTGAGGTGACACCCGAAGAAGCGTTTGAGATAGGCAAAGAGACCGCGCGTCGTATGTGGGGCGACAAATATCAGGTCGTCGTCACCGTTCATCTGAACACGGACAACCTGCACTGCCACTTCGTCGTGAATCCGATCTCGTTTAAGGACGGCAGCCGATTTCAAAACAAGATATACAACCACCGCCGCCTGCGTGAGATCTCAGACGAAGTATGCCGTGAACGCGGGAAATCCGTCTTGGAAAACAGCAATTTCTACGGCGGCAAAAGCCGTGGGGTGTACTGGGCTGAAAAGAAAGGACACCCGACGCACAGAGATATGCTTGCTAAAGACGTTGAATACTGCCTATCCGTATCGTACACCCGTAAGACGTTCTATCAGCAGTTACGCGGTCTCGGATACGAAATTGACGAAACGCGTATGTCTGTGAAAGGCAAAGGTTGGGACCGTGCGGTACGCCTTCGCGGTCTTGGCTATACGGATGAAGTCATCGACCGCCGTCTGAACCGCAATTTTTCTTACGGATATTCTTTCGTCGGACAAGTCTGGAACACGCATCTGCCCAAGAAAAACAAATCCGTTCTTCTCGCCTCTATCGCTCACGAACTCGGATATCAGATCGAACGCAGCCATGATGTCGCCGAGATTTATATCGACCTTTTGTTCCTTATCATCATCGAAGCCTTACGCGCCGTCAAAGAAATCAAAAACGCCGTCATTATGTCCGTGGAACTGCGGCACCAGGTAAAAGACCTGACGACACTCATCGAGGATCACAAATTTTTGCAAACAACCGGCTTGCGGACGATCCCGGAGCTTGACAGATATATTACCGACACACAGACACAAATAAAGGATTATGAACGCGAGCGCGGTCTGCTCCGTAACAAGATCCGCCGGGAGACCGATCCCGTCGTTCTTGCGGATAACAGAGAAGCCCGCTCTGAAATAACGAAACACATCGAACCGTTACGGAAGGAACTGAAACGGGCGCGGAAGATCCGGGAGAAATCCCCGTATCTTCACAGTCTGCTTGAGCGAGAGATTGAAATGGAAACGCCGTACTGCAGACTCACCTGCGACGGTCGCGTTGTGATGAAAGACGCTCCCGACCGGGGAGCGAGATAATCAATAGGAGGTAAAAGAATAATATATGAAAACTACCAAGCCCAAAGCGCCGGTGATGATACCGGTGGAAAACCTCGTCCCCTTTGACGGACACCCGTACAAGGTGCTGGACGACGACAGCATGAACGACCTGACCGAGAGCGTACAGGATAACGGCATTATGGAGCCGCTGACCGTGCGACCGCTCGAA
The DNA here is from genome assembly GCA_946410595.1 of uncultured Clostridia bacterium. Lineage (GTDB taxonomy): Bacteria > Bacillota > Clostridia > Oscillospirales > CAG-272 > RUG12395. Next base: position 10,068 of record CAMKAU010000029.1, read on the forward strand.
AACACAGACAATTATGAGATCATATCCGGGCATAGAAGATACAGAGCGGCGCAAAAGGCAGGGATCACCGAGGTCCCTGCCTTTATTCGTGCCGTCGGCCGCGACGAGGCGGCGATCATGCTCGTGGACAGCAATCTGCACCGGGAGAGAATTCTGCCGAGTGAGAAGGCGTTTGCGTACAAACTGAAGGCGGAAGCGCTCAATCGTCAAGGGAAACGCTCGGATTTAACTTCGTCGCAAGTTGCGACAAGGTTAGATACCGCCGCCGAAATCGGTAATGCGTCGGGCGAGAGCCGTGATACCGTTTACCGCTATATCCGTCTGACCAACCTCATCCCCGAACTGCTTGATATGATGGACAAAGGCAAGATCGCGTTCTCGGTCGGTGTTGAGCTTTCGTTTCTCGACGACCAACTTCAATACGACGTTCTGAATGCCTGCGAGCTCAACGACAACACCCCGTCCTACGCGCAAGCGGTTCGGATGCACAAAGCGTACGGCGCGGGCGAACTCACGCGGGATGATATCGAGGCGATCATATGCGAAGAAAAAGCAAATCAGCGTGAGAAATTGACGATTCCGATGGAGAAACTAAAAGGAAAGATCCCGCACGGATACAACGTTCAGCAACAGCAGGATTACGTTTTGAAAGCCTGTGATTTCTATCACAGACATTTGATCCGTCAAAGGGATGCGAGGTGAAATGCAAGATGACAGCAGCAGATCATAGCAAGAAATATATGGTCATTGACGGTCATCTTATCACATTATCTTTTTCAAAAGCGCCGAATACAGACCTTTTCAGCCGTATCAAGAGCATTCTCCTGTCATCCGGGCAAAACCCGCATAATTGTCCGATCCCCGCCAGCAGTGATACAATGCAGAAAAGCGACAAGGGGGCTTGAGTATGGAACAAAACAGAGTCTGCTGCCTGTACCGTGTTTCCACGGATAAGCAGGTCGATTACGACAATAATCACGAAGCGGATATCCCGATGCAAAGAAAGGCGTGTCACAGATTTGCCGAGAAGATGGGTTGGGATATCGTACACGAGGAACAGGAGGACGGCGTTTCCGGTCACAAGGTACGCGCCGAAAACCGCGACAAGATACAGACGATAAAAGAGCTTGCCCGCAAAGGCAAGTTCGATATCCTGCTCGTTTTTATGTTCGACCGTATCGGGCGTATCGCAGACGAAACGCCGTTCGTCGTGGAATGGTTCGTCAAGAACGGCATCCAGGTCTGGAGCACGCAGGAAGGTGAACAGCGCTTCGACAATCACATTGACAAGCTGCTCAACTATATCCGTTTCTGGCAGGCGGACGGCGAAAGCGAGAAAACGTCGATCCGTACTAAAACGAGTCTCGGTCAGATGGTGGAGGAAGGACACTATAAAGGCGGCACCGCTCCGGTCGGATATGAGCTTGTAAAAAGCGGGCGCGTCAACAAACGCAAGCACGAGCTTTACGACCTTAAGATAAAAGAAGGCGACGCCAAGATCGTCCGGCTTATCTTTGCAAAATATGTCAACGAGGGTTACGGCGTACAGAAGATCGCAAATTATCTGAACGCAAACGGCTATCGGAATCCCACGGGCAACCCGTGGTCTCACAATACGATCCGGAATATCCTGCAAAACGAGACCTACGTCGGTATCCTGAGAAGCGGCAACACCCATTCCCCGCATTTGCCGGAGCTGCAGATCGTATCACAGACGCTTTTCGACAAGGCACAGGGTATTCGTCGTGAACGTGCTGAAGCCAGAGCCAACACGCCGAGAGTCCCGATCAATATGCGCGGCAACTCACTATTGTCAGGCAACGTGTTTTGCGGTCACTGCGGCTCGCGGCTCCATCTGACGACTACAAGCCGCTATTATACGAAAGCGGACGGGACGGTCGTAAAGAAGCGCCGCATCCGCTACGCCTGCTACAAGAAGGTGCGAAAGATCGCTAAATGCGGCGGGCAGTCCGGGTATTCAGCTGAAAAGCTCGACGGACTCGTGGAGGCAGTCATCAAGGACGTGTTCAAGAGAATGAGGGGATTGTCAAAATCCGAAATCATTTCCGCACGTTATGAAAAGGAGTTGAAGGTCCGCAAGAGCAATCTGCAAAACGTCCGCATCGAGTATGCCAAAGAGCAGGAAAAGCTTTCCGATCTTCGCGCGGAAGTCGTCCGTTCCATTCAAGGCGAGAGCGTTTATTCAAAAGAAATGCTCGCGGGACTGGTCAACGAGGTAGACGCCAAGGTCAAAGAGCTTGAAACGGTTTTGAAAGAGGCGGAACGTGAAGTTGAGGAAAAGGAATCGCTGATCAAAGAATTGTGCGACAGTTACGACGAGATCATGTCGTGGTCAGAGCTTTACGACAGCGCGTCTATCGAGCAGAAAAAGATGATCGTCAACGCGATGATCCGCCGCGTGGACGTTTTCAACGGTTATGAGCTGAATGTAGAGTTCAACTTCAATATCCGTCAGTTCTTTGAGGGTATCGAAGAAGAAACAGAAACTGAGCCGGAGATCATCGCCGCGCTCCCGAAAACCGCATAACAAAACAAGGTATAGAAAAGCCCGTCTGTTCGGTTGAACAGGCGGGTTTTTCTGCCTTGCGGCGGTGGTGGACCTGGAGGGATTCGAACCCTTGACCTCCGCGTTGCGAACGCGGCGCTCTCCCAACTGAGCTACAAGCCCTTGTCAAATGTATGAAATTGTGGGGTGTGTAAGGATGTCCTTCGGGCTCCCAACTGAGCTACAAGCCCTTTTTCGGTTGCCGCTTTATTATAGCACCGTCGGGACGCAATGTCAATCTTTTTTTCGGGGAGAAGAAAAAAATCGCTTTTTCTCTGTCCGGAGAAGGGAAGACCTCCACCGGAGGTCTCTCCTTACTTTGTTTCGCGGCGGGAACGGGCCGCGAGCCGGCCGGATTCCTCCAGCTCCCGCAAAAAGGCCTCCGGGTTTTTCCTGTCGTAATCCTGATGCTCCTCCTCGGCCGCAAAGAAGGAGAGAAACGGCTCCACGCTGACGGCGATCTCCCGTCCCGTCTTCTCCCGCAGGGCGCGGATCGCCCGCTCGGCGGCGTCTTTTTGCGCGGCGTCGACCGGGTAAACGGCCAGCGTGTAGGAGCGGCCGCGGTCGATATACTGTCCCTCCCCGTCGTAGGGATCAACGCCGGCGAGGAAGACGTCAAGGAGTTCCTCAAAGCTGATCTTCTCCTCCTCGTAGGTCACGCAGACCGTTTCGCGGTGGCCGGTCTTCTGCGACTTGACCTCCTCGTAGGTCGGGTCTTCTTCCGTCCCGCCGGAGTAGCCGCTGACCACGCGCAGCACGCCGGGCCGGATGCGGAAGATCGGGGCGACGCACCAGAAGCATCCCCCGGCAAAATAGGCGTTTTTTTCGCTCATATCGCTCCCTCCTTTCTGATAGGATACCACACCGCGCGGCTGCGCGCAAGGGAAAAAGAAAAAAACGTTCCGCCGCGGATTTCCGTTGCGCCCGGCGAAAAAGTGTGCTACAATGAAAAAAACGGAACGGGAGGACGGACGATGGATCTGCTTGACGGACTGAACGACGCGCAGCGGGAAGCGGTGACGACGACCGAGGGATACGTGCGGGTGCTGGCGGGAGCCGGCAGCGGAAAGACGCGCGCGCTGACGCGCCGCTTCGCGTATCTGGTCGGGGAGCTGGGGGTTCTGCCCTCCAACATCCTCTGCGTGACCTTTACCAACAAGGCGGCCAACGAGATGCGCCGCCGGATCCGCGCGCTCACCGGGGACAACGACACCGGCTTCATCTGTACCTTCCACAGCTTCTGCGTGACGCTGCTGCAAGAAGAAGCGCACGCCGTCGGCTACCCGGAAAAGTTCATCGTCCTCGACAACGCCGATATCGACGCGATGCTCGCCCTCATCTACGAGGAGCGGGGGCTGACGCTGCGGCAGATGACCTTTTCCGACGCGCGGGACCGGATCGAAATGCGCAAAAACAAGTACGAGCCGCGCTACTACGAGGATCTGATCGCCCTTCCGCTCGACCGGCTGAAGGAAAAGTACGACCGCGCGACCGAGCCGGCGGATATCATCTTCTACGGCTATCTCTACCAGGAGAAAAAGTGCTTCGGGCTCGACTACAACGATCTTCTCCTTTTCACGCTGCATATCTTCGATACCGACGAGGAGATCCGCCTCAAGTGGCAGCGGCGGCTGGAATACGTGATGATCGACGAGTTCCAGGACATCGACAAGCCGCAGTACCGCCTGATGCGGGCGCTGTGCGCCTATCACCGCAATCTCTTCGTCGTCGGCGATCCCGATCAGACGATCTACACCTGGCGGGGGGCGGATGTGCGCTTTCTGCTCGATTTTGAAAAGGAGTTTCCCGGCACGCGCACGATCTATATGACCGAAAACTACCGCTCGACCCCGGAGATCCTCGCGCTGGCCGATTCTCTCATCTCCCACAACCGCGTCCGCGCCGAGAAAAACCTGATCCCCGTCCGCCCCGCCTCCGGGGAGACGCCGGTCTGGTTCCACGAAAAGAGCCCCGCGGACGAGGCGCTGCGGATCGTCCGGACGGTCCGCGCCCTTGCGGGCGAGGAGGAAAACTTTTCCGATTTTACCGTTCTCTACCGCTCGCACTTCATCTCCCGCACGCTGGAAGAGGTCTTTTTGCGGGAGAAGATGCCCTACTATATTTACAGCGGCACGCAGTTCTACGACCGCGCGGAGATCAAGGACGCGCTCTCCTATCTGCGGCTCGTCGCCTTCCGGGACGATCTCTCCTTTGCCCGCGTCGTCAACCGGCCGAAGCGCAATATCGGCGAGCGGCGGATGCGCGCGCTGCGCGAATACGCCGAAAAGAACGGCTGCTCGCTCTGGCAGGCCCTGCGCGTATGCGCGGAAACCGAGCTGTTCGCGCCCACCCAGGCGCGCGCCTTTCTCCGGCTGATCGAGGACTGCGCCGAGCGCGCGGGGAAGGCGCCGATCTCCGAGCTGCTCTCCTATCTGCTCGACAAAAGCGGCTACGAACACGCCCTGCGCACCGAGGGGGACAACAACCGCCTCGACAATCTCGCGGAGCTCAAGCAGGCGGTCTACGAATACGAAACGACCTGCGGGGAGGAGACGGATCTCGCCTCCTACCTCGAGCACGTCGCCCTCTATTCCGCCGCCGACGACGGGACGAGCCGCAACGCCGTCCGCTTTATGACGGTGCATACCGCGAAGGGTCTGGAGTTCCCGAACGTCTTCCTTGTCTCGATGTCCGACTCGATCTTCCCCTCGAAAAAGACCGACTCCGCCGCCGCGATGGAGGAGGAGCGCCGGCTCGCCTTCGTCGCCGTCACGCGGGCGCGGGACCGCCTCTTCTTCACCGACAGCGAGGGGCGCGGGCACGACGGCGACTACCGCTATCCCTCCCGGTTCCTGCTGGAGATCGACCGGCCGCTGCTCTCTCGCGAGCCGGAGCCGGACGAGGCGCTCCTGCGGGACGCCGCGCAGGCCGCCGCGCAGAGCGAAAAGCTCCTCGCCGCGCGCGAGGGGACGACCGAGTTTGCCGTCGGAGAGAGGATCCGCCACGCCGTGATGGGCGAGGGAACGGTCGTCGGGATCGACGACCGGCAGGGCGCCTATCTCATTCAGTTCGATATCCTGCCAACCGAGCGCCGGATCAGCTTCAAGGTCCGCCTCGAGCGCGTGTGAGAAAAAAAGACCCGCCCCCGCGGGACGCTTTTCGCGTCCGCGGGGGCGGGTTTTGTTTTGTTTTATGGCAGCGTGTCAAAATTAAAATCCAACAACTCCCGGAGGGTGTCGACGCAATAGCGGGGCGCGGGGATCTCGGGGAACTCCCAGCTGCCGGTGGTGCGGATCCAGACGGGGAGCCAGCCGGCGGCGCGCGCGCCCTTCACGTCGTTTACCTCGTTGTCGCCGACGTAGCAAAGCTCGTCTGCCGGCAGGCCGAGGCGGCGTTCCATCACCCGGAAGATCGCGGGATCCGGCTTTTCGACGCCGGCCTCCTCGCTGACGAGGATCTCGTCGAAAAGATCGGTGAGGCCGATCATCTCCAGCTTTTTGCGCTGGAGGGCGCTTTTTCCGTTCGTGATAACGGCGAGCCGGAGGCCGCGGCGGCGCAGCTCGCAAAGGACGGGCCGGGTGTCCGGGAAGGGAACGGCGACCCGGGAAAAGGTATCCCGCAGGAAGGCGCCGAGCTCGTCCGGCGCGGGCGCCGGATCGGCAAAAACGCCGGTTTTGGCCAGTTCTCCGAACATTTTCGGCCAGCCGAAGTGGACGTACCGCCTGTCGGCGGCGATCCACGCCTCGGTCAGTTTTTCGTCGGTGATCCCCTCCGCGAGAGAGAAACGGCTGCGCGCCTCCGGCAGGATCGCGCGGAGGGTGGCGTAGCGGTCGAAGAGGGTGTGATCGAGATCGAAAACAACGCCCCGGATCATCGCGCGCTCCGGGCGATCGCCGTTTCAAAACGTTCGGTCTCGCCGGGCGAGAGACGGATAAAGCCCCCGTCGTTGAGACCGTTGACCCGTCCGGCCTGCGGCTCCACGCAGATATAGCCCGCGTTCCCGCCTCCGTTATACACGACCCAGTGGTCGAAGTTTTCGGATACGGTATAGAGATAATCGCCGACGCGGGCGGTATGCCCGCCGGAGCGGAAGTAACCGACCAGCGCGGTGCCGCGGGTGTCGCAGCCCGCGGCGAGTTTTTTCTCCGTTTCGTTCAGGGGAGCGTAATGGGTGGGGATCAGGCGTTCGTCCCGGCGGTGCGCCTCGGCAAGCGGGACGCGGGCGAAGGAGGGCTCGGGGAAGGTGGTATGCAGCGCAAAGGTGAAGGGCATATCGCTCTCTCCGGTGTTTTCCACCTCAAAGACGCGGCGGTAGCCCGTTTCGCTGAGGAAAACGGAGACGGTCAGCCGGAAGGGGAAGGGATAATACGCCCCGGTGTTCTCCAGCGCGAGGGAGACGACGTTTTCCGTTCGGGAGAGAACGGTGAAGGGAAGGGACCAGATCATCCCGTGCAGGTTGTTGCCGAGCTTCGGCTCGTTTAAGGGCAGGGTATAGCGCCTGCCGTCGAAGACGAAGGCGGCGCCGTCGGTCCGGTTGGCGGGCAGGAGGATGGGCGAGCCCTGCAGATAGGGGTTCTCCTCCATCTGGGCGCGGCTCTCCAGCGGCCGGAGAACGTTCCGCCCCTCATAGGTCAGGCGGACGGTGTTCGCTCCCGCGTCCGGCAGGATCTCCGCCTCCCAGCTCCCGTGGGTCAGTTTTACGGTATCGGTCAGCATAGCGCACCTCTTTTCTTGGTTGGACGGTTGTATGATAGCAGACCGCGGGGGTTTTGTCAAGGAAGGGGGGCTTCCCCGAAAAGAAAAAAGCCGGAAAAAAAGAAAAACGGACTTTACTATAAGAAAAAAAGGTGATAGAATATAATAGAAAAAATATACTCATCCCACGAGGGGGTCTGATCCGATCTGAAGGAGGATTTCCGCGTGAAACGTTTCTTATCCCTCATCCTTGCGCTTGCCCTTCTTTTGCTTGCCGTACCCTTTTCCTTTGCGGCGGCGGCGGAGGAAGCGGCGTATCCCCGCACCGTCTATCTGGCGGACGGCGGAACGGGCGACGGCTCGAGCGCGCTCAAACCGGCCGGCAGTCTGACCGATCTGATCGACTCGGCGAGCGAGGCGACGCACGTTATCCTGACGGGGAACTATACGACGGCGGCGAACAGCACGTCGTCCAATATGTTCATAGAGAATACCGTGCCCGTAAAGATCACGGCGCAAAACGGCGCCAAGCTGATCCTGGCGAGCCATATCTTGATGGACAAGGGGGCGCTGGAGCTGGACGATCTGACGATCCAGTCGAACGGCGACTACTGGTTCAAGGCGCAGTCCCACGACTTCCACGTGGGCAAAAACGTGTCCTGCACCCTCGCCGCGGGCAACACCGTCTATCCGACGATCGTCGGAACGACGAACGGCTCGATCACCGGCAAGGGGTCCTCTCTCTTCATTGAGAGCGGCGAGTGGCGGGTGATCCGCGGCGGCAGCTCCTATAACGGCGCCGTCTCCTCCTCGGGCAGCGTCTTCAACGTGACGATCACCGGCGGCGTCTTTCACGGCTACGCGGCGTTCGGCTCCCGCGGGCAGGTCACCGGCGGGGAGGTCAACGTCGAGATCAGCGGCGGGACCTTCTACTCCGGCCTTTACTGCATCTACGGGGAAGGCGACGGCACCGGCTACAAGGCCGACTACCGGATGACGATGCGCGTCACGGGCGGGACCTTCTACGGCGCGATCCTCCCCTCGGAAAAAATCTCCAACACGCTGACCGGCCGCTTCGATCTCGCGCTGCTCGGCGGCGACTTTTCCCATCTGACCGACGTCCGCGGCGCGGAGGAGAACGAGGGGACGATGCAGAGCGCGCTGCTCGTCGCCGAGGGGCTGCTCGACCTGACCCCGGATCAGACGGTCACCTTCGCCAACACCTTCGGCGTCGGCGCGGACCCCTTCCTCTTTTACTATGATCATTGCTATTATCTGACCCGCACGACCTCCAAGAATCTGGTGATCCGCAAGGCCTCCTGTCTCGCGGATCTGCAAACGGCGCCCGAGCGGTACGTTTACGCCATCCAGGACGGCTCCGACCTCTGGTCCCCCGAGATCCACTACCTCTCGGAGGCGGAGGCGGGGGGAAACGCCGGCTGGTACTGCTATTTCGGATACGCCTCCAATTCCACGGCGGGCAGCTCGGTGGCGGAGCGCCAGCGCGCCTACGTGATCAAATGCCTCGACGGGGACGACCTCGTCTACGGCCGGTGGGGCGACCCCGTAACGGGGGAGGTAAACGTCGCCCGCAAGCTCACGAGCGACACCAACGCCTCCTTTAACAACGGCGGACTTTACAGCGGCTTTTCCAAGCTCCGGATCGGAAATGCCCTCTATTTCTCCTACGTGACCGAGTTCGGCCGCGGCACCTCCGATTTCCACCAGGAGATCATGGTCTCTGCGGTAACGAACCCCTGGACCTTCACCGGCACGCCCGTCTCCGTCTGCCGCTCCACCTACGACTGGGAGGAGATCGGCTACGGATACAGCGGCGGAAAATGGTATCCGAAGGTCGTGGAGGGCGCCTCCGTCGTCTATTATGACGACGAAAACGGCGACGAGCAGTTCTATCTGATGTATACCGGCAGCGGCTACTGGACCGAGGGCTACGCGCTCGGCTACCTGCGCTGCACCGATCCCGCCCATCCGCTCGTCGCGGCGAACTGGGAAAAGGCGACCGCCACCTCCGTTCTCCGCTTTGATTACAGCAAAAACGATATCAACGGCAGCGGCCACGGCTCCTATATCCGCACCGAAAACGGCTACTGGGTCGCCTATCACGGCTACCTCAGCCAGAACGCCGTCGGCTCGCGCCATATCTTCCTCGAGCCGATGACCGTTTCCTCCGCCGGCGTTTCCATCGGCGACGGCGACGGGCATCCCGCCGATCTCTCCAAGTACTATACCGTCCCCGTGACCGAGATCTCCCTGCGGGACGCGATCAAAGGCCATACCTTCACGACCGTGACGGAAACGGACGACGCGACCGTCGGCGAGAGAGCCGTCTTTGTGGACGGGGTAAGCGGAAAGGACACCGGCCTCGGTCTCTCCGCGTCCGCGCCGTATAAGACCTTCGCGGCGGCGGCGGCCCGCCTCGCGCTCTTCGGCGAGGGCGGCCGGATCGTCGTGTCCGGCCGGACCGTCCTGCCCTCCGGCGCGGTCCTCCCCGATCTCGGCGGCGCGCTGACCGTAACCTCGGTCCGCGGCGGGTCGGACTACCGCTCCGCCGGCGCCTGCCTCCTTCCCGCCGGAACGGTCGCCCTCGGCGGCGATCTTGCTCTGGACTCCCTCGATCTTGTCCTGCCTTCCTCCGTTTCCTATTTCTACGCCCGTTTCTTTGACTTTACCGTCACGGGCTGCCGCGCCTACTCCAACGCCGGCACCTCTTCCTCGCCGATGAAGGGCGCGCTCAATACCGCCGACTACCGCCTCGGCGTGATCGCGGGCGGAGCCGACGCGGCCGCCCCGATCCCCGATGCCGTCGCGCAGACGGTCTCCCTCCTGAGTCTGAACTGGTTCCGCGCGGCGGGCGGCTCCAAGGCGGTCGGCGGCAGTACCTACACCTCCTCCGATCTCACCCCCTCCGCTTCCGGCAAAACGGTGATCCGCGTCGGCGGGACCGCTTCCGCGCGCGCCGTCGATACCGTTTCCTCCGTTGAAACGTCCGTCGTCCTGCCCGTTTCCCTGCGCGGCTCCGTGACCGTCAAGGCGGCCAACGGCGTCGATTCCTCGGCCGCGACCACCGTCTTTATGACGGAGGCGGATCAGCAAAGCGGCCTGACCGATCGGCTCTCCTTCTCCGGCGGGCTGACGCGGTATCTGGAAAAGGGCTTCTCGATGCGTACCAAAGCGACCGGGCGCGGCTACGGGATGCGCGCCGGGTTCATCGGCTCGGCGGAGCTGCTGGAGGACGCCGAGGAGATCGGGATCCTCGTCAAACGCGCGGACAACCCCGCTCCCTTCGTCTGGTTCGCGGGGACCGCCGCTGTCGACTCCAACCGCATCGGCAAATCCCGCGCCCGTACCGCGGGAGAAGACAACCGCTACGATACCGAGACCGTTCCCGGCAGTTACCTCTTCAACGCCCCGCTGATCTTCGACGACGGCGGCGCCAACGGCTACGTCGAGCGGGCGGATTCCCTTTACACCTTCCTGCCCTACGCCGTTTATTCCTTCACCACGGCAAACGGCGTAACGGCTCCCGTCTGCCTCTACGGAGAGGACGAAAACGCCTTTACCTTCCGTGAGGTCGCGACCTATCTTTCCGAACACAAGACCGGCGCTCAGAAGGAGATGGCGGACACCGCGATCACGGAGATGGTCCCGCCCATCGACCGCCTCGTCCCCTCGGACGGGGAGAAGCTCCGGATCGCCTTCATCGGAGACAGCATCACGCAGGGGACGGGCACGCCGCTCGCCGACCAGCCCACCCAGAGCTATCCGGGTCAGCTGCAGGCCCTGCTCGGAGATAACTACGTCGTCGGCAACTTCGGCAAAGCGTCCTCCTACACTCTGCCGGCGGACGACCCCTATAACGTCAAAACGGACGCCTCGCTCTCCTACCGCAACACGCAGCGGTACAGCGAGAGTCTCGCCTTCGGCGCCGACATCGTCGTGATCGCGCTCGGCTGCAACGACATCCGCAGTCTCACCGGCGCGGAGGCGAAGCAGAACTACAAGAACGCGCTTGCGTCGCTCGCAAACGAGTACGCCGCCCAGCCGACGGTGCAGAAGGTCTATATCGCCACCCATATCGCCTCGACCAGCTCGGCGGTCATCCGCCAGTTCAGCGAAGGCGCGCTGCAGGCCCTTCAGCGCGAGGTCGCGGAAGAAAACGGGTTTGGAGTCATCGATATGTACGGGATGACGCGCGACTACTTCAACGTGATGATGCATCACAACAACGACCGCCTCCACCCGAACTACGAACAGTACGGCGAGATGGCGCGGGCGTACTACTCCTTCTTCAAGGGGGAGAGCTTCACGCCCACCGTCCCCGAGGAGTCGGCAAGCGGCGTCGTCTACGTCAAAACGGGCGGACTTGCCTCCGGACAGGGCGCGACCCCCGCGACCGCGCTCGACTCGCTCGCCAAAGCGGTCGGGCTCCTGCGGAACACGGGCGGCACGGTCGTGATCTGCGGTCCGTATTCGACCACGTACGAAACCTGCCTGCCCAACACGAACGCCCGTATCCGAGTGACCTCCTGCTACGGCGGCGTCGACTACGCCGCGTCGGCGGGCGCGTACCTGGGCCTTGCCCACAACCTCTACCTCAACGGGGACTATATCTTCGAAAACCTTACGATCCGCGCGGACGTTTCCAGCACCGTCATCATCGGCAACTACCACAACCACCTCTTCGGAGAGGGGATCACCTGCGCGCTCAAGTCCGAGGTCACCACCTACCCGCTGCTGCTCGTCGGCTGCAACCCCCAGCTCGGCGGCGTCCCGGTTGAAACGATCACCCTCCACGGCTCCTGCAGCTACACGGTCAATTCCGGCACCTGGGCGTACCTGCGCTGCGGCAACCGCCGCTCGGCCGGCTCCCACCCGCTCGGCGGGGTCGATCCGGACGCCGTCCTCAACGTGACGGTGAACGGCGGCACCTACCGCAACTCCGGCACCAGCACCAATCTGACGGCGGGGACCGGGATGAACTCGACGGCCGGCACCACCCGCCTGACGATCAACGGCGGCGAGTTCCTCGGCAGCGTATACGCGGTCGGCCGGACCGGCTCGAACAGCACCGGCGTTCCCGCCGTGATGACCGGCAACGTCTATCTCACGGTCAACGGCGGCACGATCGGCGGCAGCATCGGCGCCGTTCAGGATAATACCATCAGCGTGACGGGCGGGGTCTACCTCACCGTGGCGGAGGCGTATTCCTCCAAGGTGTCGGGAAGCGGCTTTACCGATATTACCGTTCTTTCCGAGCCGGAGCCGGCGGTCGAGATTCCCGCTTCCAACAACCTCCTCTTCTCTCCGACCAAGTCCGGGATCTACAACTACTGCCCGACGGTCTTTGAGGAGGAGGACGGCACCCGGTACGTTTACTACTGCACCAATAAATCGAGCTACAACGTCACCGACTATATCGGCTGCCGGATGGGCACGCCGAACGCGGACGGGACCTACACCTACGGAGCGGAAACGCTCGTCCTCTCTCCCTCCTCCGGCTCGTGGGATTCCCGCCACGTCTGCGACCCGTCCGTCATCCGCGGCAGCTTCTCCTATCAAGGCACGACCTATTCCTACCTGATGGCGTACCTCGGCTGCTCGTCAAGCGACAACCAGGAAAACAAGGTCGGGCTCGCCGTGGCGAACTCTCCGACCGGGCCGTTTGTCAAGGTCGGGACCTCGCCGATCGTCGACTTCACGAAGGATCCTTCCGTCACCTCCTTCCAGTGGGGCGTCGGTCAGCCTTGCCTTATCAGCCAGGACAAGGCGGGCAAGGTCTGGCTCTTCTATACGAGAGGCGATAAAAACGGCACCCGCACGATCGCCCGGACCGGCAATTTCGCCAACCTCGACTCTCCGACCCTCGGGAGCGAAACGCGCGTTTCCGTTACCAACCTCCAGACGCTCACCGGCGGGAACGATATCCTCAACAACGCGGACTTTGCCTACGCGGGCGGGACCGTCTTTTACAGCGCGTCC
>CAMKAU010000030.1 GCA_946410595.1 uncultured Clostridia bacterium
CGAGTTTTTAAGGCTTCAAAGGGTTCTTCGGAGCCCGTTTTTTCTTTTTAGAGGGCGCAAATGGTCAAAATGAAGTGACCCCAAAAAGTTGGACAAAGTTTTTGAGAAAACATTGTGCAAACTGAATACTAAGCTACAAAAATGGCTTGAGACCTGTGTTGAGCAGGTGTCAAGCCATTTAGTATATGCTTGATCCTGCGGTTGTTGTAATAATCCAAATAATCCTCCAATTCCGTACGGAATTGGGCGAGCGAGTCAAAATCTTGCAGATACAGCAGTTCAGATTTCAGCAATCCGAAGAAGTTTTCCATAACGGCATTATCCAAACAATTTCCTTTGCGGCTCATACTCTGCTGAATGCCTTTGTCTTTTAGCATTCTTTGATAATGTTTATGTTGATATTGCCATCCTTGATCTGAGTGCAGAATCAAATTAGTATCATCAGAAATCTTCTCAAATGCCAGTTTCAGCATATCTGTCACCATGCTAAGCGCCGGTCTGTCACAAATCGTGTAAGATACGATATCTCCACTGTATAAGTCCAGAATTGGTGAAAGATAGAGCTTCTGTCCAAACAAACTGAATTCGGTTACGTCTGTTACCCATTTCTGATCTGGGTGCGTAGTACTGAAATCCCGTTCAAGCAGATCAGGTGCGATTTTGCCGATTTCTCCTTTATATGAGCGGTATTTCTTCATCCTTACTTTGCAGACAAGACCTATCTCATTCATTAATCGTTGTACCGTTTTATGATTGATTACATATTTGCGATTATGTAATTCATCCGTGATGCGCCTATATCCGTATCTGCCTTTGTTTTCGGCAAAAATATTTGCAATTTCTTCTTTTATCTCTTTGTATTTGTCTTCATCCATTCTGTGTTTTTCATAATAGTAATAGGTGCTGCGAGGGATTTCGGCAACGTCAATGAGCAGCGATACCTTAAATTCATGCCTTAGTTCCCAAATCACTTGTGATTTTTCTCTTGCCGTACCCTTTCGGTAACCAAGGCATCCAATTATTTTAAGTATGCGTTCTCCGCTCTCAACCGTTGTACTTCTGCAATTAGATCTTCCTCCACCTTTTTGTCCGGTTTTGGAGGGCGCCCTTTCCTTGTTCCGCTGGCTATTGAAGCCCGCCCTCGTCTCTCTATGTACAGTCCTTCCGGTCCTTCCTCAAGATATATTCGTTCCCATTCTTGTACTCGCCAATGGCTATTGATCCCGAATTGCCTTGATGCTTCGTTGTAGCTGAGACCTTCTCTTTTTACTGCCTCTACTACCATTTGCTTAAATTCCCCTGTGTATCTCTTGTTTGGCTTTCCTCTTGGCATGAAAATGCACCCCCTGTTAGACATTATACCATACTGTCTAACTTTTGGGGTGCATTTCACGGATGAGCCAGCTCCTTTTTCATTTTGCGGCGGTTTTTCCCGCGTTCCGCGGGACGCGCTTGCCGGACCGGGGCGGCTTTCACGCCGCGCCGGTTTTAGCGAGGTTTTTCGAAAACGGGGTTCTATAACTCGCTTGCTAATGTTTTTATGCCGGCAGAAACGTCAAACAAATCAACAAATCTCACCTTTACGACGGTATCGTCTGATCTGAACTCAATTCTGTCGTTCTGTATTTTTTCTGTTTTGGGATATAGCAAAGTAACGCTTTCAGCGCCGTATTTCTTTTGATACGCGTACATCTGATACATATCGGATTGAGAAATCCCGTAGTTTGCAGCCGAGTCCGAGAGTATTTTCCATTTTGTATCAAACAGAAAGACCGACTCGTTGATTCTGCTCTTAAGGACAAGATCGGGTTTCATTAAGAACTTTTTGCTTGGCTCTTCAAACAAGTGATAGCGCTTTTCCTGCGCTTTCACAGAATACACCGAACCCTTAAAATGGTCTTTAAAAAGATTTGCAACGTAACTTTCGAATAAGACTTCCATCGGAAACAGCAACGCATAGGCAATACACGAACCGGAAAACGAAGTGAAGCTTTCCCCCTTTAAGAAGACGCGGCACCACGTCATTGCTTTTTGATAATCGGCGGCGTTCCTGTCTTTTTTGCACGCGATGAGATCCTTGTCAAAATCCACGGACTCGTTAAGTTCGCCGAAACAAGACAGAAGCGTTTTCAAATCCGCCTTGTTTTTTGCTGAGCCGGTCTTTTTGTAGAGATATAAAAGGGTAGATTTGATCAGTCGGTTTTCCGGTCTGTTTACACTGAATTCATCGTATTCAACATACACCTTTTCTTTATGAGCGATATTGCGTTTGATTTGTTCACTGAAAACCAGCTTTCCTTTCAAGGCGCTTTCATTTCTCCGCACCGCATGATAATCGCATTTCAGTCCGCGCTTGACGATAGTAAAAATCTCATCAACAAACATTCTGATATAGATCTCAAAAACGTTCATTTTTGCGGTATCAATAAAAGAAGTCTGGATCGATTTATACGGCGTGTCGCTCAGACATCTTATCATTCTGACAAGCAGTTTTTTCACCTGCTCGTCCGAATGATCCTCATGGGAAGATATTTTGGGCAGGATTTCTATTGTCGTACCATCCGTCATACTGATGACGCCGACGTAGTTTTTTGCCGTAATGACCTTTCCGATTCCGCCTTTTTTTGCAGAGATGCTCAAAAGATCCAGCGCGTCGGCGTCGTTGGTGCGATTATGAAGAATAAAGCTTTCCAATTGCTTGAAGGTCTTTTCCGGCAAGGTGGTATAACCGGATACTGCTTTATCACAGACAAAAGAATCGTATTCTTTGACAGTATATATTTTTCCCATTGTACCACCTCATTTCTTAAATGGATTTGTATGCTTCGGGCCTTTGGAATGCCGCCTCGTTGATTTCATACCTGTATGAAATATCCAGATCGATATCGCCGCCGAACAACGCCGAATAGTCGTTATGGATGGCTTTTACAAACTGTAACGATTCATCATGTTTTTTATTATCTCCTAAAACCAATCGGATTTTTTCATAATCCTCATAAAAATACTCTTGCAACAAAGGAATAACGTTGTTTTTGAAGATGCCGGCAAGCGCTGTTATTGTGGAATCGTTTTTCAACGGCATAAAATAGGCGTGGCCAATCGTATGTTCGCGGTCAAATAATACGCTTATTTTATTATTCATGCTCTCAAGCATATTCTCAATGTTGATACCGTCAATCACTATGTCTCTGAGTATCTTCGCGTCAGGCAACATTTCTTTAAAGGCAAACCGTCTTCTGAGTGCAGTATCAATAGTGGCTATTGAGCGGTCTGCCGTATTCATCGTTCCAATTATGTATACATTATCCGGCACACCGAACGGCTTTTTTGAGTACGGAAGGATCGCGCGCAGCTCTTCCGTCCGCGCTAAACGTTTTGACGGCTCGATCAGAGTAATCAATTCGCCGAATATTTTAGAAATATTCCCGCGGTTGATTTCATCAATAATGAATACGCTGGGCTGCGTTGTTTTGTAATCGTATTCGGGCAGACCGTATTTTTTCATTTCGTCAATAATAGCCTGCCTCGCATCAAATAACCATTTGTTTCCGCCTTTAAACCGATCGCGAACCGCGGTCGTGTCAGACCATTGATCGAAAACAGCGGTTTTGGTCAAATCGTTATACGATCCACCGCTCCATTTTACGCGAAATCTATCATCGTTAAGATAAGTGGCTTCTTTTTTCTTGCCAGTTCTCCAGGTAAAAACGCATTTTGGATTGTTTTCATCCACGGTACTGATCAATTCGTTCCATGCGTTTTCAAACACCTCTCTGGAGTCCAGGCCTTTTCCATTCTTATCGCAAAACGACTTGAAAATGCCGTCTGCGATTTCGTACTCGACGCTTTTGTTTTCCTCTAAATCATTCATAACGGGACGGATGCCTTCTATGAATTCTTCGTAACCGTATGATTGATGAAACGTGGTAAACTCAATTCTGCCGTTGTTCTTCAGTTGATCAAAGCGCTCTTTAACGGAGGAATAATCGTTTTTCGCCTCCGCTGTCACGTCTTCGATTCTCTTCCCCTCGCAAATTGCCACGGCATAGCAAACGGTATGATAGGTTTTTCCCGTTCCGGGAGGCCCGTAAAGAATGGTGTTCAGATCAAACATATTTCCCTCGCTATCCTTATCACGCTTGTTTTTTTCATCCGGATACTTTCCGCCGTTCCCGTTATCACGCTTATTCTGAAGTTTCCTTTTTACGTATTCTTTCAAATCCGTTTCGGAAGAATAGGGATACCATAGTGTGATTCTGTATCTTGAGAAAACCTTGGCGTCGCGTTTTACGTATGCTTCGTCAGATTTCTGCAACAACTTTTTTTGAATCACAATATGGATGACGTTCTCGTTTTTCCTTTTGTCCCAGATCTCCATCAAAACGTTACCAAAGCGTTCTTTGCCTTTTTCAAAAACCCAAACGCAGCGATTGTCTGTCTTGCCTTTCGCGTCAATATTTGTGAATTCAAGATTAGGGAAAACGCCGCTTAACGGTTTCAGTATTTCAAAAAGCTTTCTGTTCCCGTTCGATTTTGCTTCATCTTGTAAGTGCTTTTTGATTTTCTTATTTGTGTACTCAAAAAGGTCGAGCGGCTTTTCAAATACTTTTATAACTGATGATTTCAGCTCTTGCCGCGTTTCAATTTTTTCCGAATCTTCTATCATATCATTTAATAACCATATCCGGTATTTCCCGGGATTTTGATTGAATGGAACGATCTCTATGATATCCCCGCCATAACCGGCGCTTTCTTTTTCAAAAAGATAAACACTGCTCTCGGATTCCCCCTTGCTTCCGTCAGATCTGTGGTTTTCGACAGAAACATTCCCGTGCAACGTTTCGATTCGTTTTAACAGGTTAATTGGATTTGTTATATAAGCTCCCCATTGATCAACGATCGCCTTTTCTATATTCGTATTCTGATAATTCTCCATTTTTTCTCCCTCGCAGCGCGCTTATCGCGCTTCAGTCTTTCTTCCCGTCAAGCCACTTTGTTTTCGGCAGGGTTTCCGTCAGCGCCGCGCGCGCTTTTGCCTGCCCGTCAACGGCGGCCTGAAGGCTTTTTTTATACATAACGTCGCCGCCGTTTACCATATCGAACAAAAACCGCTCGGCGTTCTGGTAGCAGATGAGCGCGCTTTTGGCGTCCGGCTCGGTTCCCTTGCCGGATAGGAAGGCGTCCCCGAGCCGCAGATAAACGGGTCCGGCGATTCGTTCGGCCGCCTTGTCGCTCATCGTTTCCAGGCATCTCCTGTAAATGCGGAACGCTTCGGCCTCGTTTTTCTTCACGTAATAACCGTTTTGATACATATCTCCGATTTTGTAAAGGGAGATCAGATAACCCTCAAACGCTCCGAGCGCAAAACAGTGAAACGCCTTTTCGTAATCTACCTCCCCGCTCCTGCCGTAATAGTAGCAGTAGCCGAGGTTTTCCTGCGCCGCTTTGTGTCCCCTCTCCGCCGCCATATTGTAATAATACACCGCTTTCCCAAAGTCCTGCTCGCAGCCCCTGCCTTCATAGTAAAGCGCGCCGAGGTCGTTCATCGCTTCGACCTTTCCGTCTTCAATTTCAGCCAGAAAAAGACGGACGGTCAAATCAAAAACGGTTTTGTCCATCGGGACCCGCGCGTCCCGCGCCGCCAGGGACGCCGCCAGATCGTACCGGCCGGGGAAATCCCCGTTCTCCGCCGAGACGATCCCGGAAAGAAGCTCGTGCGTTTGCGGATACCGCTCCCGATCCAGCCCGGCAAGAATGCGTTCTATCTCCCGCCTGATCCCGTTTGTTTCCATCCTGTTTTTCCTCCCTCTTTGATGCCGTTACGGCGCGGTTTTATCCGCGTTTGTATCACAATCTGCGTTAATAATACCGCAACCCGTTTTAAAATGCAAGGGGTAAACTTTTTTGCCGTTCCCTGCCCCGCCGCGCGAACCCGCCCTTGCAGGCGAAAGGCGGGATCCGGGCTAAAAATGCTCACCGCCTTTGCGCCGGCGGGGTCCCCGTCTTCACGGCGCCCGTACTTCAGATTTGAAGATGCGGTGGTAAACTACGCC
The DNA here is from genome assembly GCA_946410595.1 of uncultured Clostridia bacterium. Classification (GTDB taxonomy): domain Bacteria; phylum Bacillota; class Clostridia; order Oscillospirales; family CAG-272; genus RUG12395. The sequence goes on from CAMKAU010000030.1 coordinate 6,054, forward strand.
TGTTGAGGCCGATCGCGCGTTTCGTGAGGTAAGAATCGTCTACCCGCTCGATAACCGGAGCGCGTAGATTCCGGGATAAGAATAATACGGATGCTTCGTTAAAAACCGGGTATCCGTAACGCTTTGGCAAAACGGATATCCGGTTTTTGTATTCTCTTCTCCGCGGTGCGATCGGCAAAAGCCGATCAAAGCGCTCCCTCCCGCGCCGTTATCGCGGCCACCAGCGGTCGAGGAGACGCTGCTTTTTTCCCCGCGGCGGGGGCGGGTCAGCGAACGCTGAAGCGATAGACCGTTTTTTGGCGGTAGACTTCCCCGGGGCGCAGGACGGTGCAGGGGAAGTGCGGATGGTTGAGCGAGTCCGGGTAGTGCTGCGCTTCCAGACAGAGGCCGCCGTTTTTGGGGTATTTTACGCCGTTTTTCCCGACCGAAACCGAGTCGTAATGCATATAATTCCCGGAATAGAAATGGACCGCCGGCTCGGTGGTGAACGCCTCCAGGCAGATCCCCGTCTTTTCGCTTCTCGCCGCGCCGATCTCTTTCAGTTCGCCCTCTTTTCCGTCGAGGATCATATTGTGGTCGTAGCCCGTGCAGAGCCGGAACTGCGGGTACCCGTCGCAAAAGCGGGCGCCTATCGTCTGTTCCGTTCTGAAATCGAGGGGGGTGTTCTCCACGGAAAGGATCCTTCCGGTCTGGGCAAAGGACGGCTCGTATTCCGTGAAACGGCTGCAGTTCAGGCGCAGCTTATGGTCCAGTACCGTGGAGCCGTCCTGCCCGTTCAGGTTGAAATAGCTGTGATTGGTGAGGTTTACCACGGTCGGCGCGTCGGTCGTCGCCTGATAGGCGATCTCCAGCGCGTTATCTTCCCGCAGGCGATAGCAGACTTCCAGCTCCAGCTCTCCCGGGAAGCCCTCTTCCCCCTCCGGGCTTACGTACCGGAGGGTCACCGAGTCCGCGCCGGCTGACGCTTTGAAGATCCTCTTGTTGAATACCCCGTGAACGTGGTTGCTTTCTCCGGGGGTGTTTTCCAGGAGGTATTCCCTGCCGTCCAGAACGAAACGGGCGCCGCCGATCCGGTTTGCGTACCGCCCGACGACCGCGCCGTAATAACAGGAGCCGTCTTCATAAGACGCGACGCCGTCATACCCGAGAACGACGTCCACGGGCCTTCCCGCCCGGTCCGGCACGGCCAAACTTTGTACCGTACAGCCAAAGTCGAGAATACGGACGCGCATCCCGTTCCCGTTTGACAGGTCGAAAGCAGTTACCTTCCGCCCGTCCTTTGTCCGCCCGAACTCCTCTGAATAAACCGTTACCATATTCCCTCCGATCTAAAACACAACGGTCTGCCGCAGAGATCTGCGGCAGACCTTTTTCCGGCTTTTCGGCCGGGATCAATTAAACTTCGGGAGATCCTTTTTTGCCTCGCAGATCCCGCGCAGATTTTCCCAGTCGATCCTGTCGTCCCAGCGGGAGTAGAACTCCCGGTCGCGTTTCCCGATCTCCCGGAGCACGCGGCAGGGATTTCCGACGGCCAGGACCCCCTCGGGCACGTCGCGCGTTACGATACTGCCCGCGCCGATCACCGAGTTGTTCCCGATATGCACGCCGGGCAGAATGACCGCGCCGGCGCCGATCCAGACGTTTTCTCCGATGTAAACGTCCCGGTTATACTGCATCTCATATTTTCTGAGCTGAGGATCCAGGGGGTGATTTGCCGTTGTGACGATAACGTTGGGGCCGAAGAGCACCCGGTTGCCGACGTAGATATGCCCGTCGTCGATCAAAGTAAGGTTCGTGTTTGCGTAGATCCCGTTGCCGAAATGCACGTGGGCGCCGCCCCAGCTCGCCCGGAAGGGAAGCTCCACGCAGCAGCCCTCGCCGCACTCGGCGAAGACCTCTTTCATATACGCTTCCTTTTTATCGTCTTCATAAACGGTGAGCCGGTTGAACTCCCACAGCTTTTCCTTGAACGGGCGCTGCATTTCCATAATTTCCGGGTCGCAGGTATCGTAGACCAGGCCTTTGATCATTCTTTCCTTTTGTGTCATCTCAGTTAACCTTCAATCTGATTTAAGAAAAACGAGCACTCGTCACGGTTACATTCCCGCGCTTCGGGAAGCTTGATGTCGATATGGAACACGTGCTTGAGCTCGTTTTCCGGGCTGCCGTAGCAGTGATACTCCGATTTTACGCCGAGGGAGGCGAGCCGCTGATAAAACGGTTTTGCCTGACCGGTAAGGAAATCTCCCGGCGCCGTCATCACGAAGGTCGGCGGGAAATGCGCGTTCACGTGTTTGGAAAGATCGATAGAATCGTATTCCTCATCGGTGCCGCCGTTCGGGAAATACGCTTGTGCGAGAGAATCGAGGAGATCTTCCTCCCCGCGCACGAGACGGTAGAGACCGCTGTTGAAGGCGACCGCCTTCGGCAAAAAGCCGGCCGGCGGCTCGATCGAGAGCTCTTTTGCGTAGGCGGGGTCGGTACAAAGGGCGCAGTAAAGGCCGAGCAGGTTGGCTCCCACGCTGTCGCCCACGGCAAAAACGTTTTCGGGATCGAAACCGTAAGCGCCGGCGTTTTCGAGTACCCAGCAAAAGACCTTGTTCGCGTCCTCCAGCGGGACCGGGTGCTTGTGCTTCGGCGCGAGCCGGTAATTGAAGTTGACCACGGCAAAGCCGTGCTCGGCGAGACTCATACAGTAAAACTGCATGATCTCTTTGTTGCCGTAGACCCAGCCGCCGCCGTGGATACTGACGATCACCGGCAGCCTGCCCGCGGCGTTTTTGGGGCGGTACACGTCCAGAACGTTTCTTTCCTCCCCGCCGTAACGAAGATCGTCAAAGCGCAGGATCCCCTCGGGCGTTTGCAGCCCCTCATTGCGCTTTGCGTCGTCTACCGCGTTGCTTGCGCAAAACTCGCTTAATGATCTGATGTAAAACACCGTTCTTTGTCCAATCCCGTTTTTTTGTGTGATCCGCTTTTCCCCTGCGCGACCAGCGCTTTCATACGATCCTTGTATTCCTGGTTGCAATCCAGCAAGGCGATCCGCCGCAGGGTCTCTTCCCTTGATAGCTTTACGGCGTAGGAGAGCAGCTCCCTTGCGCAGTCCTCGGAATCGCCGTAGAGCATACTGAGCGCTTCCCTGACGTAGAAGGCCACTCTGATCGGATCTTCCTCCTCCGGTCTGATCCTGCCGAACGACCGGGAGATCGCCATGGCCTTTTCAAGCCCGTCGCTGTCGACGGCGGCTTTTTTCAGATAGAAATCCAGGTTCTGTCCTCTCGAACGGCTGTCGACCGCAGAGCAGATCCGGTAATGGTTGATGATCTCGTCAATAAATGCAAATTTGCCGGGATGCGCGGCGTACCGGAGCCAGGTGTGAGAGTCTTCCGAGACCGGCGCCTGAGGGAACGGCTCTGCCGCCGCCAAAGAGGTCCGAACCGCCGTGCACGAGGTGAGATTGGTATAGTTTTTCTTGGTCGAGATCGCGATCCACGCGTCCTCGCCCTCAACAACGTCCTTGTGATGACCGAGTATAATCTCCCGGACCGAGAGGCAGATCTCCTCCTCCGAAACGACGCGGTCGTTTTCGTCAATGACGTCGAAACTCAGATACACGACGTTCGTGTCTTCCTTCTCGAACTTTTTTCTGACGAGCTCCAGTCTTCTCGGGTGCGAGATATCGTCCGAATCGTTGAACACAACGAAGGGCGCGCCGATCTCGTCCGCGTACCGTATGCCGACGTTGCGCGCCATCCCGGCGCCGACGTTTTTGTCCAGACGGATGATATGCGCTTTCTCTTTTAACTCGTTTTTGACCGATTCAAGAGCTTCGGACACCTTTTCGTCGTTGGAAAAATCGTCTACCATGATCAGGATCCAGTCCGGGTCCGTCTGGTTTTTGATCGATTCGACCGACAGCCGAAAATGGCGCAGCTCCAGTTCGTTTCCTTGGATTTTAACGGGCATAATAAACGCCGGGGTATGATTCACTGTTCTCGCGTATAATAAAACCTGTCCGAAAGCGGGGGTTATATTATATCTCCCTTCTTTGAAGCTCGTTTCGTCTTTTAATCGTTCTCCGTCATGGAGGTGCGGATGGTGAATTGCTCGTGGCATTGCGTACATTCAAAGACCGTCGCGGTCCCGCCGTCCTCCAGGACGACCGTTTTGCCCTCGTCAAAGGCGTGGCTGAGCGCCGGCAGAGTCTCCGCCCGGGAATCCGAATACACGCTCTCGCCGTCCTCGGCGGTCGCGGTATAGGTCACGGTCCCTTCCTTGCCGCAGCTTGCCTCTTCCCTTGTCACGGCGACCGCGGCGGGCAGTTCTTTGACGGTCCTGCCCTCGCTGTCCGAGAGGGTCACGATAACGGCGGTGAGGTCTTCGTTCCACGCAAAACTCGCCGAAAAGCCCGCCGGATCGGCGGTGCCGCCCGGATCCGTTTCGCCCGTTTCCACGACACCGGGGGTCTGGGGCGCCGGCTTTTGCTCCGCCGCCGCCTGATAGCCCGTTACGACTATCACGGAACCGGCGACCAGGCCCACCACCTGCTGCATCACCTTCTGGAGACGGGAAGTGTCCTGCTTCTTTACGGTCTGCTGCTTTTGGGGCTTGTTTTCCTGCTCGCGCGTCAGATCCTTTTGCGCGTCGTAGTGATGATACGCGTCCATGCCGCTCATCGCGTATTCGGCGCCCGGACTCTCTGCCTTTTTGAACGCTCTGTTAAACGGATCGCCTTTTAACGCCTTGTTGTACGGATCGCCGAGAGGGCGTTTTCCCCCCGCGGGACCGTTCCGCGGAGACCGCGCTCCGAATCCTTTTGTTTTCATGGCGTTGCCTCCACTCTACTCAGTCTTCTTCGTCGTCAAAGCCGGTGTAACCAAGCTGGATGCCGTTCTTTTCAAACAGAAGTTTGTATTCAAGGAACAACGCGCGTTCGATCTCGTATTTGTCTTCTTCCTTGCAGCCGCCGACGATCAGCAGGTTCTGCACGCCCTTTTTGGTGATCTCGCAGATGCCGAGATAGAGCGGCGCGCCGATCAAACGCGGATATTTCTCATTCATATAGGTCATATCCGTGCCGCGGACAAGCTTCTCCACACGCTCGATGGACTCGTGCGGCGCGAGCGGGATGGTGACCGCCGCGGCGGACTGCCGGTCGGTCAGGTTGACGAGAGAGCCGATCGAGGAGTTGCGCACGGTCATCACGTCGTTGCCGACGTCGGCGATCTTCGTCGACCGGATCCCGATCGAGAGGACCGTGCCGCGGAAACCGTCTACCACGATGACGTCTCCGACGTCAAAGAGGTGCTCCGCGATGATGAAGATGCCCGCGACGATATCTTCGATCAGGGAGGTCACGCCGAGACCGAGGATCAGGGTCAGGATGCCGAGGCCGGCGAGGAGCTCCGCCGTATTGACGCCGCAGGCGCTGAGAACCAAAAACAGAACCACCAGATAGGAGGCGTATTTGATCAGGTTACCGAAGAGCTCCATCAGCGCCACGCCGCTCTTCTTTTCCGCGACTCTCTTGGCCGCCGCTTTATCGATGAAGAACCGGACGACCGTGCCGGCGCAAAGCACCAGGATAATAAGGCCGATCGCGCGGAACAGGGTGTTGGGCTTTTCCACGCCGGAGAAGGGGTTCAGGCTGTCCACGATATCCTTTGAGAGGAAGGAACCGCCGAACGCCAGCACCGCCACGTACGCGACCGCGGCGACCGCCAGGACGATGCGGAAAATGAGGGTGCTCGTTTTGATCTTCGGTTTGTCTCTTTTGGGGGCTTTGCTGGTCTTTTGCAGGTTTTCCATATCTTTTTTGCTGATCTTTGCCTGACTCATTGTTTTTTCCTCCTTAAAAATAGACGATACCGGTTCGGTATTGTATTTCGGTTTGATCACGCCGCCGCGGCGGTCTGTTGCGGGGCGCTTCTTTGCGCCCGAAACGCTTAAATCCTCATCGCCACGCGCTTTAACTTTTGCAGCCGGAGAAGGGCCGCGCCCGGATCCGCCTGCGGGATCGGGCCGACAAGGGTCCCGAAGGGAGAAACGCTGAAAGCGGAAACGCCGCTGCCGGCGGCGCCGGCGTCCGGGCTGTCCGCCCGGTCCGCCGTGAGGACGGCGGCAAGAGTGAGGATCCCGGAGCGGCGGTCCGCGTCGCTGCGGCGGAGAGCCGCAAGGACCACGCCGTTTTCCTTTGCGGCCGCAAGAGCGGCTGCGCCGGCGTTTGCCGTATCGGCGGACGCCGCGGCCTTACCCCGGATCGTCAGCGGCACGGTCAGGGTGTTCTCCGCGCCGTCTTCCCAGGTGATCGTCATGGTGTACTTCCCTTTCGGGATATCGTCAAAGCTGATACGGTCCGGCGCGACGTTTTGCAGCTCGAAGACCTGCGAGCCGTCCGCGCTGCGGATCACCACGCTCGCCGTTCCCGCAAAGGAGCCGAGCGACGCGGTACTTTCCACCCGGTAATAGGGGGTATAGCCGATGGCGAAGGTCGAGAAGCGGTTGGAATAAACGTAGATCAGTCCGTTTTCCTTGTCGATGCGGAAGGTTCCTTCTTCCCCGCCGTCGCTTTCCCGCAGCGTCTGCACGCCGCTTCCGTCGGAAGCGTAGACGGTCACGCCGCGCTTGCCCGTCTTTTCGTAAGGAACGGCAAGCTCCAGGACGTTTGAGGTCGTTTGAAGGACGGTCGTAACGGAATCCACCGTTTTTTCGACTTTGGTATCGAAGAAGATGAGGTTCTGGCTCTCTCCGGCCAGCTCGTTGATCAGGGCGGCGTTCTGCGCCGTCTCTTCCGTCTTTGCTTCCACGGTCATCAGAACGGAAACGGTTTTGTCCTCCGCCTCCGCCGCCCGGACGGAAAGCGCTTCGTCTGTCAGTCCGTCGACCGTCACGCCGAAGTGTTTGTCCCCGTCGGCGTTGACCTTGAGCTCGGCTATCGCGCTCCCGGCGGAGAAGGTAAGCGTCCGGTCCTGATCCTCGTAGATCTTTACAAGGGTCGTTTCGGTGCTTGCGCCGTTCGAGGCGACGACGTTGTAGACGCCGGCCGGAACGATGAACTGATAGCCGCCTGCCGCGTCGGTCCTGGCGGCGTCCACCGTCCGATCGCCCTGCGTGAGGGTCACGGCGGCGCCGGCAACCGGCGTGACGCCGTCGCTTTGATAAAGCGTACCGTTCAGCGTCTTCCAGCCCTCTTCCGCCAGAACGACCTGCAGGCAGACGGGCGGGAGACCGTTGTGGTTATGATCTGCGTCCACGCGGTACCAGACGAAGTAGCGTCCGAGATCCTTTGCGGTCGGGATCGCCGTTTGGTAGCTTGCCGCGTCCGGCGCGTTCTCCGCGTCGGCGCCCAGCGCGTAGGAGAAGGTCCCGCCGTCCGCCGTGCCGGGGATCAGGAGCGGCAGCTCGGAGCCGTTATAGATCGGGCTGCCCGTCCGGGGCGCGGCCGTGATCGCCGCGTCGACGGTGAAAACGGTGAGGGAGCCGTCGGTAACGACGAAGGTAACCTCGGCGAAGTTTGCGTTGGCACTCGCGAACTGCTCCGGCGCCAGCCCCATCTCGGTCTTGCCCGCGTCTGTCCGCTTCGCTTCCGCCGCGCCGCTGAAGGAAAAGTCCTTCGTCACGTCGAAGAGGGCGGTGCTCGCCTCGGCGTCGTAGCCGGCAGCCGAATGTTCCTTGCCGTCGTAGTCAGCCGTTTCGGTATGACCGGTGATCGTAACCGTCGCGCTGATCGGATCGATCTTTACCGTGGCGGAGCCGGTCACGGGGGTATAATTGGTTTTGGATACCTGATAGTAGACGGTATAGACGCCGGCATCGGTAAAGGCCGGGCTCGACGTCAGCGAGAAGTCGCCCTCCTGCGTGCCGTACGTCACCGTTGCGCCGTCTGGCGCGGTAACGGAGATCGCGTGGCCCTTTCCGTCGTAGTCGCACGTCACGCCTGACGCGCTGACGCCGGGTACGTCGGGATAGCGGAGCAATGCTTCTCCTTCTGCAGTTACACAGACGATGTAACCGCTGTTGTCGCTGATAAAATACTCGGCAGGATCGGCGTCGCTCATCTTGTCCTTCCAGCCGCTTGTGAAGGTGCCGGTAACGTTATTCCTTAATGTTACCGAAATCTTCGCGCCCTCGGTTAGTGCGCCGGTAATATTTATCATATGGTTATGCTGATACTCGGTACGGTCCCAGTCGAGATTGCTGGGGGTGCCGTTTATCAGGTTGCCTAAAACGACCGGATTACCCGATATGAACACCTCATGGTCAGCGTGCGCTCCGCCTGCATAATCAGATTGACCGCCGTAGTTGCTTTCTATCCTGCCTCCGTTAAGGTAGAGATAATGACAATGAACGCCGCCAGGATTATTCGTAGCATAGTTATAGGAAACCGTGCCGCCGTTAATCTTGACAGTACAGTCGGAACATATACCTGCACCGTAGCCGTTCACCGTATTATACATAACAGCGCCGCCGTTTACGGTAATATTGAGATTGTTTGCGCTGCCGTTATTATCCGCTTTAATACCGGCACCCATAAAGCTTGACCGGTTGCCGATAATTGTTCCGCCGTTAAGAATAAGTTGTGCGGTTCCGTTAACCTTTATACCGCCGCCGTTTCTTGCATTTCCGCCGGTAATATAACCTCCGGTGAAGGTTTTATATCCGCTCGTCAGTGCGTCGTTAACGGTCGCAAGTCCTGCACCGTTCGATTTTACGTCCGAAACGGTAAATCTATGTTCTGTTGTGGGAGCGCTGTCTTCCACATTAAGCGTCGCGTCGTTTCCAACGGTAATAACCGATCCGCTGCCCGTCATTTTTATTCCGTGACCGTTGAGGTCGAGGGTATGCTCGCCTGCGGGGACGGTGATTGTGCTGCCGGTCGTAACGTCGGACAACAGTTTCAGCGTACTGCCTGCCGTCCACGCGTTCACAGCGTCGGAGAAAGAACCGTAATGAGTGGAGGTTTCTCCGTTTATTATATGTGCAACAGGAGGAGTACCTACCTCCGCCTCGCCGCTGGAATTAAGGAAAATCTTGTAAGCCGGGTTACCGCAGACGAAATAATCAGCCGGGTCTGCGTCTCCCATATATTTGCTCCAGTTTTTTGTGAACACAAAGCTCTTGCCGTTCGCCAGATCGTTCCAGCGGTAAAGCGGGGTAACGGTGATCTTCGGTGTTCCGGAGTCGTTGGTCAGAGCGCCTTCAAGCTCGATGACCTGAACGGAGTTGCCGGCGTTGTCCAGATTGATATGTGTATTAGGCGCACTGTTGCCGCTCGTCTTCCAATTTCCATGAACGGTCGGGTCGCCCGACACAAGCAAAGCGGAAGTGAAGTTGAGTGTTCCCTCACCGTCCTTGTCAGCCGTCCAGGTTGAAATGTTGTCGATTATCTCGGCATCGCCGCCGATGCGGAAGACCGCCGCGCTGTTCCGACCCGCCCAGGCGGCGCTGCCGAAGCGCTCTGTTTTGTTGTTTTTTATTATGCCGCCGGTTATACTAACCGTGGTCGCTGAGGTATCGGTACAGACGCCGCCGCCGACATACGAGGTATTGCCGGAGATCTCGCCGCCCTCCATGTAGAATTTGCCGCTGTTGCGGACATAAACGCCGCCGCCGCAGTTGCCGATGCCACCGTAGGTATTCGCGTTGCCGCTGATCGCGCCGCCGCGGAGCGTGAGCGTACCGCCGTCGACCGTGACGCCGCCGTAGTTCTGCCCCACGCTGCCGCCGGTGATCCTGCCAGCGCCTTCGTCGGAACCGTCAAGGATCGTCAGATCGGCGTCGCTGCCGACGGTAACGACGCTGTAACCCGTCGAGCCGGCTTTGATGCTGTGGCCGTTGAGATCGAGCGTATGCCCGCCGGACGGGACGGTGACCGTGCTGCTTGTCGTGACGTCCGTCCAGAGCCGCAGGGTGCTGCCCGCGACCCAGTTCGCGCTGTTCGACGCCGTTTGGAAGGTCTCGAAAAACGTGACAGCGCCGTCTTTTTCGACCGCCGCCGCGACGAGCTTGATCTGGCCGCTACCGGTCGGAACGATCGGGCTGCCGCCGCTGCCGGATCTCGTGGTGTAGAAATCGGTCGTGAGCGTGACCGTACCCTGCCCGGACGCAAACGCGACCGGATGGAACGCCGCGCCGCTCCGGCAGGTACCGGCAAAGAGGCAATCCTTGAACGTCGCGCTGTATTTTATGCCGTTGGAAAGTCCGCCCCAGCCGATGAAGCCGCCCTGAATGGAGCTGGCGCTGATGCTGCCGTTGAATACCACGTTTTCCATCGTGATATCGGCCGCGTGCGCGTGGCCGACGATACCGGCAACGTGCGAATTGCAGCTGACGTCGACGCTTACGGTCACGTTCCGGATCGTGAGCGAGCCGGGATCGTACGCCCCGCTTGCCCTGGAAGCCGCCACCAGACCCGATGCGTGGTTGGAGGAGGAGTGAACGGTCCCCGTGACCTTGAGGTTCTGGATCGTCGCGTTATGCGCCACGGCGAACGGAGCGGCAAAGCCCGCCTCGTCGATATGGACCTCCAGCGTATGTCCGTCGCCGTCAAAGGTGCCGCTGAAAACGTTATCCTGACTGTCGGAACCCGGGTTCGGGCGGTTGCCGAGCACCGTTGTTACGCTGATATCCGCGGTCAGCTTGAAATACTTTCCGCTGTATTTCGTGCTGCCGCTGTTGATAGACGCGCTGATCGCGTCCCAGTCCTCCGCCGATTGGATGAGGTACGGCTCCGCCTCGGTGCCTTCCCCTTCCCACAGCGCGTTTCCGTCCGTGGAGCTTGCAAAAACCCCCTTTACAAAGCTTGCCCCCGCAAACGTTCCCGTCGGAACCAATACGAGAACGATCAACAGGATCAGCGCCGTCAGAAAACTGAACGGTTTGAATTGTTTTTTCATATTTCTCTCCTTGGTATCGGCTTTCGCTGTATCAAAAGTGAATAATAATAAATACAATACCCCATATTTGTTTTATGATAGCACGCGGTGTCCAATAAATGTCCAATAAAAAACGCCGTTTTCTTCAAAATATAGAAGAAAACGGCGTTTTTTTGCGGGTCGCGCTGCTCTCAGCCGCGCTTCCAAAACATTTTTCCCTCGGTGATGCTCGCCCAGAAGTAGGCGCTCATATACGCCCCGCGGTAGGCGTTTACGGCGTCCGGATCGCCGGAAAAGAAGCGGTACACGTCGCAATCGAACTCCTCCGGCAGGATCCGCAGGGTCCCGCGCTGCATCTCAAAGATCTGCGGGATCCCGTATTCGGCGAGGGTCTCCCGCAGGGAGCGGATATAAACGTCCAGCTGTTTTTGCTGTTTGCGGTCGTACGGCCGGTCCTCCCACAAAACGGAAGAAAGCTCCGGGCGGGTCACGCTTCCTCCCTGCCGGTCGACGAGGTACGCAAGGATCTCCTTGCACTTTGCCATCCGGAACTTGACCTGCCGCCCGTCGGCGTAGACCTCGAAGGTCCCGAAGGTCGTCACGCTTACCTTCCGTTCGGGGGCGGGACGGCGCCGGTCGGAGAATACGTAGGCGATATTGGAGGCGAGCGCCTCTCTGGTAACGGGTTTAAGGAGATAGCCCGACGCCCGTACCGAAAAGGCGTCCAGCGCGTATTCGGAATAGCCGGTGATAAAGATGACGGCGGTGTCGGGAGAGTCCGCCTTGATCCCGGCGGCAAGCTCCAGACCGTTCATTTCCGGCATGTCGATATCCAGCAGGGCGAGATCGGCGCGATGGTCTTTCAGCCAGGCGAGCGCTTCCGCCGGGGAGAGAAAGCCCTTCACCTCCTCGACCCCGGGCAGCTCCATACACATCGCCGTCAGCTCGTCCAGGAGGAGCCGCTCGTCGTCGACACAAACGATCCTCATCCCTTTTCCTCCGTTTCGGGGATGGAGATGGTAACCGTCGTCCCCCCGTTTAACACGCTCTCGATCGTCATCGTCCCGCCGCAGAGCTTTTCTATCCGCTCGCGGACGTTGGCAATCCCGATATGGCTTTCGCTTGGTTTGGCCGCTTTGGCGGGATCGAAGCCGACCCCGTTATCCCAAACGGTTATGACGTGGCGCCCGCCGGAGAATCGGGTGCTGACGAGAACGCGCCCCTCTTCCCTGCCGCGCACGCCGTGGCGGATCGCGTTTTCCACGATCGGCTGGATCGTCAGCGCGGGCAGGGAGAACGCCGCGTCTTCGATCTCGTATTCGACGCGCACGTTTTCAAAGCGGACCATCTCGATATCGGCGTAGATCCGCGTGTGGTCAAGCTCGCGCCGGATCGGGATCAGATCCGGCGTATTGAGAGAGTCCAGATTCTGGCGCAGATACTGCCCGAACTTTTCCGCCACCGTCGCCGCCTTGTCGGGATCGCGCCGGCAGAGCGCCCGGAAGGTGGCGATCGTGTTGAAAAGGAAGTGCGGCTGTATCTGGGAGACCATGATCTTGATCCGCTGCTCCGCCATCACGTTTTCCTGGTACACGTTGACGAACTGGAGATGGAACCAGGAATAAAACATGATGCAGCAGATCACGGTCGCGATCGTCAGACAGGAAACGAGCAGCTGGTCGTTCCCCGGCATAAACATATCGAGCAGCACGGCGCCCGCGACGATCGCCGCGCAAAAGACCGGGATAACGGAAAACACCTTTTTGCGCCGCGCGTACTCGCGGAGCGTCATGATAAGGAAGTTGATCAGCAAAAGGGCGGAGATGATATGGCAGGTATAGCCGAGCGGCCCCCGCTTGAAGACTTTGCTCGGCCCGATCGAAAACGCGATCCCGTTAAAGAGCGAAACGAAATAGACCGCCGCGTTGACGCCCGCCAGGCACCACGCCGGCAGAAACTTCCTGCGGTCTCCGACCAGATAATAGGATAAAACGATCAGGACCGGCAGCATCCCGTAGCCGTAGGTACTGTTGAGGCGCCGGCCGATCGGAAGCGGACGGACGTGGGAAAAGTAATAGTCGAGAACGTCGCTTGCGATCATCGTTACGACCAGCGCGATCACGAGAAACATAATCCGCTTATGAAATCTCCGGATATACGTATCCGTCAGAATGGTATAAGAAAGCCCGATCAGAAGCAAGAGCGGGGATGTGACCGAGGTCAGAACGCGAACGGTAAACGTCACGACGGTTTTCGCCTCTTTTCCTTTGTGCGTTGTCTTTTTCGGTTTGCTTTTTTATTATATACGACGGAAGCGATGATTTCAATAGAAAAATCGCGGCGCGGCGGCAAAATCCGCCAAACGGGAAAACGGGGGAACGACCGCTTGCGGCGCGTTTTTCCTCCGCGGGCGGCAAACAAAGAAAGTCCCCTCCGCCGGCAGAGCAAGATATTGATGCATGAGGTATATTCAAATCCGTTGTCTCCTTCAGAATCCGTCTCCCCGGAGAAACGAAAGACCCCCGCCTGCGCGGAGGTCTTTCTTTTTCTTCTCTCCGGGGCGTCAGGAGATCCGCCCGGCGCGGCGTTTCTTTTCGGCGAGGTCGTTCGTGTCCAGCGTATTGCGGAAGACGAAAAACCTCTGATAGAGAAACTCCGTGACAAAATTGATCAGCATATTGATCCCCGTAACGAGGTACTCGTTCCAGCCGCAGGTGTCGGTCAGAAAATCCTCGAGCCACGTGCTCAGCGGCGTGAAAACGAGATAGTAGAGGAAGACGAGCAGCATCGCCCTCTTTACGTTATCTGCGCTCCGGAAGGTGTAGCGGCGGTTGAGGGTGAAGTTCCAGAGAACGCTCAGGACCAGCGCGATCAGATAACTGACCCAGCAGTCCCAATGGAGAAGTTCGTTTAAGAGGGTAAAAGTCGCGATCTGGATGATCCCCGCGGATACGGCGATAAGCGCGTACTTGACCGTCCGCAAAAGCTCCCGGCCGGTCTTTTTTTCCTTTTGCTGCGAATCCATAACAGCTCCTTCTTGATGAAAAAATCAACTTCCCGTCCAGTATAACACGCTCCGCGAAAAAGCGCAAGAGGGAGAGAAAAAGAAAAGATGGGGCAAAACGAGAAAAAACTGTTGACAAAACCGCCCCCGTGTGCTATGCTATATAAGCGTTTGGAGCGCCCCTGTAGCTCAGCTGGTAGAGCACTTGACTTTTAATCAAGGTGTCCGGAGTTCGATTCTCCGCAGGAGCACCAGAAAAACCCCGTCGGGTCCGACGGGGTTTTTCTTTTGCCGCGGGCAGAGCCCGCCGGGAAGAGATTATTCTCTCGCTTTTTTGCGGAAGACGAGGGCGCCGGCGAGCGCGAGGAGCGCCGCGGCGGCCGCATAGGCAAAGCCGTCTCCGGTGTTCGGGGCGGTGCCTGTCCCTGTACCGGTACCCGTTCCGGTTCCGGTACCCGTTCCGGTATCCTCCAGCGGAGCCGGATCATCCGGGATCCGGTACGCCGGTCCGTTATAGTCGGCAAGGGCGGCCTGATTGACGCTGCCCTCCGCCTGAGTAATGTTATAGTTGCTCTTGAAGTGATCGGCAAGCGCGGTCGCGGAGGCGCTGGTATCGTGCCAGATATTGAGCGTCTTGATCTTGCCGGCGCCGACGGGGGTCTGCGTCTCCTCGGGGTTCGTATCCTTGCCGAACGCCGCGCCGTCAACGAGGAAGAAGTTTGCGGTAAACGGCTTGCCCTGATTAGTATAGCCGGGGAAAAGCCGCCAACAGATCACCTTCGCCGCCCAGTAAACGTACGCCTGGCCGGTGCAGAGCGGGTTCTTTCCCGCCGTATTGGCACATCCCAGCTGCCGGGAAGCAAAATCGCCGAGGAACTCCAGATAGGCGTTCCCGGTCTGTTCAACGGGCTCGGCAATGTTGCGGGTATATGCCTGAATGAGGAAGTAAACGCCGGACTTGACCGTGATCTTCGTATCGGACGCCTCGAAGCCGGTATACTCCGCGCCGGCGTTGGTGATCCCGATCACCGTAAAGCCCATCATCGTGCTGGCGCTTACGTCGGAAACGGTCTGGAGGGTCTCGCCGTAGTACATATCGAGTCCTTCGCCCATCGTGACGTGGTTGCCGCGCCCGAGGATGCGGGTATACGTTTCCGCGTTGTCGACCAGACCGATCTGTTCAAAGACGGTCGGGCCGGAGAGCGCGTACCACTTGCAGGCAACGGGAAAAATGAGCTTCGCCTTGTTTGCGGGATCGGCGGAGGTGATCGTGATCCGCTGGGTGTGAGCCGGTTCCGCGTAGTAGGTATCGACCTCGGCGGTCGCCGCGGTATTACCGGCGATCGTGACGGCGTCCACCACCTTTACGGTGCCGCCGGTCGAGGCGATCGCCTTGAGCGCGTCGTCAAGCGCGCCGAGAGGCGAGGAGGCGGAGGAGCCGTCTCCGGTCCCGCCGTCCTTGACGTAGACGACCGCTTCATCCGCCGCCGCGGTAAAGGAAAACAGGACGCAGGAGGAGAGCAGAACAAAGACGCAAAGCAACAGAGAGAGCAAACGTTTCATTTTGATTCTCCTTTCAGGATTTTTTTAAGCCGAGCGCACGTTCGGCAAAAGCCGGCGGCGCGCCGCGCTTTTCTTACTTTTTCCGGATGATCCGCGCAAACGGCCGGTCAGGCGACGGCGCCGTTCGGCGGGAAAGGGTTATTTTTTCTTTTTGGCAAGGATCACGCCGATCACAACGCCGCAAACGACCACGGCGCCGATGATGATCCAGACGTAGGCGGGCATACCGCCCTGTTCACCGGACTGCTCCGCCGGAGCGGTGCCGGTGGCTTTCGTTTCGGGAGCTTTGGTTTCGGGAACTTTCGTCTCGGGG